>NZ_CM001436.1:2526634-2897074 GCF_000243255.1 Methanoplanus limicola DSM 2279
AGGCACTCACCGGACTGCAAATCAGCAGAACCGCAAGCCCCACTATCATCAGGAATGGGAGGGCCTTTCTTCCGTTCATGGGGTGGCCTCCTTTAGCAGCTTCCGGATTTTCTTTTCTAATCTTTTTTCTGATTTCCTTATCTGAAGTTTGAGAGATATTCCTGTACCTACAAGGAAGAAAAAAATCCCCAGTATGCCATCCTGAATGGCAAGGAAAAGATTACCTACAGTGCAGTGCATTGTGAAGAATACTAGGAAGATAATTCCAAATATCAATGAGAAAGCACCAACGATATATTCAAAACTCTGGTTACTCTTTTTTTTCTCTTTTTTCCTGTCACTTTTAATGATATTTGAAATTCCTTTCAGAATTTCATTTTTTCCAGTTCCTTCTTTTGGTTCTGTTAATTCGTTCATGATTAACGCCTCCTTCCTCCAAAAACTGCTACTAATATAGCCATGAGTCCGATTACAGCCACGATCCAGATCAGATAAGCAACATATGTGGGCATCTGAATCTTCAGAAATTCGAGGGATTGAAACGGATCTGAGAACCATGTCTTTTCAGATGGCTTAAACACAAAAAGATAAGAGTAAGACTGATTCAGAGATACGGTGCCGGATGTGTTCGTTTCCCGGACAAGCTCGCCGGTGCCGTCATAGATAAGAATTTCTGTTGATTTGTCGAAATCGAGATCAGAAAAGGTGATGACAATATCATCTTCTGCCATAACAGGTATGGAGAGAGCAGAGATCAGTAAGGTAAAAAGGAGGACTGTATGAATAAGTTTCATAATTGTTACCTCCTACCTGCGGAATATTTTGAGACTTCCGCTTATTGCGTCCAGAATTGCATCAAAGAAATACAGGACGAATCCGACTACAGCAAGGATCATCAGCGTAGGGATGATAGCTACAACCATGTTTCCGATTGATGGAAAGATTGTGGTTACCCCTTCAAGGAGATCGGTTATGGATGTCCAGTTGATTGAGGTATCCGCAGAGACGCAGGAGACCAGCCCGGCCATACCTGTAGATGCAGCCGCAACTTTAAGACCGAACCTGCTTTTCAGGACGGAGAAACGTGATTCTGTTTTTATTGGCTCTGTGTCTGCAAAGTCAATATTGAGTGTTACATCATCAGACAAATCGTATCACCTCATCGATAATATGACTGTTACATAGAGTAACATAAATATAGTAGTCGGTTAAATAACGTATTTAACAAACATGGGTTTGTCATGGAGTTAGTACACACTAACTAAGGAGAAAAAAAAAATGAAATCCACCACCGCACTGAGCCGCATTTTAGGACTTGAACCTAAACAAAGGATCACGTCAACAATAAGGATCGAGAAGGAACTTTTAGATGTTATCTCTAATCATAAGCTGGAGAAGAGCGATACTTTAAACATCTCTATTCAAAGATTCATGAACATACATGGCATCCCTGTATTACTAATGGCAATGGAACCGGACGGGGTAAGGGTCAGGCCTCTTGATATGTCTGATGTTGCTAACCTGGCACTGTTGGATATGCTTCAGAATAAGGGATATGTCCGGAGTTAAAAAGGGTTATTTGTTCAGCTTCTCCCTGGCTGAACTTTCAAATTTTTTATATTCTTGATCCAGTGGTTCAAATTCCGGATCAGATTCAATATCATTGATGTAGTTATTGATATTCCTATTAAGGATCTCTTCAGCTTCTTCATTAAGAGGATTCCCACACTTATAGCAGAACATAGAATCCGGAGCGTTAACAGTATGACATTGGCTGCAGGTTATAGGTAGTAATAGATCTTTTTCCTGTTCATCATCCCGGACAATTCCGGCATGCTTCAGGAATTCGTTATCGATATCATCCTCTGACAACCTGACATAGGTCTGAAACATATTTGTATTCAGATTTCCCCACATTGTTTTTTTTATGATTGACTCCTGATAGTTCTGAGTAATCATATGAGTTATCCGGCTCTTTCTGAACAGGTGGGTTTTTGTCGCTTTGGTTACTCCGGAGGCTTTAGCAGCTCTTTGTATTGCCCGGAGGAATCCGGAATAATTTAGAGGTGCATTAGACTGATAAGCAATGAAAATATTATCATCAGGATTTTTTAGCGGGGTATTTTCCTTCCAGTTGGCCAGATATTCAGTTGAGAAGGTCAGACGGCTGTATCTGGTTTGTTTACCTTTATGATCATCCGAATAAAGTTTTACTCCGTATTCATCAAAAATAGCATCTCTCCATGTAAGCCGCCCTAATTCACCTATCCGACAACCACTTTCATACAATACGGCAATCAATGCTTTATCACGGGTGTTCCTTGCTCCTTGAATAAGGTTGTATATTTCTTCCTGTGTTAGGAGCTCTTCCGGCTTTGTGGTTTCAGTATCTACAGGGGGAGATTTTATTTTTTTAACCTTCTTCTCCGGAATATCCGAATATTCATTCTCTATAAGCCATAGTAAAAAAGGCTTTAAAACTGTGATATAATCATGAATGGTATTCTGTGCAAAATCTTTGCCTCTGGTATTTTTGCCATTCTTTAAACCTTCAATTGCTTCATAAATATCAAAGATGGCTGCCTGTTTATATTCAGCCTTTAAAAAACGTCTCCATAAGGTCAGGTGAGTTGTAATTTTATTAATTCTGGTCGGGCTTAGATCATATGTTATTTTTCTTTCCCGTACATATTCTAAAATCAGATTGGAATCTTTATTAGTAATTAAATTAGAATCTAAAGCATTTTTTAAAGTTCTTTCATGATTGTAAGTCTTAACTCCGGGGTGAATATCAGACATAGAATAGATTTAAAAGGTCTAACAATTTAAGGCTTTAGACCATGAGATACAAAAAGCCGCTGGGGGGACTTGAACCCCCGGTCTGCTGATTACGAATCAGCCGCTATACCACTAAGCCACAACGGCACTGCAACTGTGCCTGTATATATTGTACCCGCGGATTTATAAAACTGTCATTTACCGTCCGGAAAAACCGGGCACAGCAGATTAGCCTGACGGGCCTGAAACATTGCTTCCGGACGGGAAGATATTGCCCAAATAGGCATAACCCGGATATACTCATTTCTCCGGTGAAAACATTACAGCAAAACAGGACAGGAAAAAATAAAAAATAAACGGGATACAGACATTTAATAAAATATGTGGAAATGCCCTGAAAAATCAGGAATATCCTTTTATTGTGACGTTCTTATCGTCAAACTCTCTCTTATCACTGCCGCCCTTAGGCGCTGCAATCTCGCCGAATTTATCCTCATAGCCCTTAACGGTATTTGCCAGCACCTCAGAGAAGTTCTTTGCATGCTTTGGACTTATAGAGACAATCGACTTTGCACGCGCCTGGTTTGTGCCCGGAATTTCGTGCATAAATACAAAAGTGAACTCATCATCCTTAAAGGCAACCTGAATCCGGTTTGAATATACAGGATCAAGATCCTGAGGAATATTTACTGCTATCTCTCTCTTCTCCATGCCATTATATTTTATGCTCTGAATGGTTAAGGTTTATTAAAGATATGACAGAAAAAAGACTGACAGATATATATACAGCAAAGGGCAGCAGACCGGAAACGGGAGATGAACTCGAATTCGGGAGATATGACGGGGAAGAACAGGAAGAAGAAAAGCCGCAGCTAACCCCGATAAGCGGAGTTGTCGCCTGCCACGCCTGCCCGTTCCGCTACTACCTCGAAAAAAACCGGGAGAGAGGCGAAGAACCGGCCGAATACACCATAGCCAAGCAGATATCCTACCACACCGGCGATGAGATCATAGAGGATGAGATATTAGAAGAACTTGAAACAGTGAACCCTGACCTGACAGATGAGGACAGAGTAAACCTCAGGGACTGGGTCTCGGCATGCAGGAAAGAGAACTGGCAGAGACCGGCAGATTATGACGTAAAGCTGAAATCAGAAAAGTTCGGCATATACGGACGTGCAGATCATATCTTTGACAAAAGTCCGTACATCGGCATAGTCAGAACCGCACCGGCACCCGAAGCCGGCGTGTACGGAGCTGAGAGAATCCGGGCAGCAGCATTCGCATTCTGTGCCGAAGAGACCCTTGATGTAACATGCCGGGAAGTTTTAATTGAATATATCCCCTCCGGAATATCAAGGATATGTAAAATCCAGCCAAAAGACAGGAGAGAGACACTGAGAGCAATAAAGAAGGCAAAAGAGATAGACGGCGGCAAAATCCCGAAAAAACCAAAGGACGCACCCTGCGATAGATGCTACCTCAGGGACGAATGCCCCGACATGCCAAAGAGCATACTTGATATTTTATGAGAGAGGCAACCGGAAAAAATATGCCAGACAGGCACAATTCCGGGCGTTAAACGTCAGTATTCAATCCCCTCTCTGCCCTTAACACCCTTATCGTAGTAATGCTTCACCTTCCTCATCTCGGTTACAAGATCCGCCCTTTCAATAAGCTCTGCCGGTGCATAACGCCCCGTCATTATAACCTCAACATGCTCCGCCCTATTATTAATGGCAGAGAGGACGTCTTCGGTCTTAATCAGGCCCTTTGATATCGCAACATTGACCTCGTCCATGACAACGAGGTCATACTCCCCCGACCTTAAAATTCCGGCAACCTTCTTCAGTCCCTCCTCAGCAGAACGGATGTCGTTATCATCCGGAACCCTGCCAAGTAAAAGCCCTTCGCCAAACTGCTCAATGGTGAAATTCTCAAAATAGTCAGGAACTGAGAGTTCAGCAGTATTTCCCTTCTTGATAAACTGGCCGAAGAAGACTTTTCCCCCGGAAATTAAGGTTCTGACAGAAAGCCCAAGAGCCGCTGTCGTCTTTCCCTTTCCATCCCCTGTATTAATGTGTATATATCCTTTCTTCATATTTTTACCTTTGATATTGCAGGATTAACCTGAAAACAGTTGAACAATGAATAATTGGGAATAAGAACATTTTAAGTTGATCATTTAAAGAAAATTCCGGAGATGATGAGATTATAACACTATTTCAGCGGGAAAGAATTTATCGGATTGAGAACATCCTTTAAAACATGGATGAAGATCATGATATATTCAGTGCTGAGGAGAACCTCTACGATTCGGTCAGGAAAAACATATGCACCTGTGCTGTCGATATGGAGCTTACCGCTGACATTGAGGAACTTTTAAAAAAGCCCATGAGAGAGATCCATGTCTCAATCCCGGTGAGGATGGACAACGGCACAATAAAGACCTTTCAGGGTTTCAGAGTCCAGTACAACAATGCAAGAGGGCCGACAAAAGGCGGGATCAGGTACCACCCGGACGAGAACGCGGATACAATCAGGGGTCTTGCAGCAATTATGGCGATGAAATGCGCCCTGAACGAACTGCCGCTCGGCGGGGCGAAGGGAGGCATCGTATGCAACCCGAAGAAGATGTCAGACGGAGAAACCGAGCGGATGTCAAGGGCATATATACAGGCACTCGGCCCGTTTATCGGGCCTGATATTGATATTCCGGCACCGGATGTGTACACAGACAGCAGGATTATGGGCTGGATGGCCGATGAATACTGCAAATGCAGGGGCAGCAGCCATTTTGAGGTCATCACCGGAAAACCGCTCTCACTTGGCGGTTCTGAAGGAAGAAGCACATCTACGGCGAGGGGTGGATGGTTTACGGTACGTGAGGCTGCAAAGGAGATGGGGCTTGAGCTGCACGAGGTCTCCGGACATTTAAATGAGAATAATTCCGGGAGGAAAAAACCATCAGTCGCAGTGCAGGGTTTTGGCAATGTCGGCTATAATGCGGCACTGATTGGGAAGGAGAGCTATGACTGCCGGATTGTTGCCCTGAGTGACAGCAGAGGCGGGATTTATAATGAAGAGGGTTTTGATCCCCGGTCAGTTATGAAATATAAGAAGGAGAATAAGACGCTTACCGGTTATCCCGGCTCTGAGAGTATCACAAATAAAGAACTGCTCGAACTTGATGTTGATATCATGATTCCGGCCGCCCTTGAACATGTAATAACGGATGAGAACGCCGGTAATGTTAAGGCAAAGATTGTCGCAGAGTTCGCCAACGGCCCTGTGACAACCGGAGGCGAGGAGATATTGCTTGGGAAAAATATCCATATCATCCCGGATATTCTCTGTAATGGCGGCGGAGTGATCGTCTCCTATTACGAGATGGTTCAGAACCTCAATATGGACCACTGGGATGAGGATTATGTAAATAAAAGGCTTGACGGCAAGATGACCAGGACGTATAATAAGGTTTTAGCGTCCTCAAAACTGCATTCGATCTCTATGAGAAAGGCGTCCTATACGATGGCACTCAATAAGCTTGTTGAGTCTATGGCTGCAAGGGGCTGGATCTAAAAAAAAGCTTAAGAAATTTTAAGGATAGGTGGGACAGTTATTTCCCGTACATATTAATAAGACGGATTAAGTCTGCAAAACCTTCCATCTCCATCTCAAGGACCTCATTTTTTGTCATGCCCATGCTTGTCTCGGCATCGGCTGTGAGGGTGTCAGGCCCTCTGACAACTGTTCTTGAAATGCCGTCTTCTGAGAGAATCTCCACAGCATCCGCTTCAAATATGAATGACCTTCCGGGGATTATAACCGTTTTTTCAAGGCGGGATTTATCTATTTTTCTGAGGTCGTCTGATGTAAGCAGGCAGGCGATCTCCTTTTGTGCCGGAACAACCCATGTGTCGTTTCCGCATGCGTCAAGGATCTTCTGTATCGGGTGTGCGGCTATGCTTCCACTTATGACACTTGCCTTTCCGGTTACACGGGGGAGTTTTTCGAGGAGTCCGGGTTCGTTGAGGATGGCGAATGGTGATCCGATTGTTGGGTCATACATCGGTGTGCCGCTTATCTTCATCTTATATCTGCTGTTTAAACCTTCGACTATCTCTGCAAATTCCCTCACTGTGTGCAGGAAGAAGACATCGTCCATTACAGGTGCATTGCCAAGGATTAAGCCCTGATCTCTCCGGTTCGCAAAGCGCATTATGATTAAACCCTTTGCGCCGGCTTCGTCAAGCCACCGGCAGGTCTCTTCGAGGACTTCGCCATCGTTTATGCCCGGAATTATGACTGCTGCTGCATAGACGTCTATCTTTTCACAGAGGCGCTTTAGGACTGCAAGTGAGGCTTCGGGGTTTTTATCGCCCATGTATTCTGCCCGGAGTTTTGGGTCAGATGCAAATATTGTGAATGAAATCTCTGTAAGGCCGCATTCTATCATGAAGTCGGCGAGGTCAGGGTCGTCAAAGCCTTTTCCGCTGGTGTAGCCTATATGAAGGGGGGCCTCCATTGAACCGAGGATCTCCATTAAGTCTTTAAATTCCGGATAGCAGGACGGATCTCCGCCGCCGCTTATTGTTATTTTATCAAGCTCCCCGTCCGTCATCTGGAGGTTTGCAAGGACATCGTCTGCAACTTCTTTTAAGGGTTTGAAGTCTTCATATCTTTCCCTCACTCCGTCTGTGCAGTATTCACAGCCTTTTGAGAAGGGAAGGCAGTATTTGCACCCGAAAGGTTCGGGATTCTCTTCCTTTTTTAATTTTTTAAAGTAGCAGTAACTGCAAAAGCCCTGGCAGTCTATGCCGGGTCTTCCTCCTATGTCCACGGTCAGGTGCGCCATTATCTTTCCTTCTTTAACATTGGTATGTATTCTCAGATTAATTGATTGGGTTTATTGCAGGTTCCGGGTATTATTCAGGGTTATTTTCACCACATACAACTAAGGAATCATTCCGGCCGGCAGAACAGAATGACAGATTATATATTGGAATAAATGCAACCTAAATAGTGCGCCTCAGTGGCTTAGCGGTATAGCGGCTGATTTGTAATCAGCAGGTCACGAGTTCGATTCTCGTCTGAGGCTTATTCTTTCTTTTTTATGTGATTTGTTAAATCCTGTAATGTGAATCATAACTGAAAATTATGCCTCTTTAAGGAAAGACTGCCATATTCCGGAGACCCTGAATAATTCTTTTCCCAAAGGCGAATTTAAAAGCCCAAATAAGAGCTTATATATAGGAATAAATTCAACCTAGTTAGTGCGCCTCAGTGGCTTAGCGGTATAGCGGCTGATTTGTAATCAGCAGGTCACGAGTTCGATTCTCGTCTGAGGCTTATTCTTTCTTTTTAGGTTTTTAAATCTTTAACTGAGTAGTTATTCAGTCCTTTAATCATTCATCCTGTAATAAATGCATATCATTTTTCACTCACAATTCAGACACAGGACTCTATATTCCGGCTTTTCGCCAATTCAGAAAAAAAACATACAGAATACTGTAATATTATTGAGGATGAATTCAATTCTGCTGGTGATGAAGTAATACGGGAATATAAAATGGAGAAGACTAACCAGACAGGTATGCTCTTTGAAGAGATGATATGTATATCCCTCTCACAGGCTGTGCTCTTTTTGCATACCTGGCCTTACCAGACGAATATAATTCCGGGATCTACGCGGACCTGTGCCAGCAGATCGTTTTTCACCAATATTTCCTGAGAGAAAAACAAAATCAGAAAAATTCAGTGAGAACCAAATTCTGATTATTATCTGTCAGTTCAGACCGGCCCTGCCGGATGTGATTGCCGGCACACATTGAGCAACATTAAACCGGCGGTGACATGGAAATACCTGTACGATCGATCTTTTGGTAGCTATTTTACGGGAAGATTTCTACAGAGCCAAAAATTAGCATACCTCCCAAAATATAACCGCCAGTAATTATAAGCCATCAATAAAAATGAGGGGTAAGACTTAACAATTGTGAACTTCAATATTATATTGGTTGATTAGACTATGAGTGATCGTTTTTGTTGTAAAAACAGAAAAGAATGAGGAGAAAAACCGTAATATCGGGCATCTGCCTCCGTCTGTAAAGCTTGTATACAAGACACTTGAACTGAACGGAAATCTGACCCAGAAAGATCTGATATCTGAGACGACACTTCCCTCAAGAACTGTCCGTTATGCCATAAAAAGGCTTAAGGATGAGAATCTCCTGATTGAAAAGCATTATTTTATTGATGCCAGACAGAGTCTTTACGGGTTGAATTTATCACCTGAAGAGGTTATTGTTGCATGATGCCCTTTAACATTGAGGAATTGTTCGCCTGTCGGTGGATATATAGGCACCTCATTTTATCATCCAGCATAAATATTTTGTAGATTCATATGTGAATGACGGTTTTTTTACAAGGTCTGAGAAAACAGATTTTTCTGCTGGCTGAAGCTGAAATTTAATAAGGAAACTTTTGTCGTTAACCTATGTGATACTAAACAGTTTTGCAGATATTTATGAAGCAGGGAAAAATATAGGAATTTCAGGTATATATTCAGTGTTGTGAAGGATGAATCAAATTAAGCAAATCTTCAATTAAATCTGCACCATTGTTCTGACTGGTAAAAAGTACAGATGCAAGTATTTCTAATGTCCGAGAACCTTCTGGTGATCTCGTTCCTCCGGAAATTTTCCTTTTTACAGTCATTGGCCTAACAGCTCTTTCAGCTTTATTGTTAGTACTCTCTACTTTCGGATTAATCACAAACTGAAATAATTTTTCCTTAACTCTCTTTAAACTCTCCCCAAATTTCCTGCATTTTAAATTTTTATAAGGTCGGTCTAATTTATCCTGCAATTCTGAGATTAAATTTTCAACATCCTCCGGGCGGCCTTTTCCCTCGAATGATTTTGCTTTAGCATGGATGTACTTCATTGTTTCATGGATATGTTTGCCCTCTTCACCATAAAGTTTTGAAAGATCTTTAGAATCTACAAGAAGATGAAACCAGCAAATCTGTTGTGCTCTGTTTCCGGTTTTTCTTGCCAATGTATTATACGCAGAGAATCGGTCATGAACATCTATTCCTTTTGGGTTTTCTCCAAGAATAGAAAGTGGTTCCTTGTGACTGCGGGTTTTTGCAATCATGTATAGTGCTACACCTTCCGCAACAAAAACCCACAACCATTTGTTAATTCCACTCTCTCTCCAGGAAGTTTCATCCATGTATCTGACATCGGCTTCTCTGACCATCTCTTTGAGAACCTCATAATATTCAGAGAATTCCTTTGCAATCAATTCACCCATTTTTTTGACTTCACCAGTGCTGATTTTTAAACCGGTAAAGTTCTTAAATATTTTAGGTATTCCAACTGCAGTACCTTTCATTACAACATCCATCCAGACCGCAGTAAGCATAGCCCTTAAACCTATCCTTGCGTTTGGAAGAGCATCTAAAACTTCTCCTTCAACCATTTTTTTACATTTTGAGCAATATCTCCGAGGGATATGATACATTGTAACAATTGGTTTAACTATGGGGATATCCTCAACAATTCTTGTCCTTTCTTCCTGCACTTTGCTCAATTTGGTATTGCCGCAGTAAGGGCATTCAGCCACATCAATTGTCTTATGTATGTCAACCTTCTCCGGTTTTGGCCTAAAATTACCCTTATGTCCAGGTTGTGCCCCTCTCTTCTTTTTCTTCTCTGTTTTATTATTATCTGGATCCTTGGAATCTTTAGTTGTGCTTTTTTTTGACTCTTTTTTTATGGCATATGGTTTGCCACCTTTTTCTCCTGTAGTTGGTGGATGCCTGAATTTGTACTCATTGAATTCTTTTTTCAGCTTTTCATTTTCGTAGAGTAACTCTATGTTGGTGGAATTAGCCTGACTCAATTTTTTATTCAACTTCTCGTTTTCGACCTTCAGTTGAATAATATCATGAGATAATTTGGCTATTTCTTTCTTGTACCTGTATGTTTTGTTGTAATTACGGATACTTTCGCAATTCATCTGATATCAGTCTTCAGGCCCTACAATTACAAGATAGACTTTCTTTCCAAGGTGTTCCTTTGGACAATCAACCTTCGCACTTGTTCCAAAGGGTGTAACTTTTCGAATGTAGAACCCCTCAATGTTTTTGACATTAAGTTCAGTTTCTGCAACAATTGGTACTTTTTTCACAGATATCTATTAGATATCTAAAGTATATATAACTTACGATTTGAATCAAAATAGCGATATTTCCAGAAAAGTGATTCAAAAAAATGGGAAATTAGGATATTGCTTCAGAAGACTGAACATTTACAATTTCAGAAAATTATAGAGATTGTAGTTCGCCAGCTAAAAATGATCAATTACGTGGGAAAAGTGATTATATAGTGTTTTCAAAACAGGAACTTGACAGGTATAAAAGACAGATACTGTCTTTTGGTGAGGAAGGCCAGAAAAAATTAAAGGATGCAAAGATATTTGTTGCCGGCGCCGGAGGGCTGGGCTCTCCGATATCCATATATCTTGCAGTTGCGGGAGTCGGAACATTAGTTGTTGCCGATAAGGATGTTGTTGAGTTAACAAATCTCAATCGTCAGATTCTTCACTATAATCGGGATATCGGGAAGAAAAAGACAGAATCGGCAGAAGAAAAATTAAATGCACTAAATCCTGACATCAGAGTGGAAGTTCTGGACGTCACAATTGATGAATCAAATGTATCAGAACTGGTCGGTGATAGTAATGGAATTGTGGACGGAATGGATAATTTTCCAACCCGCTACCTCCTCAATGATGTTGCCCTTCAGAAAAGCATACCTCTCTTTCACGGTGCAATAAGAGGATTTCACGGTCAGGCTACAACAATAGTCCCGGGTAAAACTGCATGTCTACGCTGCCTGTTTCCAAAAGCACCGCCTGTTGAAGTTTTTCCTGTTGTCGGTGTAACTCCCGGGCTAATCGGTATGGTTCAGGCAACAGAGGTAATCAAATATATAACAGGTGAAGGAGAACTCCTGAAAAACAGGCTCATTATATGGGATGGGATGCAGGCACGAACAGAGGAGATACAGTTTGCCAAAAATCCCGCATGTGTATCCTGTGGAAATCTTATGAATAAGGAGTGAGGAAGATATGCTACCTGTCCGCATGATTGTGTCACATATCGGTTTTAATGCTGAAGCTATATTTTAAATATTTTTACGGTAACTAACCCTATATCATGAGATATGTATCTTTGATTCTGGTTTTCATTGCAGCCGGACTTGTAATCTGTGCAGGGTGCACAGGAACAGACAGCAGTCCTGCAACCCAGGCACCGACGGTTCAGCCAACAGTTGCTCCAACATCTGCACCGGCAGAGCCGACAAAGAACTCTGACCTTGTCCCCGGACCGACACAGCAACCTGAGAGCAAGTATCAGGTGGTAGTCGGGGTTGACAAGGACACAGTCTACGGTACAATTACAGTAGGGTTCCGCGGTGGAATGGGTCAGAACTATGTAAACAACATCCAGGTCGACTGTTACTATGCAGATGGCGGACATGAGATAAAAGAGCTAAGTGCAGACAAAGTCCGCGGAACAGTCACATTTGACGGAGGTCAGAAGACACAGGACAGGATTAAGGTCACTGTAAACTATGAAGGTTCAGTCGGATCATATGTAATTTACGACAGTCTCGTCCCAAAAAAAGAGATCATTCCAATGATGAAGTAAAGAAGAAGAGAACAGATGAACAAAAAATTACAGAATTTATCTTACAATCCGCAGGTAAGAATTAATTCCAAAATATAAAATAGAAAGATCCACATATTATGATCCAAATATACCCCTATAAAACAATACACTGTTTCATTCATCATCTGGGAACCCGCAGGCTCATGGGTGACTTTTTCAACTATGGATATCTTAGATGGTTATGTTGGTGGATCCATTGAGTCAATTAATCACCTTGGTCTGGTGGCCGGAATATATGATTCCCTCCAAATTGCCTGGTTCTGAATGTGAAAAATATTATCGCGATCGCTCAAAGTGCTGAATATAAGAGGCTGTTGCACGGTTATTTTCTTGTAGTCAATAGGACAATTTCATTTGACAAACAGGCATTTTTTGACAAGTTTTAACCAATACATATAAACAATTTATCCATTTATCCACTACATTTTATTCACGCAACAACCTCATAAGATATGAGAATTAAAATTAAATTTTATGCACGTTTCCAGGAGTATTTTGGAAGTGAAATCATAAAGGAAATAGACAATAATTCAACTGATACGCTGAAAAGCATTGCAAAGTCAGTTACAGAGGACAATCCTGAGGGACAGGCGTTTATTTTTGATGATGCAGGCAATTTCTATGATTATGTTATTCTTATGAAGAACGGTGAGAGGATCTATTCAGACGATGCAGATGAAATCTCTGCTGAAGATGGTGATGAAATAAGGATTTTTCCACCAGTCTCCGGAGGATGAAATAATTTTCTCCAAAATATCTGTTTTGGGAGAGTATACTTTTAATGGCAGATATTAATATTAATAATTCCCTGAATCTGCAGAGTATGCAGGAATAAACTGGTTTATTGTATTTCCGGTTACAACTATACAGAATTATTATGCAGACGCCAGATACCAATGAAGAGATGAAAAATACTGACTCAGGGCCTGTTCTGACAGGACCTCCTTTTTATCTGCCGGAATTTGAGAAGTCACACAGGTATATCATAGATGAATATGAAGTCGAAAAAAAAGACATTGCAATATTTATGCCGTGTGCTGTAAAAAAGCCATACAGCCAGAGTCCAAGCCACAAACTTATCAGAATGATAATCTCACAGGTTCTTCCTCCTGAGAGTTATCATATCGTTGTTTTTGGCACATGTGGCATAGTCCCGGGAGAACTTGAAGAGATGTACCCGTATGCGCATTATAAGTACATGCTTGGAAAGGTCAATGATGAGAAGATAAGGGAGGATTTCCTCCAGATAGAGACTGAAAGAGTTGCGGCATATCTTGAAAAGACACGCGGTACATATAAATATCGTATAGGCTATTGTCTTGGCCTCTTCAGAGAGTCTCTTATCAGAGGCTCAAAAAAATCCGGTGTCCCAATAGATCTTCTTCTTCCGTCAGGCGAAAAGATACAGAGAATTATTGAAGAGGAGGACTGCACATTTCAGGAAGGCAGTCTTTCAATGGATGACTACCTTGGTGAATTCTGTGATGAACTTTTAAGGTTTAGAAAAATTGTTTTGAATAAAAACGGGAAATAACTCATTTTATGGATAAAATTACCGATTATATATTGATTAAATAGTTTTTGATTTCATACTTTTTTTAACATCCTGAATAACAGAATTTATTTATAATCAGGAAGAGATGCTAATATGTAATAGTTAACAATTGTGAATTTTCCTGACAGAGAGGAAAAAAGAAGAATGAAAAAAAATTGTAAAAAGAAAGTTTTGTTGGGATGATTGAAAATGGTGAAAATATATGGAAATATCACCGATACAATAGGAAATACTCCTCTTATACGCCTTAATAGCATTACAGAAGGTCTCGATGCGACTGTGGTTGCAAAGGTTGAATCATTCAATCCGATGGGAAGTGTAAAAGACAGGATTGGAATCGCAATGATAGAGGCAGCAGAAGAAGCAGGGCTATTGACAGCAGATATAGAAATTCTTGAGCCTACGAGCGGCAATACAGGTATTGCTCTTTCAATGGCGGCGGCTGCACGCGGATACAAAATAACTATCGTCATGCCCGATACGATGAGTTCAGAGAGGCGGATGCTTGTGAAAGCCTTTGGTGCGAATCTTATCCTGACGCCTGGAAAAGATGGTATGAAAGGGGCAATTGCACGTGCAGAAGAGATAAAAAAAGAAAAACCCGACTCCTTCTTCATACCTCAGCAGTTTAAAAACCCGGCAAACCCTCTAAAGCACATGAAGACCACCGCAGAAGAGATCTGGCGTGATACCGGCGGCAATGTGGATGCCGTCGTTGCAGGTGTCGGAACCGGCGGAACAATCACCGGAATTTCAGAAGTGATAAAAGCCAGAAAAAGTGATTTTAAGGCCGTTGCTGTTGAGCCGTATTCATCGTCAGTTCTCTCCGGAGAGAGTCCCGGCCCTCACAAAATTCAGGGTATCGGTGCAGGTTTTATTCCTGATACTCTGAAGGTAAGTCTTGTTGATGAAATTATCCGGGTAAAGGATGAGGATGCATTTGAAACCGCACGAGAACTTGCCCGTGATGAAGGAATTCTTTCAGGGATATCCTCCGGTGCAGCACTTTATGGTGCATTAAGCCTTGCCGGACGAGATGAATATGCAGGAAAAGTTATTGTTGTTATTCTTCCTGATACCGGTGAGAGATACTTAAGCTCCGGTTTGTTTGAAGAAAGGACTGATTGAGATGCCATTTCGTTTGCAGGAAGATATCAGAGCAATTAAGTCAAAAGACCCTGCAGCCCGCTCTGCAATTGAGGTAATGTTTTGCTATCCGGGACTTCATGCACTATGGTTTCACAGGCGTTCGCACTGGCTGTGGGAACACAGACTAAAATTTTTTGCAAGATTTCTCTCTCATATAAGCCGTTTTTTTACAGGAATCGAGATACATCCCGGGGCTAAAATTGGGCACAGGGCAGTAATTGATCATGGTATGGGAGTTGTTATCGGCGAGACTGCCGAAGTCGGAAATGATGTTTTAATATACATGGGTGTTGTTCTTGGAGGAACTGCCCTTGAAAATGTAAAACGTCATCCTACTGTGGAGGACGATGTTGTGATAGGTTCGGGTGCATCAGTTCTTGGCCCGATTACGCTTGGGAAAGGCTCAAAGGTTGGTGCAGGTGCAGTTGTTATAAGATCAGTGCCTGCAGGTGCAACCGTTGTCGGTGTTCCCGGAAGAATTGCCGGACCGGAAGGGAGCACTGAATCCGGAAACGGGGACCCTGAGAGTATGCCTGATCCGATGTTGAGAGTTATAAGCCGGCTTTTAGACAGACAGAGTCAGCTTGAAGACAGGATATTAAGCATGGAAAAGGCATTTTTATCCGGGGAGAATCCGGAAATCAGTTCTGAAATGGTCTGTAAAAACGAGATCCTTGAAGCTTTAAAAGAAGTCATTGATCCTGAAGTGGGTATTGATATTGTTGATCTCGGCCTTATTAAGGAAATCCGCGTGCAGGGAGATGAAGCAATAATTGATATGATTCTGACATGCAAAACCTGCCCTCTTGTCAATTACCTTAAATCACAGGTGGAAAGAAAGGCGCTTGGAATCTGCGGAATAAACAGCGTTTTAGTGAATATTCTTGATGAACCCTGGAACTGGGACAGATTTGTCAGGCAGGAAGGAAATTTGAAGAAGATCTAAAGAGGATTTAATGGAGAAACAAAAAAAAATGGAGAAACAAAAAAATGCTTTGATTAAAAAATAAAACCTCTCCTTCAATTATAGTCTGATACAAAACTTTCAGGAATTATCCGGAAAGTTTGTTTAAGGCTGTGCAGCGCGATTACAGTACTTTAAACATTTCCTGAAAAACCCCATTTTTTGCTCAGAGTATTTCTGCCCAACTTGAGAAAGTTAAGTACTTCTCTATTTTAATGACAAACCGCATGGACTACTGCGCGTAATACTGCGCGTTTACCCCAATATCGCCAAATTCTTTTAGAATTTAGCCAGAATTTACCTTATTTTTTTGACGTACGCCTGATTTATGGTGGGGTTTATATACTCTCAAAAACCCCTCATATGGCAAATAATTGTCAAAATATAGGCAAATCAGAGCTTAATAAAGAAAATAAGCTTGGAAACCTTGAACCGATATGCGCTCTTGTTGAGGGGAATGTAACCTTAACAGGTGGCAGAAACTATGATAGTCTAACGTTGATTCGGGGAGCTATCGCTACGGCATGTTCTAATAACTCAATATCCGGTTTTGCAAAAATGACGGAAGGACTACCGTCCCATACGACTTGTCTAAAAAAACTTCATGGCCTTAATATGGAGGAATTGACACTAAATACTCCAAAAATGCTTTTAAAAGCGGGAAAAGGAATCCTTAAGAAAGGTCAGAAGTATGATTTTGCAATTGATATAACGCTAATTCCATATTATGGGAAAAAGGATAAAAAAAATCCTAAATCTCCAATTGTAGGTGGAAAAAGAAAGGCATCGACAAATTATTTTGTTGGATACCTGACATTCTCGGTTGTAAATATGGATAAGCACCTTATACTTCAGGTTATTCCTTTGTTTAGAGATTCCACTAACCTCACCGCAATAAAGAATTGTGTTGATTTAATTTATGGATATGGATTCAAGATCAAATCTCTGATGCTTGACCGTGAGTTTTACTCTGCTGAAATCTTCAGTTACCTTAAGGAATCTGAAATTCCTCACATAGTGCCTGTTAAGAAGAACAGTGATGAACTCAAAAGGCAGCTGAAGGGAAAGAAATCAAAATCATTTGAATATGTTATAAACGCCAAATCGAAGAATAAGCTAAAATGTAAGGTGAAAATTGTTGATCGTGTCATTTACATGAAAGGTAAAAAGGGTAAAAAAGGTGCTCTTCATCGTGCTTTTGTTGTGTACAAAATTAATACTTCCCCAAATCAATTAGTGAGCGATACAGGCATAGATTTGCCATTGAATCAACATATGTCATTAATAATAAATTCAAAGTAAGAACATCCACCAAAGATCATGTGGTGAGATTTTTTTATTATCTAATTGCATGCATAATTCAGAATTTTTGGGTTTTAACAAAATGGAAGCGATTTGCAAAGATTCAGAGAGGACCAAAAGTAATAGACAGGGACAAATTCCCCTTAAATCATTATCTTGCCATCATATTTGAAGAAAGTATGACTCATTTTCGTATATTAAGGATTGATGAAATTGCTATAAGCTGACATTCTGACATCTCAATGAACGGAATATGCAGCTGCGACCGATTTAGCGGTAGCTATCTATAATTTTGTAACTTTTTCACTGGAAACAATACAATTTCAATTCAAAGATACTCTTTTCAGATTGATCTCGATGAGAAATGGAAGAATTAATGAGGCCTAAATGGGGATGAGTGATGTTAATCAAAATAGGTTTACAAAATGTGCCTTGTGACCTCTGTGCAAAAAAACGGGGAATTTAGGGCCAATACTGCGATTTGGACAATTTAAGAGATTATTTTAAATTTAATATTGTAGGTTTGAACATATTAATGATCGTCTAAGTTTAAAGTACTGGATTAGAATGGACACTTTGAAATAATCTTCCATTTCATTCCGATTATTCCTAAACTTAAGATTATGCACTGTAAAATAAGATGATAAAAAAATAAAAAGACAGACAAATTATATTTCATCCATGCTTCCGCTTCTGTAGCCCCCCATATCAAGGCATATATACTTAAATCCGGTATTTTTTAATTCCTTCATGATTAAATCCTTATTTTGAAGAAGTGCCAAAAAATCCGAGGGCAAAACTTCAATTCTTGCAATATCGCCGTGAAGCCTTACCCTGAAATTATTAAATCCAAGTGAAAAGAGGATGTCTTCAGCTCTTTCAACCATTCCCAGTTTTTTTGGATTTATCCCATCACCGTATGGAATCCTTGAGGCAAGGCAGGCCGAAGATGGTTTGTCTGCAAATGAATGTCCAAGTTCGCGTGCAATCTCGCGAATTTCATCTTTGTTAATGCCGGCTTTAATGAAGGGATGCAGTATCCCTGCCTCATCTGATGCCTTTATTCCCGGCCTGTACTCACCAAGGTCTGAGACATTCTGCCCGTCAGCAATCTCAGTTATGTCATAGTCTTTGAGAAACTCTTTTATTTTCCCGGCGATGTGGCTCTTGCAGATGTAGCACCGGTTTTTTGGGTTTGAGGAAAGACCCTCCACAAGGAACGGATCAAAGTCTATGACTTTTAACCGGAGTCCTATTTCAGCGGCAGTTTCCACTGCGTTATTATATTCTCTGTTTGGTATCAGAGGACTGTTTAAAAAAATTCCCAGAACATTCTCCCCAAGAATTTCTACAGCAACTGCTGAAAGAAGTGAACTGTCAACCCCTCCTGAATATGCAATTGCAAGGGATTTGCCGGAACTGAGGTCTTCTTTTAATTTATTGAATTTAGCTTCAGTCGTGCTCTTCATAGCAGGGATTATTTCCGTATTTTATTATTCGCCGCATCCGTCGTCGGTTCTGATCATCTTACATATGGCGCACATTCTTGATGTCAGATCTTTCACTTTTCCATCTTTTAGATCTTCTGCAAGCAGTTTTAATTCTTCCCTGACCTCGCTTTCAAATTCGATTCTGTACCCTCTCTTCTTTGAAAGATACTGTGATACTGCCGATGGTGCTATTCCAAGCAGTTTGGATGCCTGAAGACTTGAAACACCCATTCCGACAAGCTCTTCTGCAAGAGCGGCGCGTATTGCAGGGATGACATCCCAGACTATTTTCTGACAGGGTAGATCCATAATTACCACAACATTTTTTATTTGAAAAGTATTACAGTTATGTAATTCACAATTGTGAATTGGATGTATAGATAAATATTGATTTCGGTTATGTCTCCTGCTCTCCAGATTAGTGATCTGATATTTATGGGAGATATTTGGGAGAGATATAAAAATAATTAATGTTACGGCCATGGAGTTTTAAAAATGAAGCTAAAAATAAAGTTTTTTGCCAGATTTGCAGAAATTTTCCCAAAAGAGACTGATTTTGAGTATGATGGTGAGAATACAGTATATGATGCATTAAAGATGTTTTGTGGGAAATATCCAGAAGGAACTGAGAGTATCTTCAATCAGGACGGAAGTTTTCAGGATTATGTTCTGATTATGCACAATTTTGTCAGAATTGATAAAGATGATGTAAAGGCAATCCAAATCGTTTCCGGTGATGAAATTGCAGTTTACCCACCGGTTGCAGGGGGGTGACTGAAATATCTGTAAGAGTAACAAATAATGATGCGGATATAGCAAAGCTTGTAGAAAGCGCTAAATCGAGTGCAATGGGTGCAATTGTTGTATTTGACGGGATTGTCAGAGATGATGATATTGAGTGGATTGAATTAAGCGCATATGAAGAGGGTGCACTCCGTGAATTCGAGGCTATAAGAGAGGATGCAATTAAAAAATTCGGGCTTTTATCGGTTGATATTATTCACAGAACCGGACGCTTAAAACCCGGTGACAATATCCTGATAATTGTTGTGGGTTCTCCTCACCGTAAAGACGCATTATCTGGATGTGAATACATCCTTGAAGAGATTAAGAGAAGGGCCCCTGTATGGAAGAAAGAATTTCGAAAGGGTGAAGAGCAATGGGTCGATCCCCACATAAATAAAAAAAATATTGAATAATTCTCATAACCCCTTTTGCAGCAATCAAATATGATCCCTCATACTCTCATGAGAATTTCAGGATATATCAAGCATCCTCTCAATTGCTCTTTCTGCCTTTATGGCAACTTCACCTGAAACTACAATCCTGGGTTTCAGGCTTTTTAAGGAGTCTAAAACATCAGACAACCCTGTTTTCTTCATATTTACACACACTGCCGTCTCTGAGAGCGGATAAAATACTTTGCCGGGGCATCTCTTTTCAAGCTGGTATAAAAGTCCTACCTCAGTTCCTATGACAAATTCCTTTGACCGGCTTTTGCAGGCATGTCGGACCATTCCTGATGTTGAGAAGACATGGTCTGCCAGATCAATAACCTCCGGGCGGCACTCAGGGTGAGCAAGAACTTCTGCATCCGGGTGAAAACTTCTTGCAGTCTTTAAATCATCTGATGTTATTCTGTCGTGAACGTAACAGAAACCCTCCCACGGCAGAATCTTTTTTTCAGTAAACCGTGCCACATATGCAGCGAGATTTCGGTCGGGCAGGAATATTATTTCCTGCTCATCAAGGGACTCAACTACAGCGACCGCATTTGCAGATGTGCAGCAGATATCACTTTCTGCCTTTACTTCCGCAGATGTATTCACATATGCAACAACAGCGGCGTCAGGGAAGCGTTCACGAAGTACCTTAACCTCTCCTGCGGTTATCATCTCAGCCATCGGGCATTGTGCATCTGCTACAGGCAGAATAACTGTTTTCTCAGGTGATAACACTGCTGCGGTCTCTGCCATGAAATCAACGCCGCAGAATACAATTACTTCTGATTCAAGATTTGCCGCCGCTCTTGCAAGTTCGAGCGAATCTCCAACAATATCAGCTATATCCTGCACTTCCGGCAGCTGATAATTGTGTGCAAGAATAGTTGCATCCCTGGTTTTTTTCAGTGAATTTATCTGCTGTAAAGTGGATTCATTGTCTGTCTGATCATTTTGTCTTAGAATAATATCACAACCTTTTTTAAGATATTCAATAGTTATTATTTGGTCAGTCACAATTGTGAATGTTTCGGCATGAATCAATAAAAAGCGATAGTGTACCAAAAGTTCTGTAAAATTGTAAAAAGACAATGTTGAAGGTGATAACTAATGCCACGTGCTCTTACAAAAAAAGATATATCAATCCTTAAAAAAATTGCTCCTGAATCTGAGGGGTTAATCTGTAAAGGCTCAGGTAGTCCCTACCGTTCAATTCTACCGCCGCTTGCAAACCATTATTCAAAAGATTTGGAGGACTTTCTAAAAAGGCTTGAAGTGCTTGATGATGATGAAATCCATTACCTCATCGGACTGATATATGATGGCAGCGAAAGCCTTGGATGCATTCCTGCTGAATATATGGAAGGTTTTCTGAATTTTATTTCAGAAAGGATTGGAGAGGAAAGTGCAGATTCGGTCATGAAATGTTTTGAAGAGACAACTGCCTGTGAAACATATTTTATCTGAATAATTACAATTTTTCTGCACTATTAAAATCAGAGATACAGAGATTGGAAAAAAGAAAAATTACTTTTCGGTTATCAGATCAGATATCTCTAAATGGCGTTAAATCACATCCTGTGCATGGCAGGCACATTGTTTTTGCCAGTTTTGCATCAAGGTTGTTCTCCTTTAATATATCGCGCGCCATTACAGAAAGTCTGATAAGGCGCTCTGCTGTAGGTCGTTCTATTTTAATCTCTCCGGCTCTTAAGGGAGATTGTGAAATTGGTCAAAGATTTGGAATGATTCCCATCTCAGAAAGCTTTGTAACACCGTTTTTGACGCATTCATCATCCTCTCCAAGACCAATAATAAAGTTTGAACTAACTGAATTTCTGCCGAAAATATCTACTGCTCCTTTGAGGCTTTCAAGGATGAAATCCAGGGAAAGGCCCGGACAAACCTTTTCAAAGATTTCAGTGTCCATTGTTTCAACATTATATTTTATCTCATCTGCACCGGCATTTTTTAGAATTTTTGCAGAATCTGAGGTTGGATATACTGAAACACCTATTGGAAGGTCATATTTTTCACGAAGCATCTTTACTATCAGAGCCATACGCTCCACTTCTTTCTCTGGTGATTCAAAAACACCGCCGGTAAGAGAAATTGCAGAAATATCTCCCTTTTCACAGGCTTCTTCAACCATTTTAAGGACTGTTTCCGGTTTTTTTATGCCGCCTTCAAGTTTAGGGACAGGGCAGAATTTGCAGTCATAGATGCAGTGTTCACTGACTGTGATGTAGGCCTGCCCGGGGCAGTGACAGAGCGGAAACTCAGGCATACCTTCGGCAATCTGTTTATCACCTTCAATTACAGCTACTCCATCACCAATTTTGATTACTTTCAGTGTTGATGAGCTATTTATTGAAAGGCGGACTCTCCTTTCACCTGATCTGATGAAAAAAGATTCCCCGCCTGCACCAGGACCGGCGGAAGCCTTTGTCTTTAATGTGTCCTTAAGCAGCAGTTCAGAATCTATGTCTGCTGAGCCGATGCTGATGAGATATGCTTTGTCTTCAGCCGTCATGTTGCGCATTGTTTTTTAACACTCCTGTTTAGATAATAAAATTCACATATGTGAATTTATGTATGTAATAGTCTTCGCGTATGATTTTATTGTTTTCCAATGTTTCATAAAACAAAAAATCGGGGAGTTTTTTTGCAGTATTTACTTACAAAATCATGAGAATTTTTATAGTGCATAAACTTACGTTCAGGAATAATCGGAATGAAATGGAGATTATTTCTAAGCGTGCACTCTAATCGCACTAAATAGTCTTAATCAAACTTTCCGGATAACTCCTGAAAGTTTTTTTATCAGACTATAATTCACTGAAGCTAAGTATTTTTTGAGCCGGAAAAAACGGTTTTATGAAGTTACACAATAAAGGAATAAGAGAGTATTATGTGGATAATTTTGCCGGATAAAAGTATAAAGAATATTTCTTCATCGGCACCAATAGAAGAGATTCTTCTGGAGCTTGGTTTAAATCCTGCTTCTTTTATTGTTGTAAAGAACGGAAGTGTTGTTCCTGAGGATGTAAGTGCAGGTGAAGATGATGAAATAAAACTCATTACAATTTCACATGGCGGTTGATTGATTGCCAGCATCAGGTACAGGCTCTGAAAACAAGTGCGCCCTCTGCGGAAAGCCGGCAGTAATCCGGCTTAGTAATTCCAAAATAAGGCTGTGCAGCGGGCACTTTATAGAGGAGGTGGAGAATCGGGTATATGCCCACATAAGAAATAATAAGATGATTTCTCCAGGAGACAGAATTCTTGTAGGCTTAAGCGGGGGAAAAGACAGCACAGCCCTTCTTCTTATGCTTCATGGCTATCGTTCAGATTTCAAAGATGCAGAACCTGTTGCAGTAACGGTTGATGAGGGGATTTCAGGATACCGTGAAGAGACTGTTGAAGCGGCAGTGAGCATTGCCTCAGAGCTTGGTATTGAGCATCACATAATCTCTTTTGATGAAATATTTGATGCTGATCTTGACAAAATTGTCGCCGGAAAAGATGTTCGTGCATGCAGTGTCTGCGGGGTTCTTAGAAGGCGGGCTTTAATCAAAGCGGCTGAGAGATTCAGCGCAAACAAGATTGCAACAGGCCACAATCTTGATGATGAGGCCCAGTCAGTTATAATGAATGTTTTAAGAGGGGACTCTGCCTCTCTTATACAGGATACATCAGAAGGATACCCCGGATATTTCATTCCAAGAATTAAACCTCTCTCTGTCCTCTCCGAAAAAGAGATTGTAACTTATCTTCTTGTCAGGGGGTTCTACCGCGACCTACCCGAATGCCCGTATGCAGGCACTGCCATGAGGTTGGAAGTTCGCATTATGCTTGCCGAACTGGAGCACCGGCATCCCGGCACAAAAGGGCATCTTATGAAATTCCAGGAGACGTTAAAGCAATCCTGCTATGAAAAACCTGATGGTAAATTCTATAACTGCCGTATTTGCGGTGAAATCTCAAGCAGTGAAGTCTGCCAGGTATGCAGGCATTTAAAGCGTGAATGAATAACAGGGGGGGGCTATTTTCGTTAAATTTTCAAATTTTTCCTTTTTTTTAATTTTCAATATTGCGGCAAAAATTGCCCAGTAATGAACTGTTAAATTGTTAAGAGGTTAAGTATAGTATAGAGTCTTCACATATGTGAAGATTGCCGGCCAAGGTGGCGGAGAGGCTACGCGGTCGCCTGCAGAGCGACTTTTATCCCGGTTCGATTCCGGGCCTTGGCTTTTTGCCGGTTAAAATTTAACTGGTATTGTTCTGATTATTGCTTTATGCTTCCATCTATTTGTATGGTTTTGTCAGTAATCGTTACCTTCTTCCCTGCTTTTTTAAGAGCACTTTCAATTATAACCCTGACTCCGCCACAGCATGGAACTTCCATATGGAGAACTGTTATTGATTTTATCTCATGGTTTGAGAAGATCTCTGAAAGTTTTGAGATATACCCTTCAATGTCAGAATCGAGTTTGGGGCAGAAGATTATCAGAATTCTGCCTGTCAAAAAATCGGTATGAAAATTAGGGTAAGCGAACGGGACGCAGTCCGCAGCTACCAGTAGATCAGCACCATCAAAAAATGATGAGGAGGGATTTAACAGTTTTAACTGAACCGGCCACTGCCGGAGTTCTGAGGGATTTCTAACATTACCAGGCTGTGATTTCGTATATGGACTCTCATCCCGTCTGATAATCTGGTTAGCAGATCCGGGACATGCACCTGCCTGATTCTCACATGCCTGTGCGCCTGAATTTTTGCTGTTGTTGTGCTCCGGAATTGGGACATTATTTTCAGTAAGATATTCGACTGCAGTGTTGTAGTATTCCTTTTCGCCATGGGAGAAGAGGTGCTCAAGATGAGCTTTTATGACAGCTTCTCCCTGCCGGACGATATTTGCCATGACGGCCTTTTCGTTGTAGGCCTCTGCTTCCCGCTCTGTTATTGAAATTGCCCCTTCAGGACATGTGCCGATGCAGGCTCCAAGTCCGTCGCAGAAGAGATCACTGACAAGCCTTGCCTTTCCTTCTATCAGCTGGATTGCTCCTTCGGGGCAGTCAGGGATGCATAGCCCGCAACCTGTGCATTTCTCTTCATTGATGTTTATTATCTTTCTTTTCATAAAAAGGCCCTCTGTGTTTTTCAGTAACACCGGCAGTTGTATTTGCAGGGTTAAATATCTTTCCTTCTCAGAAATTTGAGAAGAGTCAAAATAATTTTTGCTGGATTCAGAGTGAAATTCAGCATAATTTGATATGAAACTGATTTACAGAGTCCATTTAAAACGGCAAATTCTGACCGGAAATGGCAATATCCGGCACCGAAAAATTATTTTATTCACAATTTTAAATCAAAGTTTATCTGATTTGTTTTGATTATTATCATACAATGATGCCCCTTTTATACGCTCAAATCCTGAGTAGATATTCATCTTCCTGCTTCTTACAAATCCTGCAATAGTAAGTCCTGCAATATTTGCAGCCTCAACGGCAGCAGTCGTTGTTGCACCACGTGAGACAATTATAGGAATATTTGCAACCAGACATTTTCTGACCATCTCAGTAGAGATTCTTCCGGAACTTACAACAAAGGTTTTGGAAAAGTCAATATTATTTAAAAGGCCGTAACCGATAATTCTGTCAAGAGCATTGTGCCTGCCGATATCCTCGCATATTTTCAAAGATTTTCCTTCTCCGTCAAAAAGACCTATAATGTGAATTCCTCCGGTTGACTTATGAAGGTCAGACTCAAGCGTCTCTTTTACTGCACGCCTTATAACATCAGGTGAGATAACAATATCGGATTCGATTTTGGGGAGATGTCCTGCATCAAGAAATGATGTACTTCCGCCGCAACCGGAGAGGACGGTTTTATGTGACGTTAAAATTGCAAACGGATTTTTTGTGAGGATACTTGCCCTGTTATCCTCAATTCTGATAGACTCTATCTCATCAGTTCCTCTGATAATTTTTTCGGTAAATAAAAACCCAATAACAAACTCCTTAATCATCACCGGACTTATCATCGCTGTCAGTGCATCTCTTCCGTTTACAATGACAGAAAGCAAAGTCTCTTCAATGACACTGTGATTTCCTGCGGCAAATGAATCATCTTCCACCCTGATTATTTCCAGATCTTTGTACATCACGACACCTTCCTTGATATCTCCTCAATTGTTGCAGTCAGCATATCGACTTCCTCCGGATTATTATACAGATATGTGCTC
The DNA here is from genome assembly GCF_000243255.1 of Methanoplanus limicola DSM 2279. Taxonomy (NCBI): domain Archaea; kingdom Methanobacteriati; phylum Methanobacteriota; class Methanomicrobia; order Methanomicrobiales; family Methanomicrobiaceae; genus Methanoplanus; species Methanoplanus limicola. The sequence continues at coordinate 2,553,085 of NZ_CM001436.1, forward strand.
ACACGGACTGTCCCTGATTCAAGACCCAGATGCTGCATGAGAGGCATGCAGCAGTGTTCGCCTGATCTGACCATGATTGCTGAAGCCTCATCCAGAATATGTGCAACTTCATGTGGGTGCATTCCATCCATTACAAATGATACAACCCCGATTCTCCTCTCATCAAAATAAGGGCCGACAATTTTCACATGGTCGATTGCACTAAGACCATCGATAATCCGTCCGGTCAGGCGCTCTTCATGCCGGCGAATTGTATCCATACCGATGTCATTAAGATAATCAACAGCTCTGCCAAGCCCAATTGTGCCGCCAACAGGCGGTGTTCCTGCCTCATATTTCTCCTCTCCAGAAGCAGCCGTAAAGTTTTCTGCTGTTGCCGATTCAATAGAACCGCCTCCGATATGAAGCGGTTTTAAGTCAGGCCGGCGCATCCACAGCCCGCCTGTTCCTGTCGGCCCAAGCATTTTATGCCCTGAAAAAGAGAAATAATCACAGCCGATATCTGAGACATCAACAGGGATATGCGGAACGGACTGAGCCCCGTCAACCAAAAGCAAAGCATCATGCTGATGGCAGATATCTGCAATTTCTTTGACCGGGGTAATATTTCCAAGGACATTTGAAGCATGTGTAATGGCAGCAAGTCGTGTTTTGTCAGAAATGACACTCTCAAATGAGTCCGGATTAAGATAACCGTCAGAATCAGGCCTGACTATATCAATTTTAACACCATATTCACGGAGACGAAGCCATGGAAGAAAATTTGAATGGTGCTCAAGGACTGTCGCCACAACTCTGTCCCCGCTTTCCCATCTTATTCCGCCGGCTACCATGCCGATTGCTTCTGTTGTGTTTTTGGTAACTGCCAGGGTTCCCCCATCGCCTCCTATAAATGTTTTAATTTTATCATGAGCGTTTTTGTAACGCTCTGTTGCCACAACTGACAACCTGTGCACACCCCTTCCAATGTTGGCCCGGTAGCGGAGATCATAATCATTCATCTCATTTACTACCTGTATGGGTGTAAGGCTTGTAGCAGCGCTGTCTAAATATATGAGATCATTGGTTATTGGGAAGTCTTTTCTGCTCTCTTCTATTCTCATAAAGATCCTCTGATTATTGCAATAAGCATCAGACGCACCAACTCTGAATGAATTTTTCAACAGAAAGCGTTCATGAAATTATATTTCATGCAACTTTTCATGTAAGTTACGAAGTAACTTTCATGTGAAAATTCCTGTTATCGCATTTTGGCGATAAAGGCAGATAATGCAGCGCTGACATCACTATCTTAAATCGTGATGATATATAATATATCACAATTGTGAATGCCCTGAATAATTTGCAGAGTTTTGGCAGCATCGATCTTTAAGGACAGAAAAATAAAGCTTCACGCGCTAATGCAGAGTTATGCGGCAATAATTGCCAGATTAACGATTTAATAAATGATTAGAGTCTTATAATTCATACTTTCCGGGCGAAAATATTATGTACTCACAATTGTTAATACTATATTGCAGGTTCACAATTGTGAATAACTGTGCCAGGATGGCGGAGAGGCAACGCGGCCGCCTGCAGAGCGGCTATATCCCGGTTCGATTCCGGGTCCTGGCTTTTTCCGGAGGCAATAATGAATACACGTACAAGTAAAACATTTGAAGCGCTGTTCGCGCTTGAGGATATCCGTGAGGTGCTTAGACAGGCCCTTCCTACAGGTCCGGATGCTGCCGAAGAGGCAGAATTAAAAGCAGGTGTTGCACGTGTTCGTGCAATTCTTGATGATCTTGAGGCCGGAACCGGAAACGTCCATCAGCCAAAAATTGCAGGCATTCTTGATGTCCGCAGCAGAGAGGAGGAATATATCAATATCCAGCCGATTCAGGCCGCAGGGAGACTTACTCCTGAGGCACGAAAAGCTCTCATTGCATATGGTGACGGCTACTCAACCTGTGATGCCTGCCGAAAACCATTCAGGCTTGATAAGATTCAAAAGCCTCCGATTGCAGCCTTCCATGAAGACCTTGCAAAGTTTGTCAATATGGATGTTGCCCGTGTTGTTCCGGGAGCACGCAGGGGATTTCAGGCTGTTGCCTCATCGCTGGTAAATAAAGGAGACCCGGTAATTGTATCGGGACTTTCTCATTACACAGAGTTTCTCGCAGTTGAAGGTGCGGGAGGAATTGTCCGTGAAGTCCCAATCTCTAAGGAGCATCTCGTTGAGCCTGACAGAGCTGCTGAAAAAATTGAGGAAGTTATCAGAAGTGATGGTAAAACTCCGGCACTGATGATGATAGACCATGTTGACTACCAGTTTGCAAATATCCATGACATAAAGGGACTTACAAAGGTTGCACATCAGTATGACATCCCCTTCCTCTGCAACGGTGCATACACAGTCGGTGTGATGCCCGTTGACGGAAAGGCACTTGGTGCAGACTTTGTTGTCGGTTCCGGCCACAAGAGTATGGCATCGCCTGCCCCTTCAGGAGTTCTTGCAACAACCGATGAATGGGCAGATATTGTATTCCGGACAACTGCAATGACCGGGGATGTTACCAACCGGAAATTCGGGATAAAGGAAGTTGAAATGCTTGGGTGCACGCTTATGGGCGGCACTCTGATGGCAATGATGGCATCTTTTCCGGCAGTTCGTGAACGCACAGCCCGCTTTGGCGAAGAGGTCAAAAAGTCGAATGCGTTCATAAAAGGTCTTTTGGAGATAGAAGGCACAGAGGTGCTCTCAGAGTATCCAAGAAAGCATACTCTCTCCAAAGTGGACACTACAGGAAGCTTTGACAAGGTTGCACAGGTGCACAAACGCCGTGGATTCTTCCTATCGGATGAACTTAAAAAACGTGGAATTGCAGGCGAATTTGCCGGTGCAACCAGGGCATGGAAGTTAAACACCTATGGGCTGTCCTGGGAGAAGATCAATTATCTCACACAGGCCTTCCAGGAGATAGCAGAAAAATACGAAATCCCGGTAAATAAGGGACATATACAAAACTAAATTAAATATGGCATAATTTCAGGATACTGCAAAATTCAGATTCCTGAAAAACGCTCATGTAAAATTTAATGAGGAATCAAAATGACTGAAAATAATTTCCGCCTGGGAACAACAGCCCTTCATGCAGGCCAGGTGCCTGACCCGACAACCGGGTCAAGGACAGTACCGATCTATCAGACAACATCATATGTGTTCAAAGACACAGAACACGGAGCAAATCTCTTTGGTCTTCGTGAGCCTGGAAACATTTATACAAGACTGATGAATCCGACAACAGATGTGCTCGAAAAGCGTATCGCAGCGATAGAAGGAGGGACAGGAGCAATTGCAACAGCCTCGGGAATGGCTGCAATAACCTATGCACTCCTGAATATCACGCGTGTTGGTGATGAGATAGTCTCGGCTGACAATTTATACGGCGGAACATATGAACTATTCAACCATACACTGCCAAAATATGGGAGGAAGGTTGTTTTTGTTGACTCAGGAAATCCTGAAGCCTTCAGGGATGCGATAACCTCAAAAACACGGGCAATATACGCTGAAACTATTGGAAACCCAAAACTGGACATTCCTGACTTTGAAGAGATATCAAAGATTGCCCATGAGAACAAAATCCCGTTTATTGTGGACAATACAGCCGGTATCGGTCTTGTCCGTCCAATAGATCACGGAGTGGACATTGTCGTTTTATCTGCCACAAAATATGTCGGAGGGCATGGCAATTCAATTGGCGGAGTAATTGTTGATTCCGGAAAGTTTGAATGGAACAACGGTAAATTCCCTGAGTTCACCGAACCTGACCCCGGTTATCACGGACTTAAATACTGGGATACCTTCGGGGATTTCCCCGGCCTTGGCAATGTTGCATTTGTCTTTAAGATAAGGGTTTCTCTTATGAGAGACACTGGTGCTGTAATAAGTCCGTTTAACTCATGGCTGCTCCTCATAGGTCTGGAGACGCTTCATCTAAGAGTACCCCGTCATTCTGAAAATGCACTGGCAGTTGCAGAATACCTAAAGACTCACCCGAAGGTTTCCTGGGTAAACTATACAGGACTTCCGGAGCATCAAAGCCACAAACTGGCACAGAAATATCTTCACGGAGGATTTGGCCCGCTCGTTACATTTGGAGTCAAAGGCGGTGAACAGGCAAGTATAAAGGTTATAGACAGTCTGAAACTCTTCAGCAACCTTGCAAATATTGGCGACTCAAAGAGCCTTGTCATTCATCCGTCATCAACAACACACCAGCAGTTAACTCCGGAAGAACAGGCATCAACAGGAGTCACACCTGAAACTATTCGTCTATCTATCGGAACAGAGGATATTGCCGATATAATTGATGATTTAAAGCAGGCATTAAACGGAGTGTAAAGTTATAATGAAGGTGTCAGTCGGAGTTGTTCAGACTCATCAGGCAACCTTTTATGAGCCTCTTTTTCTCGACAGCGGGGCATCGTTACCCTCATTCACTATAGCTTATGAGACATATGGCAGGCTGAATAAAGAGAAGAGCAACGCCATTTTAATCTGTCATGCTCTTACAGGCGATGCACATGCTGCCGGTCTCCATGAAGGTGAGACCCGGACAGGATGGTGGGAAAATTTCATAGGACCTGGGAAAGCTTTTGATACCGACAGGTATTTTGTCATCTGCTCAAATGTAATCGGTGGGTGCAAAGGCTCAACCGGACCTTCATCTGTTAATCCTGAAACCGGGGGGAGTTATGGCATCTCCTTCCCAAAAATTAGCATACAGGATATGGTCCGTGCTCAAAAAAGGCTCGTGGAATATCTTGATATTGAGTGTCTTGCGGCTGTAGCCGGAGGTTCAATGGGAGGAATGCAGGCGCTCCAGTGGGCAGTCACATACCCTGATTCTGCAGGAAAAATAATTGCAGTTGCAACAACAGCACGTTCAACTCCCCAGCAGATAGCATTTAATGAAGTAGGAAGGCAGGCAATAATGTCTGATCCTCTCTGGAAGGACGGAAACTATTCAAAGGATAATCCGCCTGCAGACGGGCTTTCTCTTGCAAGAATGATAGGGCATATTACATATCTCTCTGATGAGGCTATGCATGAGAAATTCGGGAGAAATTTTCAGAATAAAGACAATTCAGAGCATGATTCCTCAACGGAGTTTCAGGTTGAGAGTTACCTGCATTATCAGGGCACCTCATTTACAAGAAGGTTTGATGCAAACTCCTACCTGTATATAACAAAAGCTCTGGATTACTTTGATCTTGCCAGAAATGACTCTCTTACAGCGGGTTTTGCCGGAATAAAGGCATCATTTCTGGTAGTATCTGTCTCATCTGACTGGCTGTACCCTCCATATCAGTCTGAAGAAATTGTCAGGGCACTTGCGGCAAATGATATTGATGTTCAGTACTGTGAGATCAGATCAAAATACGGCCACGATGCATTTCTCCTTGAACATGGACAGATGAGCTATCTGATTGGCTCTTTTCTGGACCACCTTAATGTTCGCGATGTTATGGAGACAGATACACCCGCAATTATGGAAAATTCATCCTTAAATGATGCTGCAAGGGTAATGATAGAAAATTCTGTCAATCATCTCCCAATTACTGCAGATGACGGGGAGCTTATCGGAATAGTGACGTCCTGGGATATAGCCAAAGCGGTTGCATGTGGTCATAAAAATCTTGAAGATATTATGTCCTGTTCAGTAATTACGGCTTTACCGGATGAGACAGTAACAGAGGTTGCACGGCGGATGGAGGAGCGGTCAATATCAGCTATTCCTGTAGTTGATGAGAAGAACAGGGTTATCGGACTCATATCGAGTGAGGCGATAAGCTCACTGATGGGTCGGTGCAGATGAAAAAAAGTGAAAAACCCTATGAAGATGGAGAGCAGCAAAGAGGAAAAGGAGCAGCAGATGGCTACTGAGAAGCGTATAAATAAAAAGATCTGGATGATACGCTATTCCGAGGTATTTTTAAAATCTGATCATGTCCGGCGTGAATGGGAGAAAACTATAGCAGACAACATCACAAAAAGTTTTCCAAATACAACTGTCAGATGTGAACGGGGGCGAATATGGGCTGAAGGAGAGGCTGACCCCGAAAAGCTCAGAAATATATTTGGAATATATTCATTCTCTTTATGTGATGCTTTAGATTTGAAAGATTTATCAGACGGATTAAAGGTTTTTTGTGAAAACTCTGATATTTTGAATGCCAAAACTTTTGCCATACGTGTAAGGCGTATAGGCAGTCATTCATTTACATCAGGAGATATTGCTGAAAAATACGGCTCTTTGGTGCAGAGCATTTATCCGCACTTAAAAGTCTCTCTTAAAAACCCTGAACTGGAGATACATATCGAAATAAGAAATGATGAGTGCTACATTTTTGACAGGGTTGAGCAGGGTGCAGGCGGAATACCTTCGGGAGTTGAGGGGACGCTTGTTGCACTTGTTTCCGGAGGCATAGATTCTCCGGTTGCGGCATACATGATGATGAAACGCGGCTGCCAGATAATCCCTCTGTATGTAGAACTGGATGGATTTTCAGATGAGACAAATCTTTCACGAACAAAGGGTGTCATAGAGACACTCAGAAAGTATCAGCCTGAGATCGAACTTCTTGTCGTTAAGGATTCTTATCTTAAAGAAGCAAGAGAGATTCTTGAGAAAAACAGACAGGAGCGGTTTACATGCCTCATATGCAAACGCAGAATGTACAGAATTGCAGCAGAAGCTGCCAGAAGAACAGGGGCAAAAGGTTTTGTTACCGGCGAGGCGATGGGGCAGGTTGCATCACAGACGCTTGATAATCTGGCAGTACTTACAGATGCAGCAGCAATTCCTGTTTACAGACCTCTTATCGGATTTGACAAGGAGGATGTAATAGAGATTGCCCGCAGTATTGGCACATTTGAGCCTTCTATAGCTTCTGCGAGCGGATGCGGTGCTGTTCCGGATAAACCCTCGACTGCGGCATCTGTTGATGTTGTCAGAATTATCGAAAATAAGATAAAAGGTTCTGGAGAAGATTTAAGCTCACTCTCCATTCTGCCACAGACTCTGTAAAAAATACTGTGTGATTTTACATGAAAGTTACTCTGTAACTTACATGAAATATAATTTCATGAACGTTTATACAGTTATCCGTCAACAAAAAAAATATATGCTTAAGATATAAATTTCACAGGAGATGCAGTCTGAAATGACAGATAAAACACGTATGATTTACATGGACAACGCCGCAACAACACCTTTGAGACCGGAAGTTTTTGATGCGATGATTCCCTTTATGACACATAATTTTGGAAATCCGTCCTCTCTTTATGATATAGCCAAAATATCCCGCGAGGCGGTTGCAAAAGCACGCTCTCAGGTCGCAGCGGCAATAGGTGCACAGCCAAAAGAGATCTATTTCACATCCGGAGGAACGGAGTCTGACAACTGGGCGATTAAAGGTGTCTGTTTTGCAAACCAAAACAAAGGAAAACACATTATTACAACCTCTGTTGAACATCATGCAGTCTCACACACATGCAAATGGCTTGAAAAACAGGGATTTGAAGTAACTTATATTCCTGTTGATAATTACGGCCTTGTTGACCCTGATGATGTCTCAGCTGCAATCCGGGATGACACCATACTTATCACAATAATGTTTGCAAACAACGAAATCGGAACAATTGAGCCAATAGCAGAAATCGGAAAAATTGCACGTGAGAGAGGAATATTATTTCATACTGATGCTGTTCAGGCAGTCGGGCATGTACCGATTGACGTTGTTTCGATGAATATTGATATGCTCTCACTCTCAGGCCATAAGTTTAACGGCCCTAAGGGGACAGGTGCTTTATACATCGGAAAGAGGGTTAAGATTGATCCCCTGATGCACGGCGGTGATCAGGAGAGAAGGAGGCGTGCCGGAACAGAGAATGTGCCGGGAATTGTGGGTCTTGGTCTTGCACTTGAACTTTCCGTGTCTGAGATGGAGGAGAGTTCAAAAAGACTGATTCGTCTCAGAAACCGACTGACAGAGGGCCTGTTAAGGATTCCAAGGTCGCATATTTCCGGACATCCTGAGGAGAGACTACCAAACAACGTAAGTATTATCTTTGAGTACATTGAAGGAGAGTCAATACTCCTGATGTTAAACAGAAAGGGGATATCGGCATCGACAGGAAGTGCCTGCAATTCTGCATCCTTAGAGCCTTCGCATGTTTTAATGGCATGCGGCTTCAATCCGGAGATTGTGCACGGTTCACTCAGACTGACACTCGGGCACTCAACAACGGATGAGGATGTGGATTATGTCTTAGAGACTGTTCCTGAAATTGTGCAGAAGCTTCGCAATATGTCACCTCTGACACCTCCTGAACTGCGAAGCTGAGAGATGAATAATGAAAAATTAAAAAAAGGAAAATAGAGATAAAAGGTGATTTTGATGGATTACAGCGAGACTGTTATGGATCATTTCGAAAACCCGAGAAATATGGGAACTATCGAGGGTGCTGACGGCATCGGAGAGGAAGGAAACCCGCAGTGCGGTGATATCATGAAGATTTACATCAAAGTTGACGAAAACAGGATTTCTGATGTGAAGTTTCAGACATTCGGGTGTGGGGCTGCGGTTGCGTCAAGCAGCATGGCAACCGAGCTTATCAAAGGAAAGACGCTTGAGGAGGCATGGGAGCTTTCAAACAAAGCGGTCGCAGAGGCACTAGAAGGTCTTCCCCCGCAGAAGATGCACTGCTCTGTTCTTGCAGAGGATGCAATTCACAAAGCGATAAATGATTACCGTGTGAAACAGGGGCTTTCCCCGTGGGAAGAGAGGGCCGGAAAAGAGACCCATCATCATTAAATCTCTATTTTTATACCGACTATCCGATCTTTTCCTCTGGAATGCGGGTGCTGTCAGATCTGATCGAGTTGTCCGGACAGTTCAAGAACTGAATTTATCGTTTTGTAACCTTTTTTTGTGATCATATAATCTCCCCGCTCGTGCATCTGAAGGATCATCTCCGAATCTGCCAGTTTTTTTATATGGAATAGGAGATTTCCGCCACGGAGACCTGTTATATGCGATATCTCCGAGAATGTTCTCCTCTGAGTGGTAAGTGATTTTAGGATCTGGAATCTTTGGATATTTGCAAGAGGTTCGAGGATGTCTCTGACAACTTTTGCATCGTCGATCTCCAGAGTCTTATCTTCATCTTTGACTCTGTTATATATTCCAAGTGATTCCATCAGGTCGACCTGTTTTTCAAACAGACGCCCGACCTCCGAAAAGCAGGTGCCGCATTTATCCGAAGGGCCTTTACTTCTGAGGGTTTTCAGATCATCCCTGTATGAATTTATGATCTCTTCGGAGACACTTCCGTCTTCTATGTGCCTGGAAGTCTTCCTGAGAAAATCCATAAATACTTCGTAGCATTTATCCCGCATTGAGCAGCTGTCAACCATGTGTGCAAAAAGATCGCTTCCGGCGGTCTTCACATGCTGCTCTCTGAACAGGTCTGCATAGTCAGCTTTCAGCTTGTTAAGTATCAGATCGGTATGCTGACGGCCGGAGTTCGTTATGAATCTTCTGAGTTCCGTCCTGAGTTCGGATATCTCGTCTTTCAGCTCGCTGATATCGGGCGGGCCATCCTGTGTTGTCTCCATGATATCTATATCCATATTATATTTTCAGGTAATTTTTATTCATGGTTCAGGTCATAATTCTGTACCTGGACTCTTATGTATATTTTTATGACGCTAAAATATATATTAATAACCGTCAAAGTAGTTCTGGTGACAAAAATGTCGAAATGGAATTACACAGGAAAAAACGTATCGGTGGAGAAAGCCGAAGAGTCGCTGAAGGCGGTAAAGAGTGCATGCTTCGGATGTGATACACACAGCCCGGACTGTTCGATCGCAAAAGCTGCCGGCGACATCGCAGCTATGACTGAGGAGGAAAGACTATGAGTGAAGATAAAGGACCTTCAGTAAAGGACCAGATCCATGCCCAGATCACCGGTGCTCTCGCCGGTGCAGAGTTCCCGATTCAAACGCCTGAAGATCTCATCGCGGCGTTTCCGGACGGAGCGGATACAGCGTGCTGTGCCGGTGACCTGAAGGTGACCGCAGGGGAAGCCGGGAAACTGCTCAAACCTGACGATTTCCCATTTAAAAGTGCAAAAGATGTCGCGGACGTCATTGTCACAAGGGCAGGGCTCTGATTTATCTGCCCGTCCCCGCTTTTTTTTATCAAATGGTTTTAAAATTACCAAAGGATTATAGAACTAAAACGAGGTAAGTCCTTAAGATCTTTCAGGTGAATTACTATAATTCAGCCCCCGAAATACTGATCTCAAATAGTAATAGAATCCGGAATAGTGATCACAAATGGTAATAGTATCCGGAATAGTGATCATAAATGGTAATAGTATCCGGAATAGTGATCTCAAATAGTAATAGTCATTCATGAACCAGCCAGTTCACAGATAATGAATGAAACGGTGTACTGTTTCATAGGAGTTTGAGATCACCGGGAAATTAGAGGACGCACTCGCGGCAGTCCTGGTCCCCGCAGGCAACGTTTTCTATCTTCCATTTAAGCGCCCATTTTTTTATATCAGAAATTATACCGATTATCTCAATGCCGCTCACGGTCAGGGAATATTCGGTCCTGACAGGAAATGACCGTGAGTCGACCCTCCGATTTACAATATTCTCCTCTTCAAGCTCCTTTAAACGTTCGGAGAGCAACTTTGATGTGATTCCCGGAATTGATTCCTTTAATTCAGAAAACCTCAGAGTGTAATTTTCTCCTTTATATAGCTCGAGAACTATCAGGAGTGTCCATTTTTTCGTAAGATAGCGGACGGTCTGGTAGACAGTGCATGACTGATCCATGGTATAGTTTTAGAAACTTTTTGATATTTATACCTGAGTATCCTATACATACATTGTATCAAAAAGATATTGTGGTGAACAAATATGTTCTGTTATCAGTGTGAAGAGACGTTAAACGGAAAAGGATGCACTAAAAAAGGTATCTGCGGAAAGGACGAGGGAACTGCAAATCTAATCGACCTTCTGATATATCTGTGCAAAGGAATATCGGTCAGAAATATGGCTGCAATGGAGAAAGGCGCCGGAAATCCTGATGCGGGGACTTTCATAATGGACTCGCTTTTTACGACGCTGACAAATGTCAATTTCGATAAAGACCGCTACTATCAGCTTATCAACGAGGCTATTGCAGTCAGGGACTCAATACCAAAAACCGGTGATGCTGAACATGACGCCTGCACATGGAAGCCAAAAGAGAAATCCGAAATTGAAGAAAAGGCAAAAGTGGTCGGGGTGCTCTCAACAGACAACGAGGATGTGAGGTCCCTTCGAGAACTTTTGGTCTACGGGCTTAAGGGAGTATCCGCTTACTATCATCATGCGGCAATACTCGGGTTTACCGATGATGAAATCCCGGTATTCGTCCAGAAAGGTCTTGCATCAACTCTTAAAGATCTGAACGTAGATGAGATGACCGGACTTGTTTTGGAGTGCGGCGGAGTAGGGGTTAAGACACTCGAACTTCTTGACAGGGCGCATACAACTACATTTGGAAAGCCTGAGATTACAACCGTAAAGACAACAGTAAGAGACCGCCCGGCAATTCTCATTTCAGGACATGATCTATTAGATCTGAAGATGCTTCTTGAGCAGACGAAGGGAACGGGTGTGGATGTATATACGCATGGTGAGATGCTTCCGGCACACGGCTATCCGGCATTTAAGGGAACTGACAATCTTGTCGGGAACTACGGACGTTCATGGTGGCACCAGAAGGAAGAGTTTGAGTCGTTCAACGGCCCGGTCCTGATAACGACCAACTGTATTGTTCCGCCAAAGGACTCATACAAAGACCGCGTATACACAACAAGTGTTGTGGGTTATCCCGGATTAAAGCACATAAAAGCTGATGAGAAAGGATACAAGGACTTCTCCGCAATTATTGAGCATGCAAAGAAATGCAGCCCGCCTGAGGCTGTCGGAAATGGCAGCGATCTGATTACAGGCTGTGCACATGACGCTGTTTTAGCCCTTGCAGGCCCGGTTACGGATGCAATCAAAAACGGTGCAATCAGACGGTTCATCGTTATGGCCGGATGTGACGGAAGGCACAGGGAGCGTGAGTATTATACTGAGTTTGCAAAAGCCCTCCCCGCCGACACTGTGATCCTTACGGCGGGTTGTGCGAAATACAGATACAACAGCTTAGGTCTTGGAGATATCGGCGGAATCCCGCGTGTTCTTGATGCGGGGCAGTGTAATGACAGCTACTCGCTCGTTGTAATCGCCAAAGCTCTTGCGGAAGCGTTCGGTGTTGATATAAACGAGCTTCCGGTATCATACAACATCGCATGGTATGAGCAGAAAGCGGTGCTGGTCCTTCTTGCACTGTTAAATCTCGGAATAAAAAATATCACCATCGGACCTGTTCTTCCGGCATTTGTCTCACCGGCAGTTCTTGACGTTCTGGTGAAGAATTTCGGCCTTGGAAAGAACAGCACGGTTGAAGATGACCTGAAAAGGATGGTTCCCAAATAATTTTTTGTAACTATTCGCCCCCACACACCTTTGAATAAAGAAGATCGGTGATATGGATATAGCTGAGGATAACCCTGAAACCGTTATTTCGGCAGCCCGGGAGGGTAAATGTGTCTTCCGGGATGATAAAGAAGAGAAGGAATCAGGCAAAAAAGCCACCGGCTGCGGCGGCGGATGCAGGTGATAATTATTAAAACCGATTATCTGAGATGAGATGCCGCCCGCCTGAAAAGATCCATGAGAAAAATCCAAAAGATTTTATAATCCAAAACATACCGTGAAAATACCGGCTACAACCTCTGAAAATATCAAAATATTCTTTTTTACATGAAGCATCTGTTTCATGATTGTTTTTTAGGAAATCTGACTTTGAATACTAAACTTTTAACACCTGTAAAATAATGAAATCCAAAAAAGTAATCTAAATTGCTTTATTTTATTAATCAAACACTAAAAAATTGTTAAAAGGCTAATATCTATTATTCAGCCTCTCATTTATAATTACAAAAAGATCCGCATCTTCTGCACCCTTCATTGCATGGTTCAACATGTATTGTTACAACTGATCTGGGATATTCAAACTTTATATCTGATTCGAGGTGATCTGTAAGGTCATGAGACTGCTGAACAGAGACATCACCTGCAACCACAAGGTGAAAATTTATGAATATCTGAGGGCCGGCCCTTCTTGTCCTTAGATCATGAAAACCTGCATATTTTGATGAATGTTCACAGATTATCTCTTTTATCCGGTCTTTATCTCTTTCAGGAATACTTCTGTCAATAAGATTATGCAGTGTTCTCTTAGTGAGATCAAATGCAGCCTTTAAAATTACAAGAGCAACCCCTATTGCAATAACTGAATCTAATGCAGTTATTCCTGTTATCTGAATGAGAATCAGACCTGCAAAAACACCCAGTGAAGTGTAAACATCAGTTCGCAGATGCCATGCATCACTCTCAAGTGCAATTGATTCGGTATCTTTTCCCACTTTCATCAGTTTTTCTGAGACAAACCAGTTGACAGTTGCCGAAATCCCCATAACCACGATTCCTGCCATCAGCATTTCAAAAGGAATAACGGCATGTCCCCCGCCTGTTAATTTTGACACAGCTTCGAAAATTATCAGAATTGCGGCAATAAAGATAAGTAATGCCTCAATCAGTCCTGAGATGTCTTCAAATTTACCATGGCCGAATTCATGCTCATGATCAGGCGGTTCGGCAGATTTTCTGACAGAGATAAAAGCTATAACTGATGCAAGAAGGTCCATTCCTGAATGGATAGCTTCCGAAATAATACTGACAGAGCCAATTGAAACTCCGACAATTAATTTCATAGTAAAAAGACCACTGTTTGACAGGATTGAAAGTCTTGCAGTACTTTCTTTTAATTCTTCAGGTGAAATATTTTGATCTGCAGGAATCATTTTTGTTATTATTAGTATGGACTGAAAACACCATAAGGAATTTGGTAACTTCTGCCCGGTTTGCTGAGTCTGTCCTGTTAACCCTGTTTCTATCAGGAGAGACTCTTATGACGAATAGTAGCTAATTTTAGTGGATAAGTGAGAGAATTTTAGAATTAAAGTTTACCTTAACCGATGACATATGAAAAATTCAGTGAAAATCAAATTCTGATTATTATCTGTCAGTTCAGACCGGCCCGGACGGGTGTGATTCATCTGCCGGCACTGCAACGAGCATCTCGATTTCCATCCTGTCAGCCCGTCTTAAAACCATATTCATTGCAGCCTTCTCGTCCGGAGCTTCAAACATGACAACCGTATCGTATCGTCCAAGCGTCCAGTAAATACCATGGTATTTTATCTCCCCTTCTGTGTCAGTCTCTATATCTTTCATATTCTGCTCAACAACCTCTTTGCTGAGTGATTTTTTGAATTTTGCAAGTGCAATAAACATCATAGCAATAGCCCTCATCCTTCCGGAGGATAAGTTAACATTAGAGAAGATTATATATAATTATTAGCCGGAAAACCGCCCGTAAAAAATAGGCCGGTTTTCCCGGATTCATTATTTACTGTTGCAACCGCACCACGGGAAAATGCAACGGTAGCAAAGTTACTGTGCCATTTTCAGGCATAACATTGTGGCACGGTAGAATGTAAATTACATAAACCCAAACAAGCCATAATCTGAGAATGATTCCTGAAAAAATAATCAAGTTTCATCCAAAACAAAAAAGGTGAAAATTCTGTCGCACCATGGGCCGTTGCAACGGCAGAATCCTGTAACTACAGATTCATCCGGAGTATAAATCCGGTATTGACCACAACATCGCTACTGTTCCGGAAAATAGAGAATGGATAGATTTATCACAAAATCATCCAAATACACCATATGAACTTTTCGGCTATCAGCCGGGTGCATACATTTATTCTGTGTGCTGTCATCTTCGGACTGATTTTTTCATGTGGATGTATCTCTGAATCATCTGTTTCTGAAAACACTTCACCCACAGAGGATACAAACCTGCCGTCTCCCCCGGAGGAGATCAGTGACGGACTACAGGATATTATTACAACCGGTCTTGAAAAGACCGGAATACCGGGATTATTAATCGAAATTTCAACACCTGAATGGATCTGGAGTTCTGCCGCCGGGAATGCCTCCATTTCCCCCAATGTTTTAGCAACGCCCGATATGCGTTTCATCATCGCCAGTGTTACCAAATCCATCACCAGCACTGCCATACTGAAACTCAGTGAAGAGGGGAAACTATCCCTTGATGATACTATCGATCACTGGCTGCCTGAAGAGATAGCAGAAAAAATACCCAACTCCTCCAGGATAACCATACGGCAGCTCCTTGACCATACAAGCGGCATTGCTGATTACAACGAAGATGAAATTATCCGGACTGAATACCCAAAACCCGATCTTCCGGTACCATACCAATATGGGATGTGGCAGGGAATCAATGCAAGCCCACTCTTTGAACCGGGTTCGGACTATGAATATTCAAATGTGAATTATATACTCCTCACCCTGATCATTGACCAGGCAGCCCAGACACCGTATGAGGACTACATCACCAGGGCAATTCTTGTACCGGCAGGCATGGATCAGACCTTTGTCCACCGCACCAACAGCATCCCCGGACCACATATGGGGTGCCCTGGAGAAGAGTACGTTGACGGAGAACTGCCTGATTTTTCAAACCTGTATATTCAGTTTGACAGGGGAGCAGGAGATATCGTCAGTACAACGTCCGATATGAACAGATTCCATCTTTTACTCGAAGATGCGAAGATCATAAGTCCTGAATCGCTTCAGGAGATGAAAACGATTAACAAAATGGATTATGGACTTGGATACGGAGGCATCACCAACTCTTCAATGAATTTAACACTGTGGGGACACACCGGAGGATATCCGGGATCATACACTATGTGGTACTACTGGGAAGAGGAAGATACTGCATTAACTATCAATATGAATTCACTTGGAGATATAGGAGGAGCAAACAGGGAGATTCTAATCCCCATTATCAGTTATATTCAGCAACAGGAGTGAAATCACACTCCTTTTTTCTGCGGCCATAACAATAGAATAGCAGGAACACAATTCAGATAATCTAAATAAGGCCAGAATCAATTTTTTTGCCGCATGTCCATATCAATAAAATGATTCACTGCCAGACTATCTTATTATTCACATAGTGAAATAGTGACATATGACCTGTGACTGAATTCTTCCAAGTTTTTCACTCATGGTCATTAACTCCTTTCCAAACTATGTTCTTTAATTATTTCAATGTATTCAACTACTAACCGTTCACTCATCTCAAGAAGTAGAGATATTTTAGTGGGTTCCATCTTACTATTATAGAGCATCTGGACTTTCTTGAATGACTTTATGTATCTGTCACATGCATCCTCGGTGTGATTCATCCTTCTTGAAATATCCGGAGTGGGTACATTTTGCAGAAACATACGGATAATTTCCTTCTTGTGAGTCAGGGATGGTCCAATATCAAGAACCATTCCACAGTATTTCAGAGTGGTTTTATTCTTCTTCTGATACTCGTTGATTAAATTTGACACTGTAGCTTTACAGATTCCAAGCAAAAGAGCAATATCTGATTGAGTTAGTACTGCTTCCTGCTCGTAAGCCTCATTGATGATTCTTACAATTCTCCCAACTCTGACCTCTTTTGCTGAGAATCCATCATTCTTCATTTTGATATCATCTTCATGAACTATTGAAAGTATAACTGGCACTTTCTTAATGTCAGCTGAACTTTTTGCAGGCCCTGGTTTTTCAAACCGACTTCTGGCAAACCACATTATCTGTCCAACTTCAAGGCTCCAGGGATCATGTGAATAATCCTTTACTGTTTTGATCACATCCTCAGTGATCATATTTAGGACACGATCTCCTCCAATGAAGGCATATTCGTCACGAAACAACCTTTTCATTGAATTTTCCAATCCGATAGTTTTGATATTTTGATTCTGTACTGAGCCTTTCCTGCACGATAAACTCATACCCCCACCCCCCCTTTTTTCTTCTGGAATTCAATCTGGATAGGTTCCATTATCTGAGAAATTCGTTCTCTACCAATGTCCTCATATTTGTTGTACAGCTCAAGATATTCTGAAACAACTTTCTCAGACAGATCAGTTAATTCACGGATTTCTACAGGAGAATAGCCTGACCTATGGAGGAATAGAACTTTTGAAAAGGCTTTGATGTATCTCTTTATTGCATCACCGGTATGATGAGTTCTAAGTTCTATGTCTGTGTACTCATATCCCTTGAGATATAGTTCAACAATCTGAGTCTTATGGGATATTGTTGGACCTATGTCCTGAATCGCCCCTCGTGTAGGGATTGTGATTCCTTCTTCCTTTAGCTCCTTTATATCTCTTCTAATACTCCTGACACTGGTCGTAAGCAACAGAGCGAGATCTTCCTGAACCAATAATCCGCCCTGATCATATGCTTCATTTGTTAGCCTGACTATCCGGTGTTTTCTCAACCCACTTGGACCACACTCTCTTAAAACTCTTTCATCCTCAGTGTCAAAAACAGTAAGACTAACAGAAACCTTTCTGAGTTCATCTAACGATTTACCTGGTGGTTCATTAGCACTAACGGGATGATAAACGACCTGGTAATCTTTCCTAAGATTACCATAGTTCTCATCAATGTGTTCGCGCATCAGATGAACAAGTGATCTGCTTAATGCCTTAGAGAAGCCGTAATCCTCTTTCAGATCAATCAGCAACTTCTTTTCATTGGTCTTCTGCCAAGCAGATTTCAAATATTTGACGTCATCTCCGGATTTAGGCACCAAAATACACCACATTAGTATTGCTATGAAGTGCCTTAAGTATGAGGACATATGTCCCAAATGTAACTACGCAAAAAATGATGTTTCACAATTATAGATTAAAGCTTTTAAACCCGACAGAAGGCCTTCAGGAGCTAAAAAAGAGATAACTCCCCTGAATGATCCAAAATAACATTTCTAATCCAAAAAATTATACTTCCACAGCGGAATTACAGCAACTTTCCGGTTATCAAAATCAAACTCATCATCCTGGTCAAATGTCAGGATTACTCCGGACTAATAAGATAACCTTAAAATTTACACTTCTCCACGCAGCCAAAACGACTATCAGGTAAAAGAACATAGAGAATATAATCATGACTGCCGAAGCAAAAAAGCGAATTCACAATCCTGTAACCGGCAAGTACTATGAGGTTCGCCAAAAATCAAGCAAATATGGAAAGAAAGGTCAGATTAAAGGATTGTGGAGTTCTGCCAAAAACAGAAGCTGAAAGGAGAGATATTTTATTCAGCCGAAAATATGGTTTATTGATACAAATATAATTGCACACTGGATTTTAGGAAGCGGCGGAATCATTAAAAATCTCTGTTTTTCAAATGATTTATCCGAAGAATTCGCAGATGCTTATCAGGAGATATAAACCGGCAATCAATCTTATTGATGAAATATTTTAAAAAGGAAACCGGATTTTAAGGATGAATTTTATTTTACATCTATTGCATCAAACGAGCTTTTTTCCGCAATCCGGGATGAAATAAGAAGCATTATATTTTTTAAAAACGGAATTCCAATCTCAAGATGGCGCGATTCAAGAAACAATCCTGAGATTCCTGAAGAAATTTATCTTGAAACATACAGAATAACTCTTGAATCCTTTGATGTACTATTTAAAAATCATGGAATAACAATAATTCCCGAAGTATCTCCATGCGATGAAGATCAATACTGGAGCATATTATCTTCAATATTATTTCTGGTTAGTAATTCAAAAACACAGGATTCAAAGATACTAACGACTGCGATTCTTAATTGTGCTGATTATTTTATTACTCTGGACAGTCCTCTTATAAAATCCGCCAAAAAAATGATGTTTGACAATTATAAATTAAAGCTTTTAAACCCGACAGAAGGCCTTCATGAGCTAAAAAAGAGATAAATCCCCAGAATTATCCAAAATAATATTTCTAATCCAAAAAATTATACTTCCACAGCGGAATTACAGCAACTTTCCGGTTGTCAAAATCAAACTCATCATCCTGGCCAAACGTCAGGATTACCCCGGAATCAAGACCATATTTATCCATTGCCTCGATAAGACCATCTGTTTCCCGTTTGAAGTTGTCGTCATTTAATTCATAGCATACCTGAAATGCTTTTGTGATCCTGACACCTTCTTTTACCACAAAATCGCATTCATCCTTATCCTTATGATAATATAATTCATACCCTCTTCTCCGGAGTTCAATGAATACCAGATTTTCAAGTAACGAGCCTTTGTTTCCTGAAAACTGAAATGAAGCATGTGTGATGAAACCATTGTCCACACAATAGACTTTTTTAGGATTTCTCTGCTGTTTTTTCAGTGAATAATCAAATTTATTCAGAACAAAGATGAAGTACGCATCCTCAAGAGCATTGACAATGGATATAACCGTATTTGGTGCAACCCCAAACAACTCACCAATTTTGTTAAAGGAGGTCTCATTTCCGATATTGGAGAGCATATATGTAATAATATTCTTAACCACTCCCTCATCCCGGATTTTATTCCGGACTAAGATGTCCCTGTAGATGATGTCATTTAATAGTGCCTGCAATATCCTCTCATCCTTCCGGAGCACATACTCCGGAAAACCCCCGCCACTAAGATACTTCTCAAACTCCGCTGAATTTCTTTCCTTCTCTTTAGCCCGGCAAAATTCATCAAAATCAAACGGAAAAAGTTCATATCTGATATTCCTGCCCGTTAATCTTGTTCCAGGTTCACTGCTCATCAGGGTTGCATTTGAACCTGTGATGAATACCTTTTTGCCTGAATCAAGCAGTGACCGGACATATATCTCCCAGCCTTTTACATTCTGTATCTCATCTAAAAAGTAGATTTCAGACAGTCCCAGCTCTTTTAGGAAGATATCCTCAAGCTTCTCAAAATCCTTCAGCTCAAAGGATGCCAGACGGATATCCTCAAAATGGATATAATATACCGGTTTTTTCCCGGAAAGATACTGCCTTAAGAGTGTGGACTTGCCACATCTCCGGATGCCTGTGACAATCGTGGCAAAATTCTTCAGTGGTTCTATGGTGCAGCTCCTCTTAACCCCGGAATTTTGGTATAACTGCTGATGCTGCCGGAATTGTCCGTTTTGTCTTTTCTGTCCGTTCTGTATACTCTGTAGATTTTGTTTATACTGTATATTCTGTAAGAGAATAATTCCCTTTAACTTTGCCTTTTCCATCATGTTCAACAGTTTTGTATTTGATAGCGACATTGCCAATTGTGCATTTAAAATATAGGAATCTGTTCATTAGAAATATAGGAAACTGTGCAGTGAAAACAATTCTATAGCGATAGACATAGATATGCTTTAATGTCAAAAATATGATATTTAAGCTCTAAAATATTCATTAGATAACAAAAAGAAAAGATTTAATATTTAATAAATCCGACATTAAAATAAGGATAATATTTAATGCGCAATGGATTATTAAATCAAGGATTCAGCAGATAATAAATTTGGGGATATGTGGAATTTAAGTTAAATAATCAATCATTATGGCCAAGCCATATTGAATTATTACATTAATAAATATAATATTTTATAAACTAAAAAATAAAAAAACAGTAAGATTGATAAAATATCTCTTTCACATCAGCAATAGTCCCAATTAGAACTTTATTATCTATTCTTCGTTGAGTTTGAAATATTTTCAGATATACAAAATATTCCTGAAAATCCTTAGATATTGTCTTAAATAAATGGGGCATTGATTGTGGAATTTGCATATGACAATAAAGAACCTGGTAATCAAGTAAAAGTATATGCTAAAGAATTAAAAAAGATCAGAACTGAATCAAGCAGTGAGAAAAGTAAACAGTACACATGTCCTTATTGTGGGGAATATGTTAAATATTATCATGGAAAAATACAGGAAGCACATTTCAGACACATAAGAGGTTCTTTAATCGCGAAAACATGCGACAAATATGTATCCGGAAATGGAATTGGCACCTCTAAGGACAGATATCTGTTAGATCAAAAACTGTTAGGATTTCCATTATATATTCGTAAACTTGGAGAAAATTTCAGGTTATTTATTGGGCTTTCACCTGTACCAGAAAGCACAATAAATGATGATATAGAATCATCACAGGAAATAATAATTAAGGATCCTAATTATGTACAATTCGATCAAATATATCTCGAGGATCTGATAGTTGATGAAATAACATACAAACCTCTGGATTATCTTTACGAAACCTATCATATTGAATACCGCCACAATCCCAATCCGCTTACAAGTAAATACGGATGTTTTAAAGAAATTTATGGAATCGAACCGAAAGGCGCCCTCTTTTTTTGCAGCGATATGTTCTCAAGACGTATTGCATTTAACGGAAAAATTACAACAGATACATATTACTACTTAGTTATACCCTCAGCAGAAATATTATCCAATAAAAAATTTCTGAGTATTGAATCCTGTAACATATTAGCAGTTAAATCTGATTTGCCTGAAGAATGGTTTGTATATAAGATCAAATTTACTGAAATAACTAATGAATCTTCTGAATTTGCAAGAGACTTAAATCTGACTCTGGTTGAAAAACCACAAAAATTAACGCCACTGTGGCCTCCACATGTCCAATATGGTAACCAACATATTTACAAAAAAGACTGCCATGCCCATTATCTGTTAGAGTCCCAAAAATCAGTTGAGAAAGATAAATCTTCAAAAGAAATATTACAACATAAAATTTTAATAAAAATTATTACATTAAACGCACATTTGGACATTCTAAATGTAGAAGTTAATAAAAATGAAACAAAAATCCCCTTAGAAGAGGATAATACTCAATTTAATCCCGTTACTTCCTGCAAGCCTTCACTTAATATTCCTCCTTATTCTCCCCCAACAATAGCGATACAGTACGGTAAAAAAGAACTCCAGAATCACGAAGAATTACAAACCACAAAAAACTCCACAATATCCTGCAAATCCAATTATAAATGCAGTTTTTGCCATATCCGGAATAATTACCTAAAGACATTGATTACCAATAAATTAACGATACCTCAAATATCAGATATTAAGCCAGGCGATACATTCCTCGTCCTCCATGGCCTGGATATTATAAGCAGGATACACTTTCCTCAAAAAAACGAAAAACAATCCAATGAAATAAAAAAAAGTGATAATCAGATGTATCAAACTCTTATTCAGCTAAAAGGACAGCAGATAACGACTCCGATAATCCTAAAATATGCATTACAAGACCCCGATGAATATCCCAAAGTTAAATCATATATTCTAAACTCTCTTCGCATAGGTGAAATTCCAAAGCCAGCTTATGACTATATAATTAACAACATTAAAGGAGGAATCTTTAAATGAATAACGAAAATTACTCATTATGTCTAACTATAATCGAACAGAATAATTATTCTCAATTGCTTAGACTTGCAGATCCCATTGGAAAAGATGGACAAACACTATGGAAATTAGACGGGAAAAGCCATAAACTTGATCTTCCGAATATCAAAACAATCAGTATGGATCGGTATCAGGCAAAAAATAACGATTTAGCCATATGGAAATGGGAATTAAATCCAGAAGATCAAAAAAAGCAACTGTCAAACCGTACGAATGAAAAGTTTTACGAATTAATATTTTTAGATGATGAAAATATTGACAGCAAGGATGAAATAAAAACACGTAAACTTGAAGATCTTATCGATATCCTGATATCAGGATTTAAAATTCCTGAATTCATAACTGATAATTTACTATTAGTCTTTGATAAATCTAAAAGAGATGGATATATTTGTTTTGATCTTAAAAAATCAGACTACAGTATAGAAAATAATACAATGAAAATTAAGGAGGGTACAACTCTTGAAATTCATAAAATTCGAGAAGAACTCTGTATTGATACTGATAATTACATCAAAAATGCTACAATAAAAAATTACTATGCTCAAAGGAGGATAATTTACAGAGAGAGAAAACTTAAAAAACCTGATGGGCAGTTAAAAATAAAAAGTTTTATCTCTCTCTTCAAAAGTTACTTTGAGGAGATTACTGAAAAGATGAATTATGATGATGAACAAAGAAATATTATTAAAAAAACAATATCCAATGCCTTAGATAACAGAGAAGATATTGAAGCATTTTTTAAATTAACCGGTTCAGACAATGAAGAATTTATTTTTACCCATAATACAACAAGTAAATTTGAAGAAACTGCTCAGATTATTAAAAAATATGCATCCGATAAAGGGATGAAAAACTTTCTTGAAAGTGTAATTGAAAATACTCCGGAATTTAAAGAATATTATCTTGATATATTAAAAGAAGACTATCTGACTGACGAAAAAGAAAAAGCTGAGCAGGAGTTGAAAATTCTTGAAGAAAAGAAGACTGATCTTCAAAATATCTTTAATAAAAAAGAAAAAGATCTTAATAACGAGCTTAAATCTTTAGAATTAAAAAAAGCTGAAATTACCAATGAATATAGGAAAAAAGAAGAAAAAATCACTGAATACAACAACAAAATAAGCAATTTAGAAAATAGAAATGAACAACTCAACAAATATTGTGAAGAAAAAGTTGAGTCCATTAAAGAGAATACAGGTGCCCTATTAGGTGAAATTGCTGTACTAAAAGGCATCACTCAGAATTCTGCAACTCCAATTCAGGACTATAATCTAACTAAGAACTGTTCTAAATCATTTGAAGGAGACAATATATATTCCATAACCAATAAAGAAGATCTTATAGGTGGACTGGAAAAAAATCTTGACAGCATCTTAATTCCGGATGAATATAACTCAGGTGAATTAGCCAGATTTATTATTGGCTCTTACCTTTCTAAAACACCTGTTCTCCTAATAGGAAACACATCCCAGCTTCTGGCTGAAACTATATCCATAACATTCTGTGGCAGAACTTCTGAAATTATCTTTGTTCCTACAGGTTTTAGAAATTATGATGAGTTACTTAACTCCGTCAGGTCAAGTGAAAGTAATGTAGTATTTATTAAAAATGCAGTTGGATTCTGTGATGAATATATCTACCTCAATCTGATTAAGGATAATCCGGATAAATTTCTTCTTTTTTCAGCAGAATTCCAGGATACTATAAGGATACTTCCGGCAGGAATCCTGGGATACATGAGCCTCATTGACTGTGAAAAAATAATACTGCCTTTTAATTTGAATGAAATTTATGATGATCTAACCCCTGCAAAAATTGAAGAAATGAGCAATGCAGAGTATAATAAAAATCAATATATGAAACTCTACAAAGAAATATGTGAGCTTTCAGAAGAATCAGGGTTAAAAAACGGCTATAACCTTTTAAGGGCTAAAATTCTCTCAACACTTTTAGGTCCTGAAAAAGAGGAAAACAAATCTCTTATCAATATCCTTCTTCCTGAACTGGTTACATACAATCAGATTCAGGAAAACACAGATAATTACCTCGACTATTTACAAACCTTAGATAAAACAGAGTATTACAAAATAGCAGAAAAACTGTCCGGTGGGGAAAGATAAGATGAAAACGGGCATCCATTCAAAAATGGCTGAAGAAATGAAGATAATCCCCTTCCCAGAAGAAAACGAAGACAGATTTATAGCCCGTGTCATATATTCCGCCCTTTCAGAATGGATAAAAGCGTCAACATTTGACAGGAAAATTGATGACCAGGAAGGCGTTACAGAAGATGGCTGCACAAAGCACCACATTACAAGGAAATGCGGAGATATTCTCAAAGGTTTTCTCGAAATATATCCACAGATAGAAGACTATTTTTATCCGGAAGATGAAAAAGATCCAAAACCAATTCAGGAAATTCAGAAGAGACTATTTTCAGCAGGGGTATTAGTCTCAGGGATAAATAATACTGTTCAGTTATCCCAGAAAAAATATGGATTTGTTACTGATAATCTTTATTTCGAGCGTGGTAACTTCCCTGAAACTGGCAATCAAATATCAGGTCTTGGAAGTTATATCAATAGGGTTCCTGAAAACTCTTCTACCCAACAATTAGAAGAACTATTCTTCATACCTGATGAAAACGCTGAATCTACCTTTTACAACTTCAATAAAAGAATGAAAGGAAAATATACTCCTCTGTCAGAAATTCCGGAAAACTGGAGATTTTTTGACTTTAATTCTAAGAAAAGTTTTTATAAATCATGGATACCCTATTTTGATGAGACAAATAAAATTACAGCATATAAAAACAGTAACAACATTTTAGATTATGGAATTATCAAAAACAATAACGGAACTCTCTCATCGATAACATTTCCAAATCATATTGTTGATACAAAAGAGGTCAGAAGATTTCTATACGGCATTAGATCAGCAGAAGGCAATCCCTGTAAGGCCAAATTAACATTAATGGGCAAGTCAGTGAATATTGAATTTTATACATCTCTTCCTCAAAGAGAACAAACATTGTTGAACATGATTGCCTGGCCTGTTCGTAGCATGTATGACAGAACACAATATACAGCACCTATTGTATTTCTGCCAATAATAAAAAAAATGTTTAAAAATTTGAATGTGGATATAGGGTGATCAATGAATGACAGACGCTTACGGAATTCAGAATACTCATAAAGAACTTGTTAATAAGCTAAAAAATTACATCCAGTCACAGTATTTTGGACTAAATAATCTGCTTCTTGAAGCAGGAGATGAACTTTTAGAAAGAGACAATACCATATATCAGGATCCATATATTGAATCAAATCCTTCATATCAGATTATCAGGAATGGTTTATTATCTGCAAAAATACCGGAAAACATACGGGATATCCTTCACAGGATGAGTGAACAAAATCTTGGAGTTTTTGATAGTCCGTATGCCCATCAGATAGAGGCATTAGAGTCATTCTTTCAGGGAAAAGATGTTATGGTTACAACCGGAACCGGTTCAGGTAAGACTGAATGTTTCATGTGGCCAATTCTCGCAAGCCTTGCAGATGAAGCAAAAAAGAATCCTCAATCCTGGGAAAAAAGAGGGATCAGAGCATTATTACTTTACCCAATGAACGCCCTTGTATCCGATCAGATTGGTCGCCTGCGCAAAATGATCGGAGATCAGGATGGCAAATTCCATTCCATATTTTCAGAATATACAAATAATCCAGACATCCGTTACCCACAGTTTGGGATGTACACCGGCAGAACCCCTTATCCCGGCGACCTGGTCAAAAGTAAAGACAAGGACCTTGCAAAAACAATGGAAAAAGATCTTCTTAATCCGGAAACTGATTTTATCAATGAATTAAAGAAGATCGGTAGGTATCCTGCAAAGAGAGATCTGGAAGGATTCATTGACAATTTAAAACAGGGAATTCATTCTACAGAACCAGAAGACGCTGAACTTATCACCAGATGGGAAATGCAGAATAACTGCCCGGATATACTGGTTACAAACTATACAATGCTTCAGTTTATGCTGATCCGTGATATAGAAAAGCCAATCTGGGAGAGGACACGGGAATGGCTGAATGCATCTCCGGAAAATAAACTCCTGATTGTTATTGATGAAGCCCATATGTATCATGGATCCCCCGGAGGTGAAGTTGCACTACTCCTCCGGCGTCTGATGTACAAATTAGGAATTAAAAGAGATAAAATCAGGTTTGTCCTCACCAGTGCAAGCATTCCGGTAAAATCAAGTGAAGATAAAGGAGCTATTCAGAACTTCATTAATGATTTAACAGTCAATAGCCCTGAAAATGAAAATTACTCAGTCATTACAGGCAAGCATAAAGAAATCTCATTAGAAGGCACTGCTAAATTCAAAGCAAACAAAATTTCAGATATATCTGTTGATAACTTCCTGAAAGATGAAGAAACAAGAATTTCAGAGATTAAAAAATATTTCAAGGCTTTAAATAAAAATATTCCGGACTTTACATATAACGAACTGGAAAATTATCTGTTCGAAAAACTTCCGGAATTTGCCCCGGTTCAGCGACTCATAAAGTCAACATCCGGAAAAGCAACCAATGTCAAAGAACTTGCAAAAATTGTCTTTCCTGATGATCCTGAAGATACAGCCAACTATGCAATTCAGGTATTACTGGCTATTATGCCTCTTGCAAAGAGTAAGGAAGGTCAGGTATTATTTCCGGCACGTCTGCATATGTTCTTTAGGGGTCTTGATGGGCTTTTTGCATGTACAAATCCGGATTGCCCAAATAAGCATTCAGGAGATGGAATAACTCTTGGACAATTATATACTGACAGTAGCAGAGAGGTCTGTTCCTGCGGTGGAAAAATATATGAATTAGTCAATGACCGTCGATGTGGAGCCATATTCATCAAAGGATACATGAGCAACAATGTATCAGCTGACGGAAATGATATCTGGAGATATCCCGGAGAAAAGTATTATCATGATATGAAAGAGGTTCACTTTTATATTGTTCCGGAAAAATACAGGCTTAAATCAAACAAATTATCAAAGGGTTGGTTAAATTCAAAAACAGGAGTTTTTACATCCAGCAATCCAAACAATGAAAATGGATTTTTAAAAGTCCTTTATTCACATACTGAAATAAAAAATAAGCCAGGGCAATTGACCTTCACAACCTGTCCAAAATGCAATAAATTACTTGGTAGTCGTTCCTTATCTGATTTTTCAACAAAAGGAAATGAACCGTTCTATAATATTGTTGCATCGCAACTTCATATTCAGCCACCAACAATATTTGACAGAGAAAAACTTGAACGGCAACCAAATGAAGGGAGAAAGGTTTTACTCTTCTCAGACAGCAGACAAAAAGCTGCTGTTCTTGCAAAGGATATGACAAGATCAGCAGATGATGAGGCTGCCAGATCAGCAATTGTTCTTGCAGGATATAACCTTCAGAAGTGGTCTGAAAAGTATAATGAAAAGATAACATTAGAGATGTTATATCCGGCATTTCTTGAAATTGCAGGCATCAACCATTTAAGACTGTTCTATGGTGGAGATAGGGACAAATTCAATAGAGATATTGAAAATATCAAAAAGGACATTAACCAGGCAAAACGAAGAAATAAAACACTAAAATATCATAACTTAGCTGAAAAACTACGGAATCCACCAGGATTATATTCTGAACAGTTGTTGAAAAACCTATGTTCATCATATAGATCTCTTGTAGATCTTGGACTCTGCTGGTTAATTCCAAGTAATCTGGAAGATATTGAAGACTCCATTGACGAATTAGCAGAAGAGAGCATCAACATTTCTGAAGAAGACTTTACTGCTCTTTTTTCTGCATGGGCTTATTACCTTTGCACAGATAAATATGCACTTGGAGAGAGTATTTCCAATAAAGTAAGAGATAATGTTTTTCTCTATTCTTACGGTCGTTTTGGAGTTGAAAATAAAGACATAAATAAAATGCCCCCTTTCCTCAAAAAAATTCTTAATTCACAGGGATATAATGAGGAAAAAATCTTATTAATCCAAAAGAACCTTCATCATAATTTTCTTAGAACAGGAAGCGAAGAGCAGGAATCAAATTTTCTGCTTCTCAACAAAATCTCACTGAAGTTTGATGATAATCATGAGTGGTTCCGCTGCAAAAAATGCTCTGGTATTTTTCCATATACTCTGTGGGGTCACTGCGCAAGATGTGGTGAAAAGTCAATAGAAAAGATAGCTGATTTTGAAAGATACAGATTCTGGAGAGAGCCTATATTAAAGGCGCTTGATGAAGGTACCGGAAGGGAAATAAAAACAATAAATTCAGAGGAACATACGGCTCAGTTGTCACATAAAGATCAACGCCAAAAAACATGGTCCAAAACTGAAAATTATGAAATGAGATTCCAGAATATTTTATTTGAAGAGGAGTTTCCAATTGATGTTCTGAGCTGTACAACGACAATGGAAGTAGGGATCGATATTGGTTCACTTACTGCAATAAGTCTTAGAAATGTTCCACCTATGAGAGAAAATTATCAGCAAAGAGCTGGTCGTGCAGGCAGAAGGGGTTCTTCAGTTTCAACAATAGTAACATATGCACAGAACGGACCCCATGATGGCTGGTATTTTAACAATCCTGAGGAAATAATCTCCGGGAAAACACGCCTACCCTGGATTGATGTAAATAACAAAAAACTAAATAAAAGACACCTGAATTTAGTGATTTTAAATGATTTCCTGAGCCTTCAGGAAACCAACCTTGCAGAATGTGACACCGCAGAATTTTACAACAATTATTATAATGCCTTTCTGGATTACCTTAATAATTATAGATTCAGGCAGGACTTTATAGATACAATGCTCTCTGAGAATTACAATAACAATGCCCCCATTGATGAATTCAGAAGAGATCTTATAGATAACTTAAAAGAGATCAGAAAATCTGTACTTAAAAACCCTGAAAGATATACATCAAATGAAAGTGAAAAATTCACACTTCTCGATCACCTTAATTCAGAAGGAATACTCCCAACATATTCTTTTCCACAGAACGTTGTTGGATTTTATATCGAAGATAAAAATGGAGAAATTGATCAAAAACCGGAGCGTTCACTTGATATTGCAATAAGTGAATATGCACCCGGTAAAATACTTGTCGTAGATAAGAAAACATACAAGGTCGGAGGTATTTACAGCCACCATTCTAAATTTAAAGAGGGTTTTTATGAAAAACAGGCGAAACCCTATTTTGAAGATCCTAACTACCTTTTTGAATTATATCAATGTGAAAATTCTGAATGTGGATGGACATCAATAGAGATACCACCAAATAATCAATGTCCTTTCTGCAAATCAAAAATAATTTCAGACCATAAAATGTTAAGACCATGGGGTTTTGCTCCGGTAAATGGTACAAGTATTCCGGAATCATGGGCAGAGGTTGAATATTCATATGCCGAAGAACCATGTTATTTTGCAGAACCGGTTCATAACGACCTGAAAAATACTGGATTTCCACATATACAGGCAGCAAACCGTTCAGATAAAATAACTATTATTAATAAAGGAATTA
The DNA here is from genome assembly GCF_000243255.1 of Methanoplanus limicola DSM 2279. Taxonomy (NCBI): domain Archaea; kingdom Methanobacteriati; phylum Methanobacteriota; class Methanomicrobia; order Methanomicrobiales; family Methanomicrobiaceae; genus Methanoplanus; species Methanoplanus limicola. The sequence goes on from NZ_CM001436.1 coordinate 2,583,244, forward strand.
AGGGACTTGGATTTAATGTTTGCAGAGAATGTGGCGCAGCTGAAGTTGCACAAACTTCCGAACCCTCCCTTAAAGGAATAGGAAGACCATATGTTCCCCGTTCAAAAAACAGATATCCATGCTACCATTATAATAGTTCCAATATTGAAAATGTATTTCTCGGTCATACTTTCAACACTGATATGGTCATCTTTGAATTTGATCTTGATAAAAATAAGATAAACACTGATTACAACGGACTATGGATCAAAAATGCTGCAGTTACTTTAACCGAGGCCATGCTTATGGCAGCAAGCAGAAGTCTTGACATAGAATATTCTGAGCTTAAGGCAGGATACAGAATTCACAGTAATAATGAAAATGTGTTTGTGGACATTTATATTTATGACAGTTTATCAAGCGGTGCCGGATATTCTTCAGAGTTATTAAATATAACTGAACTAATTTTTGAAAATACAAAAGAAACTCTAAATTGTCCATCTAATTGTGAATCTGCCTGCCATAACTGTTTAAAACACTACTGGAATAAATACCGTCAGGACAAATTAGACCGATATGCAGCTCTCGATTTACTTAACTGGGGAATGTACAATAAACTCCCTGAAGATATTACAAAAGAAGAACAGATTAAAATTCTAAAACCTTTAGAAGAGAGATTAAAAAGTTTTGACTCAGCCATTCATCTTATTAATGATAAAAATGAGATATTTATTTCAAATGCCAGTATTAAAAAGAAAATCATTGTATATCCTGCTATGTACAATCTCCCAAACAGAAGAGATACAATTTACCTGTCCGATAAAATGGTTAAAAGAGCGTTACCCGTAGCATACAAAATTATCAAAAAATATTTTTCCAATAATAATCCCTGATTTTTTAATTGCTGAACATCTTGTATATTACATAAGAAAAGCCGGATGATTAAAAATTATAGAAAAGAGACATCAGATAAATATTCAGCCCCCTACCCGGCAAAAATCCCCTCCAAAAATACGGCAGAACTCCAATAAGGGCTGACATTCACCCCGGCTCAATAGCATAATCAACATCAGCTTGTGCATGAATTGCCATCGTGTCAAATGTGAAAATTTTCAAAAAATCCTTAATATCTCCGGCAGAAATGCTTCATAATATACTCACCCGTATGCTTTGGCGACAGCTCAACCGAGGCTGAATCCTCCCGGATATAAAAAATCTCCTCACTGCCACCATCCGGACTGTCCCTTAAAACGACATAAAAAGGAACATCATCAGACTTAAAGACCTGAATCCAGCATAATATCTCTCCTTTCACCTCATGAAAATCTATAGCAAAATAACGGCTGAAATGGTTCTTCACATCCTTTGGATAGATCATCTTATTGATGACATCATCAACGATTTTTCTCCGGTAGCCGTCCGTATTGCGGCTCCGGAGTTTTGAAAACTCACTCTCAATGCCGACAATATTAAGTGAATCATCCTCCGGATTCTCCTTAACTCCGATAATAAGATTCCCGCCATTACTATTCAGAAAAGAGACAATATTCCTTGCAATCTTAAACTTAGAATAACCACGCCCAAGCCACCCGAATCTGTTATCATCAACATAATTCTCCGGGTTCTCACTCCAGAACGCACTCGTCTTAAATTCAGCAACTCCCCTCTCACCGGAATCAATAATATCCAGCAGATTCTGAAGTTTCTTCGGCTTAACCTCCATCTCCGGTCTTAAAGAACGGCTGAAATGAATATTACTTATACTGCGGGAATAGTCCAGATTCAAAATCTCCTCATCACTCCTGGCAAAGATCACATCATTAACAAACTCACCAAAAAACTTCAGTGCCTTATCCCCTTCAGCCCATTCATGATAGCAGTGTAAAATCTCAGCCCCCGTCTCCTTCTCAACATATTCCCAGTCAATGCTCCGGTGATAACTCCCGATATCACAGTCTGTAAAATCAAAGATAAGCTTAACACCCCTTACAGTGATATAATCTGCCAGAATCTTTGAAAGCGTCTTATTCTTCGTCCACTGCCAGTAAGCCGCATTGTCATTCCCAAACTGGCAGCTGTAATTCTGGACATACTCAAAAGGACTTAAAAGACCGTAACATGCAGATATTATCAGAAGATGTTTATCCGAATGTAAAAGCCTCCCTCTTCCCTCATCATCAAGCCCGTCATAGAAATCACCGTTATACCTGAAGATTGCCGGAAGATACTCCCCGCTCTCATCTCCGCCGGAAAAATCAGGACCGTATCTTAAATCACGGTTATTGATGATCTCATTCTCAAAATTATCCCACACAATCTTATTACTCCTTATCTTCCCGTAGATCTCAGCCCTGTTCTCCATAATAAGCCTTACAGACTCAGGCCCGACACCGCTGTCAGCAAACGAAAATTCCGGAGAATAACCTGACTTCTCTCCATCAGAAGATTTATGGAAGGAATCAACAGTGAGAATCAGGACAGGACCTTCCGGCTTATAATCAGAGTAATTCAGGTCGTACTCCTCATCCGGAAAAACAACATCAGTAAGCGGACTGAGGACAATCCCGTTAATCTGGGCATAGAATATCGCCTTCTCAACATCCGCCGCTCTCCAGCCAGAACCGGTCTTCTCATTCAGAAAGGACGAATAATCACGGCAGAACTCAGTCAGGCCCTTATAGGCATTGTAATTGCTTATCGCGTCATCCTCACCCGAACCGCTCACAACTCCAGAACGGAAAACGAAATCAGGCCTGCCGGAATAACCAAACCTCTTCTTATTGCTGTTCCACCACCTGCCTGTATGCCGGTCAGTCATCGGATAATTATCCGGATCATAAAACGAAAGAAAAGTGACCGGAATCGCAAAACCACTGTCAAAACCCGACAGGCGCCTCATCTCAAAGAAATTTCCGACTGTAAAATCCCCGGCCAGTCTCTTAAGGGAATGTGCAAATTTATTCCAGGTAACAGGATCAGAAAACCTCCCAAGTATCCGGGATGTAAGACTCTCCCTTCTGTCATTGCTGTAATAATTCTTCCAGAAGCAGACCTCACCGGAAACTGCAAAATTCGCAGCTCCGGGCCTGTTAACTGCCGACCGGAACTTCTCTTCAAAATCAGGAAGATTTTTGGGAGTTATAACATCAGTAAAATAGCCTTCATATTCCTGTGAACCGCTGAAATCAGAGAGATTCACATTCCAGATGAATTCAGACGCAGCTTTTGCCCACCCGTCAGCCGCCTGAACATTACCCGCCATATAGTTAAATAAAACGTAATGATAAAAAAGCCCTCTTAAACTTAACAGAATACGAAAAAATAAAGATCATTCCGGATTAGAATCAGTTTTAATCCATTTGGTGTTCTCACACCTTGGGCAGACCGGAAGGACCTCCGAATCATCCTTAAGAGTAATTATCTCAGAGCATAATATGCACCTGTAATTCCCCTTTCCGGCCGCCTGACCTGTTGAAAATCTCATTTAATTCACCCTTTAGCTGGGGCAGCTGGCTGCCCAGAACATATTGGTGTCAACGGTATATAACATTATATAAATTTAACCATACGTCGCAGAAAAATAAATCATATAGAAATATAGAGCAAAAATATCAAATATAATTGCAAAAAGTAAGATAAATAGAAATATTATTCAATATAATACCTGAAAACTTTACTGACAGGTGAAAGATTATAACTCTCTACAGAATATACATCCGGAATCCTCTCCGGAAGAACATACCCGTTAATATCATACTCCAGCGTCAGCCCTTCCTCTGTTTTCAGACTCTCCGGAAAGGCAAGATTTACCATAACAAGGAATGACTCAGGTGATTCTGCCGGAATTAAAGGCCCGCTCAGTCTGACTTCCTGAAAAGATTCTTTCTCAAAATAACCGACAATTATTTTTCCTTCTCCGGATTTCGGGTCATACCTGCTGTATTCGCCATATGCGCCATCAGTATTTTTCTTAATCTTAATATCAGAGAGAGTCTCAAACGTGACATTGACAAGATCATATCCGACATTATTGAAGAGAAGAATATCAAAGTACAGCTTACCGTCCTTCACTTCTATATCAGGAGTATAAGCCGGAGGGTCAAATCCGGGCGGAAAGTGAGTGCTTACAGCCGAAGAAGAATCATACTCACCGGGCTTTATATGCAGTTCCCACTCCCCGTCATTATAGCTCACTTCAGTTTCAGCACGATAGCCGGGAATACCATCCGGAGACAGGAGATAAAACGTATCTGAGTAGTGCACCTCAAATACAGGCCCGCATCGCGGATTGCAGCTGTCAGGTGCCGTAGCCAGAAGAATGAACGAACCTCCGGCAAAGAAGATCACAGCCGCAAAAAGTATATACAACAATGTATTCTCTTTCATCTCACACCATCCCCTCTGTTGTGAATACGCACAGATAATCCCCGTCAGCGGTCTGCATGATTTTTAACCCGCCAAAATTCCCCGGAATAAGCGTCTCCCCTTCGTGACACTTTCCGTCATAATACTCCCCGTCAAACGAACAGCTCTTCATATAAAGACCACTTAAACCGACAGAGGTAATATCTCCTGCTGTAAATATGTCATAACCTAAAAATTTGTCTTCAAAAACCTCCTGAGAGGAGGAAAAATCCACAAATACGTCATTATACTCTCCGGAATTGGTATTGTAAAACCTGAAATACCTGTCAAATTCAGAGACCGGCCGGTCATCATACCGGATAATATCATCAATAAGGACCATATCATCCCCGTTCTTACCTGTATACTCCTGGACAGCTGAAGCATGACTGCTCCCGACAAACTCCTCCTTTACAAAATTTAAGGAATCATCAAGCCATAAAACCTTAAGCCTGCCCGAATCATCATCTGTTACCGACATATAGTAACCTCCGCCTGAGGATGTCAGAATTCCTCCGGTATTCATACGATAGAGCCGCTCAGAATAACCAGACTCGCCGTATGACTTAATATCAGAGAAATTTCCGTTAAAGTCCATAAATGCACAGTATTTACCCCATCTGAGAAACAGTTTATCATCTCCCGGATATACCATCTCAACCCGGTTTCCGCTTCTCTTTAAGTCCTCCGGAACAGAAGTATGCAGGATAAGACTTCCGTCATAGCCAATGATGAATATATTCTTAGCCTCATCAGAGACGGCAAAGCCGGTCCCAAAAATTTCAGTGCCACAGCTTATGGGGTGCGGACTTCTAAGGATGGGTATCTTATCCGAAGTTATACCGTCACGACCGGAAAAGGCCAGATAATTAATATCCCCCCTCTCTCTATAGTCATGTCCGAATATGGCAAATGTCCCGTTTTTCATCTCAACAACAGGCACAGCACGATCATACGTAGTGTTTAACAGCCCAATTTTACTTATGCTGTCCCCGTCAGATGATATTAGAATTAAAGAGAGGTCATAATCATCATATTCTCCGTATCTGATAACCTCCGGCTCATACAAATGAGCTGAAACAAGACCGAAAAATACCGGGACAAATATTATCAGGAGGATTAGCAGAACTGAATATACAGAACTTCTCCTGATATAACCGGAATTTACCCTTCCCAAAGAGACAGACCTGCCGGCATAAAAAGAACCGATAAGCCCGGCTGTGGCTCCGGATATAACAAACGGAAAGAAGTTTAAAAACGCAGAAATGAGTGTTCCAAACTGAATTAAACTGTTAAAAAACCTTAATGATGAAATGGCAAGCGGTAGTGCAAGAATGAAAAAACCGGTGAAAAAGCCGCCAAAGGCGCCGTAATACCTTACCTTCAGAGCATCATTTGTGCCGCTCCTCTTAAACCTTTCACTGATCAAAATTCCGGAGAAGAACCCGGCAAGGAACTGGACAAAGACGACCAGAGAGACTATCTGCCAGAATGCACCCGTCATCAGAGCATACATCTGATGACTCCCATAAAAGTACATTATAGCAAAATATGAGATCAAAATGACAACAGTCCCTATAAATCCGCATTTCACCGATATTTTAACCGATTTGATAAACAGCCCGCTCCCATTGGAACTGTCGGAATCAGCCATTCTTAAATTACCTCATAATTCCGGTTAAAATCCCTTCCGTAAATCCGCCCGACAGAAACAGAGACGTTTTCGGTATCCGCCGGAACAGGGTCTGTACGTATAAAAAATCCAATCGCATCACCGTCCCACCTGACAGAGTTAAAGCGTGTAAACTCCTCTGCATCCCTGCCGGTTACAGAAATACTGCCGTTCAGCACAGGTCCGGGTGGCATATTGCTCTTATTCTGCGGGGTTGCAACCTCTTTGATAAACATTGCATGGGCCACAAAGTAAAACTCTGAACTCTTATTGGTAAACTCTGCGGACTCAAGTTTTACATCAAGACCGTCCTTGCAGAAAGATATCCCCGGATACAATTTCATGTTCAGTGCACCCCTGGATTCAACATCATCGGGAAGTTTCTGAGCATACATCTCCGGATTGGAAGGCGTGATCATCGGCCCCTGGCTCACTTTCCGGTCAATTACATCGCCCGAACTTCCGACTGTGATGGTTATATACTGCAAAAGTCCGTATCCTTTGGAAGGATATGGCGAGAAATGAAATGTATAGATGGTTTTTCCGTCTTCTCCGACTGTAACTTTGCTTTCATACTCTCCAGGATCGCTGCCCCCGGTCACATTGGTGAGGGCAGAATCATTAAGGGCGATTAACAGTGCCTCATCTTCGGTAATTCCACCGTCCTCCTGAATACACCCACATACTGCACAGACGGATATTATTGTGACTGCCACCATTATTGTTATCATTATAGCCGGCAACCTGCCGGACATATGTCCCAAATTTATATCTAAATCCAAATCATCTAATTTCATTTTATTACTCAACGGAATTTTATTCATAGCCCACTTCAATCATATGTTTTTTTTATACATCCCGAATTCTTTATTTATGTCCGGAAATTCACTCATTTTTGCCGGAACTATTCAGCAGGAGATCAGCACGGGTACTCTTACCGGAAAAGTATTCCGGTGGAATAATATGCAGCGGTTCATGTATGCCGGATTTCCGGTACACAACCCTGCCATTCACACTGGATATGGAAACTTTGCTTATATTGTAATCTTCAGTCTGTATCCTGAAATTATAGATTATATTTCCATCATTCTGACCTGTCACATCAAATGTGTAATACGGCTGCCCATCCATCATGTACGGTGAAATGCCCTGATCTCTGATATCTGATAGTGCCAGTTCCAGTGCCTCATCATGACTCACATGATGAATATCATTATTATCCCCGTTCATCATCCCCGGAGGTCTTGGCGGCGGATATGAACCTCCGACATATACAACCCTTCCGTCCATGCTTACCATCGGAATCACCTGTCCGGCCGGAAAACCGTCATCGGCATACTTCTGTATGATAATCATATAGACATACCCTTCCGGAGATTCTGCCACTGCATAATCAGACACAGTATAATTCACACCGCCAATATCAGCCAGAACCTCAGAGTTCTGAAGAGAAAGCTCAACGGCCTCAGCATAAGTAATATTTTCAGCAGCACCCCCGCCTGTGGCACTATCAAGGCAGCCGCAGAAAAAAACAGCCACAATTACCACAGGCAGCAGATAAATCAAATATTCTGATATCCCCATAATCATCATTCCCAAAATGCCGACATATGGCTCACATATTTAACAGGATTCACCATAAAATACCAATGCCGGCATTTCCATAAATATATTAATATCTCATCCACCCTTTACTTTTCCCCTGAAGATCTCCAGGAAAAAAACACAGACATACCATCACAGATTAATTTTAATTTACTCAAAATAATCCTAATTAAATAATCTTAATTCAAAAACAGATATCAGGAGAGAGACTTTGCAGTATAAGGAATTCATAAACTTCTCAATATACGAATATGACCTGAATAAGTTTGGGGGAGACTGGGAAAATATCCGGAAATTCATAAAAGATAACCAAATTGACGGCGTTGAAATGCTTGTAAATTTCGATGAAGTTCCGGCAGGCATTCCGGCAGACATTACCGGAGCTGTGCACCTCCCGTCCTTTACCGGGTGGTACAGACTGAAAACTGATGATAATTTCAGGATTCCGGACTACTACCCTAAAGACACTGAGAAATATTATTACGGCGGAAAAAAATACTCAGAGGTAATAGAGAACTTCAGTACCTGCCTTAAAAATGCCTCCATCCTTAATCCTGCATACGGAGTATATCACGGTGGCTACATAGAGACCGAACAGTCATTCCGCAAAGATAAGTTCTCTTCCGACAGGGATGTGCTGACTGCCACAGCAGAATTTCTAAATACTGTTGCATCCGGATTTCCCGGTGGAGAACCGCCATTTGCAATATTCATAGAAAACCTCTGGTGTCCGGGACTGACATTTCTTGAACCTGAGGCAGTGGCAGAATTCTGTGACAGTCTCGAATTTAAAAAGTGGGGGCTGATGCTTGATACCGGACATCTGATGAATGCCTCAAAATCCTGCTACACTGAAGAGGAGGGCATAGACTGCGTACTCTCAGTCCTTGACAGGCAGGATAAAAAGGTCATTGATAATATCAAAGGGCTTCATTTCCACTTCAGTGCATCAGCAGAATATCATAACAGTATGACAGAACCTGACAACTTCCGGGAGATGGAGAACAATGAAAAATTCATGTGTATTATGGAGCATTTCGGAAAAATTGACCATCACAGGCCGTTTACATCCGAAAGATGCCGTGAGATAATAGATTACATAAAGCCCGATTACCTTACCCACGAGTTTATCAAAGAGACATCTGATGAGACTGATTCAGCTCTAAAGCAACAGAAAAAAGCGATTGCAGGATATGAAATATAAACAGATTTAAAAATTTAGCGTAAATCCCCTTGGTCTTTAGCCAAGGGGATGTAATCGACATCATCTTTGTTCTCAGAGATATATTTTGTAATTGTAGTTTTACCAAAAAATATATTGAGAGTTGAAATCAAACCAAATCTATATGTTGAGAGCCTACAAATACCGAATCTATCCTAACAAAGAACAGGAGAAAATGTTCTTTCAGCATTTCGGTACCTGTAGGTTTATCTACAATTGGGGTTTGGAAAATAAAATCCGAACTTATGAAACAGATGGAAAATCAATATCGAGATTTGCATTACAAAAAATGCTACCTGATTTGAAATCAGAGCATGATTGGATGAAAGATGTTAATTCGCAATCAATACAGAGTGCATTGTTAAATCTTGAGAATGCATTTACTCGTTTCTTCCGGGAAAAGAAAGGATTTCCAAAATTCAAATCCCGAAAAAATCCAGTGCAGTCATTTTCAGTTCCACAACATTATATTGTGAATTTTGATACCCATAAAATTAAATTACCTAAAATTGGATGGGTTAAAACAAAATTACACAGGAAATATGAAGGAGCTGAAAAAACAGCAACTGTGTCAGTCACATCAACGGGCAAATTTTTCATTAGTATTTTGGTAGATGATGGACAGGAACAACCTCCTGTACAACATTTTGATGCAGATACAACCGTGGGTGTTGATGTAGGTATCAAAGATTTTGCAATACTTTCCAATGGGGAAAAGATTGACAATCCCCGATATTTGAAACAGTCACTTCTCCGAATGAAAGTGTTACAAAAACGATTGAGTAGAAAACAAAAAGGTTCTAACAACAGAAATAAAGCAAAAAATGCAGTAGCAAAAATTCATGAAAAAATTCACAATCAAAGAAGCGATTTCCAGCACAAACTCTCTTTTAGATTAGTATGCGAGAACCAAGCAATTGCACTGGAAACTTTGAATGTTAAAGGGATGCTAAAAAATCATAAATTGTCACAACATATTGCTGATGCATCATGGAGTTCATTTGTTACTCAATTAGAATATAAGGCACAGAAACACGGTAAAACTATCTTACATATAGGACAGTTTGAACCATCTACAAAAATCTGTAGTGAATGTGGGTATTACAACCGTGATTTGACTTTATCTGATAGAGACTGGATTTGTCCGGATTGTGGGGTACATCATGACCGGGATATAAATGCCGCAATAAATATCAGGAAATTTGCTTTTGATAAACAGAATCTAATTGGAATATAATATCTTTACACCCCTGGAACGGGGGGAAGGGCCTGTGGACTTACGAACAATGGTTTGGGGTATGAAGCAGGAAGCCTCTCTGGTCTTTAGCCCAGAGGTAGTTCACAACCCGCAGCACCCGCATGAAGAAAATCCGGTAATCTTCTTCTCCTCTTTTTTATAGCATTCCCCGCAGATGACTATCGCTCCATAAAATTCCCGGTGATTTACCCGCAGGTACTTCTCCTTCTCCTCACCACAGATTCTGCATTTAACCAGGTTTAATCCCTCCTCTAATCTGTATTGAAACTCAAAGGTTAAAATAATAACCGGAAAAAAGCTTCTGTGCCCATAACAGAGGAAATCAAAAAGCGTATATTTCGATGACTGCAAAGGCTGTATCATGAAGAAAAAGAAGATTCACTCATTCCTGATATTCATAATACTGATAATATTACTGGCCTTTGCAGGATGCACAGCGGCAACAGAAGATAATGACACAGGCCAGATGAGCAGTGTCAGATATTATACGGAAGAATATCCGCCGCTGAATTTTGAAGAGAAGAGGCCGGATTAAAAGCAGACCTCTCCTGCATCTTTACAACCCTCCTATGAAACAGTGCACTGTTTCATTCATTATCTGTGAACCGGCTGGTTCACGAATAACTTTTTTCATACCTGCATAGTCCTGCTCTCTTTCAGAAGATTTGCCATCCAGGCGAGATTTCTCACCATATACCCGACTGTCAGGTTTGTGTAAAACTGCTTATCCCCCCCGGCATTTGGTGGAATAATGCATCCAAGGCAGTTGAGGTCAAAAAGTGTATCCGCCGCAACATTATATGCCCCGTCCTCCTCTCCGGAAATTATTACTCCGGCGACCTTGCCGTAGAGCGGATTATGTCCGGATTCAGGAGAATCATACGAATATGACCCGTATAGCCTCTCAATTACAAGCTGTGCAACACTTGACCGCACCCCGGACGAGACAGGAGAACCAATAACTACAATGTCAGACTGCCGTATAATCTCATATATTCCCGGCCATTCGTCATCCCCGCCCATATCAAATGTTCTTCCGAATTTTATGTTGTAATCGGTAATCCTGATAACTTCACTCTCAATTCCCGTTTCACTGAATAACTCAACTGCCCTGTCAATCAGCGCCCGCGTCTCTGAAAGATCGGGCGGATATTTTAAGGTGCAGTTGAGAAATACTGCTTTTAGCCCCATGAAGCAGAATAGGCATAAAAGCAGATAAATGTTTGCCGGAAATCAGAGTTCACTCAGAAATGCCGAAATCTCCGGAACAATGAGAGATTTATAAAAAAAATATTTTAAAGATTATAATCAGATATTTCCGCCGGAGAATTTAGAAGCCATACTTCCCTTCTTTTCGACAAATGCACCCTCAATAAATTCCCGGTCAACAAGCGGTGACATCTCGCCGGTCTTTGCATAATGATACAGAAGAGCAACGAGAATACCCTGGAGTGCCGATATAAGAATTGCAGATACTGCAAAGACGAGAATTGTCAGTACAAGCATGCCCCCGAATACCTCAAAGGGCAGAAACATTGCTGAGAAGAATGTGCCGACCATGAGCAGGAATGCCGGAATCATCACAATTCCGAATGAGAATCCTGCGATGACAGTCTCACCCCAGGTCTGCTTAAAGAGATGCCAGGATTCCTTAATTGAAGGGATAGCACCTTTATCTTCAAATATCATAACCGGAATTACAAAGAAGGTTACCAGATTCCAGACAGCTCCGGCAATTCCGATTATAATTTCGGTGAGGAACCTGCCAAGAGGGTTGTCGGATTCACGCAGCAGGCTTAATATAAGGCCTACTGTTGCCGCAATGAATGCCCAGGCAAATATTGATCCTATTTTAGGCATCGCAGCACTGATCCCGTCTTTGAATGCCGGATCATTGCCCTTAATTACCTCGGTTGCATTGTGCACAATTCCGGCTTTGAAGAATGACGACACAAATGCCGTAACTAAAAATATAACAAAGAGCATCACAATCCAGAGTGCATATCCGGTTATTCCCATATTATCAGGGTTTATGCCAGTCCCTGCAAATATGAAGAGTGTCGGAATAAAGAGCACTCCAAGAATCAGCAGTATTATAATTCCGGAGATGACCGGATATAATACAAGGCTCTTCTCCCTTGAGAGAATGGCAAATGTCTGTTTAAACAGGTGCCATCCTCTTGCAATCCTTTGAAACATATTTTTCTATTCGCTCTCTGTATATAATTTAATTCCGGAAAAATAGCTGATTAACCCGGTTACACCAGATTCAGGGGGAGGGCTCTATATTACAGGCTGATATGGGAGTTTCACAAATGTTATATAGATCTAACAAGTTATATTATTCTAACAAAGCGTTAATTATTTCTAACACTTTCTGAAAAAAACGGTGAACTGAAATGGAACTGAGCACAATTAACAGACGTATTGCAGTTACGGCAGGACTTGGTATCGCAGCGGTGATAACTGCACTCCTTACAGTACTGATGAGTGGCGGAGATCCCGGTGCGGATGTTATCGGGATATCCCTTGTAATCATCGTGGGAATAACCCTGGTTGCAGTCATAAAAACGGTTGAAAAAAAGAATATTCTTTACATATGTCTTATCATAGGCCTTCTTATGCTTGTGGCCGGCTCAGCCCTGGCTGTGATTCCGGCATCAGGAGATAATTCAGCTTCTTTCTCTGCGATGGCAATAATGGGACTGATTATGGCGCTCATTGCAGCTGTCAGTCTAAGAAAACCAGTCGATTACGACATCAGGGACGAGAGAACTCTTAAAGTCGGGACATGGGCAATATCCTATTCATGGTATCTCGCATATCTGATGGTAATTCTTATGTTCTGGCTCTCGTTCTTCGGAATTGCAGCATTATCCGCAGAAGCGGTTCTTGGAGTGCTGATGCTCCTTATGCCCGTCAGTGCAGCAGTATTTCAGTGGTACTTCTCAAAGAGGGGTGATGTATATTAAATGCAGGCACAATTCTTCAGAACCGGAAATCAGGGTAAACCGGTGCAGCGGAAGAATGACTGAAGTGAGAGAATACTTTTTCCGGTAAGCGATATGGATACGAAAATACGTGAATTCCGGGCAAAGAAGGGCATGACACAGGCTCAGCTTGCAGAGGCTGTCGGAGTTAGAAGGGAGACCATTGTCTTTCTTGAGAAGGGGAAGTACAATCCTTCCCTTAAACTTGCACATGATGTAGCAGTGGCTCTTGATTCAGCCATTGATGAGCTGTTTGTCTTTAAGGATTAAACCTCTCATAAATACTCTTATCTGGCAGGAAGATCAGAAAAAGCAGATAAATTACTTAAATCAACCTGATTTCAGGGAAATTACCTTATCGCACAAATAGAGATGAGGACTTATTTTGATGCAGCATAGGGTACTAATGTCAGCGGTGCCAAAACGACCGAAAACTAAATGAAATCCTAAAATTAAAAGAATGTATGGATAACAATCCTGTTTTTAAGATTTTTGAATCGTCACCCAGTATGGGGCCGGGAGATGATGAGCACACGGAAAAGGCATTTTCAATCATCGCAGAACCACTAAAAGGAGGTGGTGAGATCCTTGATATTGGTTGCGGGAAGGGTGTACAGACGATGGCCCTTGCCCGCCTTTGTCCGTCCTGCAGGATAATAGCGACAGATATACACCAGCCTTTCCTTGATGTGGTGGATGAAAAAATTGCAGCCGAAGGTTTTTCCGGGAGAATCAAAACGGTCTGTGTATCTATGGACGATCTTCCCTTTGAAGAGGAGTCTTTCGGCATTATATGGGCTGCAGGATGTTCATTCATTATGGGCTTTGAAAATGCTGTGAGGTACTGGAAAAAATTCCTGAAACCGGGCGGATATATGATGATATCTGATGTGTTCTGGTTCACGGAAAACCCATCGGCTGAGGCAGCGGAGTTCTACGCCGAAATACATCCCGCAATGATGATCGAAGATAAAGGATTTGAGATCATCCGGAATGCCGGATTTGAGCTGATTGGATCCTTCAGGCTGCCTTCACGGGTATGGGAAGAGAGCTTCTACGGTAAACTGAAGGAAAAGTTTGCAGAACTCGAAGAGGAATATGCAGATGATGAGGGCGCTATGATGGTAATTGAGGGGTTGAAACGGCAGACCGAAATCTTTGATAAATACTCAGATGAATTTGGGAATACGCATTCTGTAATGAGAAAACCATTGTGAAGAATATTATACTATATCACTTCTCATTTTTACCGGAAATTTATCGGCCATTTATCTGCTTTCTGCTTAATCCGTCTGTTACAGAGAACATTCGGGGATCATTTCTTTTGAATCGGCCCTTCTTTTATGACCTCCGGTGGCAAACCAAAATAATTTATAATGATTAGTATAAAATGAAAAGTGTGAAAAATCCGGCATATATCATTCTGATATTACTTATTGTAGTTATCATAGCCATAATATTCTCATTGCTCCCGCCAATATCTCCGCAGGACAAACTGAGCGACTCAAACGACTCATGTGATTCTTGCACAGTCCCTAATGGGATAATGATAGACGGAATAAGCCTTGACACCATACTCTCAGGCGATATCGAGGCTTTTCGTGATGTCGATCCACGGGAGTTCGGCAGGGCAATGGATATCAGCATGTATGATAGTGATGACTTAAACAGGCAGGCCGGATTTATGGACTGTGCAGTAACGACGGATCAGTCTCCGGAGGCATTTGCGGACCTTGCAATGAATATTCAGACCGATCTCGTCCTTGCAATGCAGGAGGCGAACAGGAATACACCCCGTTATTCTCCCGGCGATGAGATAAAAGGCGACATGCCAGACAGTATTTCACTTCTCGATAAATTTGCATATCTCCCTGCCGAATGGGACCAGACCGGCGGTTCTCCGGAACACTGCGGAAACTGCTGGGTATGGGCCGATACCGGTGCTCTTCAGATGGAGCTTTTCCGCCAGGAAAATATAAGTGACCGTCTGTCCGTCCAGTATTTCACATCTACATACCACAATGGAACAGGGATCTGGGCCTGCTGCGGCGGGAGTCCGGTATGGTTTGCGGATTTCTACAATATTACGGGAAAAGCTGTTCCCCTGAGCAATAATAATGCATCATTTGCAGACTCTGCAACAATGTGCGAAAACGGTGAATCAACTCTGGTTCCGGCAAAGACTATACAGACATCGCCGAATTACCCAATCGAAGAGATGCATGCCGAAATGATATCAACTAATTCTGCCTATGAAGAAGAGGATATATCCAAAGATGATGCAGCCGGTCTGATTAAATCTGCAATCGCCGACGGCAGGGCTGTGGTCATCATCTATACACCGGACAACTGGGACCCTTTTATGTCATTCTGGGAGAACGGGAATGAATCCGCTGTTTTCAGTCCGAAGTCCACCCCCGGAGCTACAGGAAACGACGGCGGCCACGTTATGCTTATTCTCGGATACAGTGACACTGTCCCTGACGGGGGATACTGGACTGTGCTCAACAGCTGGGGAGCACCTGCCAACAGGCCGGACGGGACATTCAGGCTGGATATGGATATGGACTATTCAATGCAGAACCCGGACGGTGTGAACACCTTTGAATTTTATGTCCAGAACGTAACCTGGGGCAGTATTTCAGGCACCTGAAGAGACAACACTTCAAACACTCTTCAGCCTGTTTTCAGGATCCAAACCGTATATGAAAAGGGTGAACTCTCTCCTGTCACAGGTTATCAGGCAGAAATAAAAAAGTAAATTAAATTAATTTTTTGCCGGCATCTGCTCCGGGCATGCACTCAAACACTTCAGTGACTTTAATGACAAAGAGACCTTTTGCCGGGAGGTTAGGGTTTTTCTCATGAAAGAGCTTCTTTGCCTCTTCGTATGCCTCCCCTGATGTCAGCATCTCTGCATCGCCTTTGATCTGGTAACATCCCTTAACACCATCACCATAGAGATAGATGGATGCCTTTGGGTTCTCTGCAACATTTGCGGCGGTCTTTTGCATGAAATTGTCAAGAATCCAGATGGTTTCAGAGTCTTTTAAGTGCAGGGTTGCCATAGGTGCAACATTCGGGACACCATCCTTTGATGCGGTTGAGAGCGGCAGAACTTTTGTATTTTTGAATGCTTCAATCATTTCTTCGCTTAATTTTACCATAATTTAACTCCTTTATGTTTACTGAATATTTGGACAGCTCCAAGGTTAAGAATTTGCATTGCCTCCGGGCATTTAGATTCCCAAAATGATCTTCAGCTAAAATCCCCAGACTTCATCCAAATCCTCAAAATGATCTTCAGCTAAAATCCCCAGACTTCATCCATATCCTCAATATCCTCATCAAGATATCTCTTCATCGTTGCAGTCCACTCTGGTAGACCCTCTTTTATTGCCTCTTTTAGATCATCAAAATCATCTTTTGATATTTCACCCTTCCCAAGCATGAACTGATAGAACTTCTTCAGGCTTGCAGCATTCTCTTTTATAGCCGCCGGACCTGACCAGCAGCCCTTCCTGATATACCAGTACCCCAGATACATGCCAATCTCAGAAACCCCCTCACTGGCACCAAGTCCCTCATTGTCCATCAGATAATCGTTTATGAAAAATTCAACATTTGACAGATGCTTATCTGCAGTCCGTGGGGTAAGTCCTTTTTCTGTGAGATAGTCCTTATATTCAGAGAGCAGATTTTCGTTATATAATTCTATGTCTTCGCATTCGTCTTCGTAATCTTCTGATGCCACAATATTTACCTCAGGATTATTCAGAGAGGGAAATTTCACCAGACATCTCTCCTTTAAGGGCTGCCTCTTTGAGTTTAAGCTCAGCAACTCTCTTCTCCAGAGTTTTGATAATTTTCCTCAATTCCTGAAGCTCTTTTTTATTCTTATGCTCCATAAGATAGGTCTGTCCCAGTTCTGAAGAGATATAGTTTTCAAGTTCCCTTCTAAGGAGTTTAAAGTAGGGATTTCCATAAATATTTCCTTCCTTAAATTCCAGTTTCTCCTCCCTTATACCTTTTAGAATGAATTCCTGACTTATACCATATTCTTTCTGTGCAGTCTTATCACTAAGAGTTGCCCCTTTCCGTGTCCATTCACCATATTCTGCCATTTTATTCCTCTGTGAAAAATCTTACTTTTCAGTCAATCACCTGTGAATTATTATTCATAGATGTCTTTGTTACTGTAATCCTTACCGCATCCCCATGCCTTATCAACAAACTCACCAAGTCTCCAATAGCGGTTGTCTGTCATGGTAAGAACCATTGCATCTGCTTTCTTCATATCCGGACGGTTCTTTTCGGTGCAGTCCTCATCTGCATACACACCTTTTATCTCGCCTATGAATAGGTAGTTTGTTGGCAGTTCAACAGTTTCCACAAGTTCGCACTCCATCGTAACCGGACATTCACTGATCATGGGAGCACCCTTAAGCTCACCGTAAAAAGTATCAAAAACTCCGGATTTATCGGCCTTACTTCCTGAAACAAGTCCGCAGTAGTCTGTCGGTACAGCCATACCGGCATTCGGGATATTTATGCTGAAGGTTTTGTTATTTAAGATCCCCTCAGGCGTTTTGTGTTTTTTGTTAATTCCTACCGAAATCATAGGCGGGTTTGCATTCGCCCTGGATGCCCATCCGACCGTCATAAAATTCGCCCGTCCTTCAATCTCAGTTCCGACAAGCACAACCGGCATCGGGATATAGACATTATTTCCGCATTTTATTTTTGACACTGAAATCACCACTGATAATTATAATTTAATAACCGGAAATTTAAAAATTGTGACCGAAAAATTCTAAACTGCAAAAAAAAGGTGAGAAATCTTTAAGCTTCCTCAACGGAGACTGTCCATTCCCCGTCACAGACTACATTTATGAGATAGTTATTGTCTTCAGTAATCTTTACTGTAACAACATCATCATATGAACCTTCGTGGTAGGCAAGAGGCATTTCAGCGTTGTCAGCCAGAACCGGATTTCCGTAGTAGTCCATCAGGTGAACCTCAACAAGCTGACTATTGTCTGCCTTAATTGAGAATTTATATTCACCTTCGTTTATCTGGAAGAAAGGTGTTGCCTTGTTGCCGACACCTGTAAATGTCTGGGGCACAATTCCGTTTATCATCTGCGGGAATGAGAAGTCAAGTGTCCATTCTGATTCTGTGTACACCTCAACATCAGCAACTGCATTCTCTTCAAGCATAAACGCCTGAGTCCAGTAATATCTGCCGTCCTTCATGGATTTTTCAGCCACTGATTCATTAAAGAGACTGGTAAGCCCGATGTAATCCTTCTCAGTCTGAATTGCAATCTCACTCTTCAGGGGTTTATCCTGCGTAAATGTCAGGAGGTGAACGCCGCCTTTAAACTCAACCGAGGCATTAACATCACCGGTTCCGGAGATTGTGGCTTTTTCCTCACCGGAAACAGGGGTTGCTTCAGGAGTCTTAACTGCCGTCTCTTCCGGAGTTGCAGCTGTAGTCTCTTCTGCTGTAGGAGTCGCAGTCGCTGCCGGTGTTTTGTCAGCACCGGAATTACCGGTGCATCCGGCCGACAGTGCAAAACCTGCAATTAAAAGAGCAAGAAGAGTAAATAAATAAATTTTACTGCTTATTTTTGACATATAACAAAGATTAAACTCAAAAGTATATCTTAGTTTTGCATTTCTGATGTTTTAAGCCGGCGTAAAAAAAGGGATTTTTTGTCAGGATATTTCAGGACTTTTCAACCGAAATCGTCCATTTGCCGTCACAGTTGATATTTAACAGGTAATTTGTGCTTTTTTCAATAGTTGTACCAACAGTGCCGTTATAATCACCCTCCTGATATGGAAGTGGTATGGCATCAAAATCTTCACTTAGGTCCTTACAGAGATGATGTCCATCATCGTCCATAAGCTGAACAAAGATGAAACTGCTATTCTCTGATTTTATTGTAAAGTCATACCCGCCTTTATCAATCCTGAAGAATGGTGTTGCCTGATTGCCGGCACCCTCAAATGTCTGTGGAGGGAGGACATCAATAATCTGCGGAGATGAAAATGAAACCTTCCACTCCGAATCTGTCTCAACTGAGATATCTGAACTTCCATCACTTATTATGTTACATGCATATGATGAAACATATTTTCCGTCTTTGTTAATATATATGGATTTATCCGCCGGAAATGTATTCTGGGCTTCAAAACGACTGTTTTTGCCATCAACCATAATATAAGAAACAGCAGGTTCATTCTGTTCAAATGTAAGAAGTTTAATGCCATCCTCCAAAGCCATCTTAACATTCCCTTTTCCCTTTCCAAACGCTACTTTCTTTTCATCATCAGAAATTACTTTCGGAGTCTCTGCCAGGTCTGATGTTATCTGGCCTGTCCTATCTGCTGAAGGAACTTCTGCCGGCACAGCAGTATCTGCCGCAATATTTTCAGAAACAAAATCCTGATCCGTAACACCTGTGCATCCGGCTGACAACGCAAAAACCGCAGTTAATATGACCAAAACTGCAAAAATTTTAATTTTAATGTAACTCTGAGACATCAGATATAGTGTGAACCTGGAAATATATCTCCCTTTTTAAATGATTACATAATTCATAATTATCTCTTTTTTTTAAGATTATTTCCCATAACCATCTGAGAGAAATAGATAATTTAATATCCCCGCGGAAGGAAAAAAAGATATCATCGGGAATATGCAGGGATAAATCATATGGGATATTTTGAAACATGGATAGTGTGGCCATCCGGAATATGAGAATATTTAAGCGAAAATGCGGAGGCCGTCTGTGTCAGTGATAAGTACTGTCATAACAGTTACAGCATCTTTCTGCCTGATATCAGCATTTATCACCTGCGGTCTTGGTTTTTTTGTCTATGCCCAAAAACCCTCATCCACTGTGCACAGGCTCTTTCTTGCAGTAATGCTTTCAGCGGCGTACTGGGCAACGGGCGAATTTTTCATATGGCAGGCAGAAAGCCTTCAGGGAGTGACATTCTGGCTGAAATTCAGCTCATTCTGGCCCATAACAATCGCTCTAAGCTCACATTTCATCCTGGAGTTCACAGGCAGACTGCCGGAGGAGAAGAAAAAAAGCAGAATAATCCTCATAGCAGGCATATATGCCCCTGCTATAATACTCTCAATAGCAGGGATCTTTACAGAATCTCTCTTCACTGCCGCATTTGATCCTGTTGCCGGTTACATATACCTGCCAACCCGGAACAATATCATCTGCCCAATAGAAATTTTTTATACTATGGCTATAATGCTCTGGGCACTCTATGTCGGTTTTATCTCCTGGAGGCGCCCGGAGACGGAGAAGAAACACAGACAGAACAGACTTCTCTTTGCAGGCATCATAACTGTCGTATTCTTCGGAGCACTCTCCGGAGCAGTACTCCCCCTGTTCAGCATTCATACCCCTAACCTTGTCTTCTTTGGTCTTGTCATCTTCTCCGTCATAATTGCCTGTGCAATACAGCGTTACGGACTTTTCACTTTAAGCCCGGAAACAGCCGTACCTGAGATAATGAAAACGATGCCTGACGGACTTATCCTTGCAGATCAGAACGGTATTATCGTTGCCGCAAATGAATCTGCCGCAAAGATATTTCCGGCCTTAAAAGAGCCGGATGCCGGCAGATCTGTCAGATCACTCATCGGGGATGAGGAATACCTGACAGTCAGGGATATACTGGCAGAACTGGGCGAAATATCCGACTTTGAAGTCCGAATCACAGAAAAAACCCAGCAGTATGTAAGCATAGCAGGTTCATCTGTCAGGGACAGAAACAGCACACCTTCCGGAACTGTATTTATCATCAGGGATATTACACAAAGAAAAGCCTCAGAAACTGCTCTTAGGGTTTCAAATGATAAACTCTCCATGCTGTCAAGACTTACCCGGCATGACATAGGCAACCTTGTAACTGCCCTCTCCGGCTACCTCTCAATTCTTGATGGCAGAATTAAAAATCCGGAAGAGAAACATTACCTCTCACAGGCGACCGTCATCGTTGACAGAATTATAGAGCATCTCGAATTCTCACGCAGCTATCAGGCGATAGGCTCAAAAAAACCGCAATGGGAAAAACTCAGATATGCAATTGATTCTGCAAAAGAAAGTCTGAAAGAGGACAATATTCAGATCAATATAAATATATCCGATATTGAGATTTACGCAGATCAACTGCTGGTAAAAGTGGTGTACAACCTGTTTGAGAACGCTGTGAGGCATGGCGATAAGATAACAGAGATAACTATCACAACTGAAGAGCAGAAAGACGGCAGCATGATCCTGAAATTTGAAGATGACGGAGCAGGCATACCTGAAGAAGAAAAAGAGAAGATTTTTTCATACGGCTATGGCAGAAACACCGGTTTTGGACTTGCATTTGCACGTGAAATCTTATCAGTTACCGGAATCAGGATAACAGAGAGAGGCTCATTTGGAGAGGGTGCATCTTTTGAGATAGAGATACCCGCAGATGTCTGGCGGAAAATCTGATAATTACAGCCTCACCATCGCAGACAGCAGCAAGCTTTATGAATTTTAAAGGCAACAGAATCTTATATTATTTCATTTAATAAAGTGATTCGTGATTCCGGCAAAAAAAAGATGAACAGTTCTTATAGTGCACTGCATAATGTTTTGGATTAATCTGAGTGTGACGGATATTATTCCAAATCATGCACTTATACCGCACTTCATAGTAATAAGCAAACTTTCCGGCCCATTCCGCAAAGTATCTGCATTATAACTATAAACTCAACTTACAGGAGAGACTGATATGAAAAATACAGAGAACCTTGCTGCAGTTTCGGAGAGTATTGTATATTATATAATCAGTCTGCCGGAGAATGCATTGTCAGGCGATCTCTTTTCTGTGGTAATTCTGCTGATACTGCTGTATGCCATTGCCCTCCTGATAATCAGGGTTTCGGCAGTAATGATAAGATCAATCAAAACGATTGTCATTCTGATCATAATTGCGATATCCCTGTACCTCTTTATTAATGATTTCATCTTCAGACTGATCAGCGAAGGGCTTTCGGCTGACAATATAGTATTCGGTATGACAGGTCTTATTGCCGGATTTATATCCATCCTTTTAGCATGGCATACAGCAAGGGTTTCAGTCAGAAAATACAGGGAGCATAAAGCTGAGAAGATATATAAAGAAGAGATCTCCCGTATTCAGAGAAAAAGAATGGAATATAATAAAATAGAGACAGAACCTGAAAATATCCCGGAAAACAGACATCCTCAACCCGAAGAGGTTGCACAGGCAGCAGATGCAATGCCTGAACATGCCACCAATATATTTACAGAATTTTCCAGGGACAACCCGATAGGGACGGTTATTCTCTACCTCATAGTAGCGGAATTCGGAATCTTCTCATCCAAAACAATCTCAGCTGCAACACCTGAAACCGGCCTTGTATTTTTCATAATATTCATGGCGCTCGCCTTTGTCTTCATAAAGTACACATATAAATGTTATATGACCGGGCTTAAACACCTCGCAGCAGCCTTCGTAATAGGCTTTCTACTCTCGGTAGTTCTCGGTCATTTCTGGGGTGCAATACCTCTTAAAGATCTCTTATCCGTAAACTACTTTTCATCTGACGCCCTTGTAGCCCTCATAACCGGACTGTCACTCAGCCTCTTTATGAGCAGCAAAGGATGAAATAACGGGAATTTTTCGATATTTCAGGAAGAATAAGAGTGTATCCGGAAAAATCCTGAAAAAAAGAGGCAGAATTTTTATTAATTCACCCATATGCCGGCAAATCTGCCTGCACAGAGATAGCAGATGAAAACATCATGATACCAGATACAGATGTTTTATGAGATATTATCTACTCACGTTCTCCATTAGACTTCCCGCAGGACAGGATAGTTCACATATCCGGCAATGGATGACAGGAGTTCCGTTCAGAGATGACTCTGCTTTATCTGAGTCTGTTCTCTTCAGACATCTTTTCCGGCTGTAGATTCCGTCCGGAAATGCACCCACAGGACATTCATTAATGCAGAGACCTCCGCATGTGTCGCAGGGCGTGGAAATTTCCCGGACTTTTGGGGCTTCTGGTTCAAGATCTGTCCATAACGCCCGGAAACGAATGTGAGGCCCATATCCCGGAACCAGTACAAGATTGTTCTTCCCAAACACACCAAGCCCTGCAAGGACAGCAGCATCCTTGAGATAGATACCACCATCATATATCTGATAGGGGATTACTTTTGAAGTTCTTCCATGTTCATCAGAAAGCCAGGCTGAAATTTTCCGGCATATACTTACCAGTTGTCGATCTCCGGGTGTACCCTTTCCTTTTTCCCAAAAATCCATCTCAGGGTTATCCGGATCATGGAAAAGTCCTGTCACGATAAAAGACCCTTCTCTGGAAGAAAATCCCTTTTCATCGTCTGCAAGTTCTGAAGGGCAGCCTATAAGCATGTACGCAGGAAGAAATCCCACAGAATCTGCACCATATTCAGTAGCCTTCCTGCATGCTGTATCAACAATCTCTCCATCAGTAGTCATACAATCTGAGATTTATATATCCGGTACCAGAAAATATTATTGGAAGATTACAGACACTAACAGATCCGGCAGACAGTTCAGACATCAGCCGGACAGCTATAATAACAAACAGATAAAAGAGACTAAACAGACAAATTCAGGATAGAATCAGTTAAAATTACTCTTCCGCAATTTCAGGAGAGAAAAGAAATCCGGTTCACAGCCGCAAACACTACCCTTATCCACCAAAAAAACCCAGTTATTAATGTGAAACGTGAGCCATCTGCCAAAAATAACCTAAACTGGTGCAATAACTGCAATATTCCCCTGATTGGGAAGACATGTTCATGCGGCAGTGAACCAAAAAATATACCTCTGCTACGCCCATATGAAGTCAGACCAGCCCTTTCAGCAGATTATAAACTGATTAAAACCCTAATAGAGGAGAAATTCGGAGAGGTGCCTTTATCACAGGTAATTCTCCTCAATAAAACCGGAGGAGCTGACCGTAACGATCTAATTATCATGAACGGGGAGAGACTTGGCTGGCTTATCTTTGACCCGGTAAAACGTGAACACAGATTTGATATAGCTGTAGAAGCGCTGCCTTTCATCTTCAGCCATGCCACCAAAGGAATAATTGACATATATACGGATACCGATTACTCCAAAGAGCATGGCAGAATTGGTGGAAAGAAGCTAAAACTAAATTCTCCGGTTGAAAACGGCACATACATAGTAAAATATAAGGCAAAGGCCGGGACAGGAATTGTAAAAGACGGCAGCATAAAGGTTAAAGAGCTTATACAGGTGTTGCCACAGGAAGTCCCTGATCCTGACTGGGATGAAGTAATACAGAAGAATAAATATCACCTCAAAAACCTTGAACGATCGGCTGTCAGAAGCATAAAACAGCATATCAATGACCGTCCGACTGCAAACGTCTCCTTCTCCGGAGGCAAGGACAGCACAGTAGTCCTCCATCTCGGTCAGAAAGCCGGCATAAAAAAAGCTTTTTTTATAGATACAGGACTTGAATTTCCGGAGACAATAGAGTTCGTGGAATCAAAGGACCTGGACATAATCAGGAAAGACGGTGATTTTCGGCAGAAGACAGAGATGGAAGGCCCTCCGTCAAAGGACAGCAGATGGTGCTGTAAGCTGCTGAAGTTAATTCCCCTTAACGGATATCTCTCTGAGACTGGGCCTTGTGTTACAGTTCAGGGCAACCGCTGGTATGAATCGTGGAACAGGGCAGACCTTGAAGAATCAATTGAAAATCCGGGAAATCCACTTCAGCTCAATATTTCACCGATTCGCAGCTGGAGAGCTTTTGAGGTATTTCTTTATATATGGTGGCAGAACCTCGAAATTAATCCATTATATGAAAAAGGCCTTGAGAGGATTGGCTGCTATCTCTGTCCGGCCATGCTTGAGAGCGAGTATGAAGTGGTGCGCAATCTGCACCCGGAACTAACAGAAAACTGGGATAAATTTCTCAGCCAGTGGGCGGAGAAGAACGAATTTCCGGAAGAATACTTAAAATGGGGTCTCTGGAGATGGAAGTCACTGCCGCCAAAGATGAGGGAGATATGCAGGGATAACGGTATTCCCATAAACTATGACAACTCGCCGGATACAGAACCTGCGGATAACCGTGTAAAAACCAGAGAGACAAAACTCAGAAGGACACACGAACCGTCACGCAATTTAATGCCTGCCGGAAAGAAGAAAAATACTGACAAATCCTCCGCAGGCAAAAAAGAGAATACCAAAAGAAAAAACATCAGATAAAATATGGATTTTTGATATGACCACGGAGAGATAAGCAGGAATTTATCCATTCTCCGGAGATGTCATAAATAACGTCTTAATTTTACTTTTTTTTGAAAATCTTAATTATCCGTCTGAAAAATCAGGCAGATTCTGAATTGATCCTCTCCTCGACACGGGTAAGCAATCTGAGATAGACCATTGCCCAGACGAGAGCCACAACTCCGCCAAGCATATCACCCGCAACAACTCCCCACCAGACCCCTTCCTGTCCCATGCCAAGATAATATGTAAATATCCAGGCAATCACTGCGATAAAGGCCAGATTTCTGAGGAAATTCAGGAACAGCGAAGTCATACCCTTCCCGACACCCTGAAACATAGAGCAGGTCATCATTCCGGGCGGGACAAATATGTAGAAGAAGCACATCACCTGCAAAAAGGCGATCATGCCGGGTGCTATATGGGCGCTCTCCGGAGAATATGTGAAGAGGAGGGTAATCTGCGGTGCAAAAATCCATGTGAGCAGGCTTGTTGCCAGGGCAATAATAAATCCAAGCTTTAAACTGTAAATATAAGCAATACGGAGTTTTCCAGGCAGTCTTGCACCGTAAGCCGCCCCTGCAACCGCAACGAGAGATGTTCCAATTGCAATCTGCGGGATTATCGCAAACATAACAACTCTCCATCCGGTGGTGTATATCGCAACCGCATCTGTGCCCGAGACGGAGACAAGTATGCCGTTTAATGTTATGACAAGCAGGGACATCAGGAAAAACTCTGTGCTTGCCGGAATTCCGACTCCGAGGATGTCTTTAATTACCGCTGATTTAAGGCGGAAATTTTTAAATGAGACGGTAACATATGTATCCTTCTTAATCCAGATCCAGTAAAAGAGGATTACCGTTACAAACATAATAGAAATTACGGTTGCGAGAGCAGCACCGGCGACACCGAGATCCAGATAGTAGATCAGAACCGGGTCAAGGACCATATTAATGACGGATGACACTGCCATTGCATACATTGTCCTCTTTGTATCCCCTTCTGCACGGAGCATCCCATAGACGATGTTTGTAAAGAGGACAAATACAGTTCCGGAGAAGATTACAAGTCCATAATCGGCAGCAAGTCCTGCAACGTCCCCTGCACCGAGGAGCAGTGATATGGCAGTAATATTCGGGACAATTGCGGCGGTCAGAACTACTGAAATTATAAGCATTATCAGGATCGAGTGTGATGCCACAAGGTCTGCACCCGCCTTATCCTTTGCACCGATTCTCCTTGATATTGCAGATGTCGCACCTGCCCCTATCCCGTTGCCAAACCCGATCAGGACCATAAAGAGGGGCGTCATAAAACCAACAGCAGCAAGGGCATCGCTTCCAAGCCCTGCAACCCAGAAGGCATCTACAATATTATAGATTGTCATCAGGAGCATTGCGATGAACATAGGGCCGGCAAGTTTTCTTATCGCCGATTTCGGATCTCCGGTAAGGACAGATACCCCTTTTGTAGCATTATTATAACTGTCAGATTTTTCTGAGAGTGAAGGTGATGGTTGTGATGTCATATTGATATAGCTCCTCATGAAATGTACTGAAATTCTGGATAAAATCCATTTAAATTAATAATTATTCTAATTTCAACTGAATATCTGCGGCATAACAAAAAAGTTCTGCCGGAGACTGTGAAATTAATAATAAGAGTGATTAATCACCCGGATTAAAAATTCCTGTACATAATATGTTTTAAAAGAGATATATATATTGTACAACCGGAAATTGATCATGCTGTCTGTTTCTGCCCCTGAAATTACAGCAGTCAAAAAATGACAGCACACAGAAATTCTCCGGAGAAGAAGAACCATACATCACATTTCAGTCTTTAACCAGATTTCTGCCATCCTCAAGGGCATCTTTTAAGTTTTTAACCTCTTCTCTCTCCTCCATGCCGAGCATCTCAAATATGCTGTCGATGAAGTGTATAATCTCATCTGCGGCTGAGGTTAGCTGATCAATCAGTTCCTGGAGTGCGCCGAGTGTCCCAACCGGATTTTCACTCAGGTCAAGAGGTTTTACCTCCGGGGAATATAGCTTTGAAGTATTGATCTCAGAGTCTGTTAAGATAGTGTCCGGTTCTGTTGGGTCTGAAAGCCCCCCGGGTATAAATTCACCTGAAATTCCGGGAATGAAATCCAGACTTCCTGCATATGCAGAACCTGTAAGTGCAGTCCCCACTACAAACAGAAGTATAGTCCACCTGTGCATCATCATAAATAATTGGGTCATATGGGCACTTATTATTTTGCAGGACGGTTAAGAGATGAAGATGTGCAGAGATGAAATGATTATTAGTATTTATAATTATTTATCATGATAAAATCAGAAAACAGATTAACAGACTGCCAGATACTGAATCCTGAAATAATAATATATATACATTTCCGGTGAAAAAAATTTCACCAGAGAATTATTTATTGATTAAAAGTTAAATTATAACTCCAGACATTATTGGACAATCAAAATCCATAAAGCCCAAAATAATTATTATTTTCGGAAAAATAGTCCGTATAGATAAATATTTAACATTATTTATCATTACAGATCTTTTTTAACAAAAAGCATTAACCAGCGCCATAAATTAAATATATCTACTAAGACTCAAAAGAGAAATACGAAATTTAATATACAGTAAAATTATAACAATTTGTAAGACAAAAAAGTAATCCATGAATGTATGTCATATATGATGTGCATATGATCAAATAAAAACAGAGAATTAAAAAAACCAGGTAATTTCATGCAGACCAAATCAGATATTGAGATACAGAAGGATATGCTGCTAAATTTCGTTGCAGGCCTTGCAGACGGAAAATTAACAGAGAAGATAACAGATGAATATTCAGGCGAAACGAAAACAGTTGCCGATGAAATAAACAGGACAATAGATATTGTTCATGGAATTCTTCATGAGACGGACAGGCTGACAGAATCTGCAATGGCCGGAGAACTCGACGTAAGAGGAGATTCAGACAGATTTCCGGGGGAATGGGGAAGTATAATTGAAGGGATAAACAACTCCCTTGACGCTTCAACAGGACCGCTTCTCCTCGCTGCTGAGCATATTGAGAGAATCAGCAGGGGAGATATTCCTAAGAGGATTACAAAGGAATACAACGGGGATTTCAATGAGATTAAAAACAACCTGAATCTCTGCATAGATTCACTCAACAACTGCACATCCGACATCCATATAATGATAGATGCAGCCTACAGGGGAGAGATCGATACAAAAGTGGACTCTTCCAGGCATAACGGAGTCTATGCCGAGATGATAGAGGGCTTTAACGAGAGCTTTGCAGAGATGTCAAGGATCATGCACATCTCCGGGGCGTTCATTGAGAGCATAAGCCACGGAAAGGAATTCCCAAAGATTGAGAAGGATACAAGCGGTTATTACCTCATAATGAGGGATAATATTAATCACTGTATTGATACCCTTGAGAGGCTTACTTCTGAGACGGAGGCACTGATTGACGCCTCAGTAAACGGAAGGCTTGACGTAAGGGGAGATACATCCGGACTTGAAGGGAACTGGCACAATATCCTGAATGGCATGAACCGGACTATGGATGCAATCGTTGAACCGTTCGTTCTGGCGTCTGAATATATCGAGAGGATAAGCAGGGGAGATATTCCGGAGAAGATAAGGGCACAGTACAAAGGTGACTACAACGAGTTAAACAACAACTTAAACCTCTGCATTGATGCCTTAAACCACTGCATCTCCGACATAGGCATTATGAACAAAGCTGCATTCAAAGGTGACCTTGACAGGAGGATTGACACTTCTGAGCATATGGGCAAATACGGAGAGATGATCGACGGATTCAACCAGACCTTTGAGGAGATGGCAAGGATAATCAAAGTCTGCATTAATTTCATGGACAATATCAGCCACGGAGCTGTACCGCAGAAGATCACAAAGGAGACATGGGGATATTACCTTGATGTCAAAAACAATGTAAACCGGAGCGTTGATGTCCTTGAAAAACTGGGTTCTGAGACTGAAACACTCATAGATGCAGCTGTAAACGGAAGGCTTGACGTACGTGCCAATACTTCAGGACTTGAAGGTGCATGGTACACAACCTTAAACGGAATGAACAGGACTATGGACGCAGTCACTGAGCCGTTTGTACTGGCAGCAGAATATATTGAGAGAATAAGCAGGGGAGATATTCCGGAGAAGATAAGGGCACAGTACAAAGGTGACTACAACGAGATCAACAACAATTTAAATCTCTGTATTGATGCCTTAAATGCCTGCATAAAAGATGTCGGGATGATGAACGAGGCCGCCATAAAAGGTGACCTTGACAGAAGAATAGACGTATCAAGGCATAAAGGTGACTTTGCAAAGATTGGCGGCGGCTTAAACGATACATTCGGCGAGATGGCAAGGATTATGAAGATAACCGGAAATTTCATCGAAGGGGTATCATATGGGAAGCAGCTTGACAAAATAACGGCTGAAACATCCGGATATTATCTTGCAATGAAGAACAATATCAATCACAGTATTGATGTTCTGGTAAATCTTGTCGCCGAGGTAAATAAGCTGACAGAGGCCGCAACGTCCGGAGATCTTAATGTAAGAAGCAACATTTCAGAGTTTGACGGTGCATGGGCGGTAATTGTCGGCGGAATCAATGACACCATTGAAGCCTTTGCAGTGCCGGCAAATGAGGGTATAAGAGTCCTTGACGAGTACTCCAACAATAATTATACAGCACGCTTCAATGAAAGAATCAGAGTTGCCGGACGTTTTGAGAATTTCAGGAATTCAATAGATAATGTTGGAATTCAGTTCTCAACCGTTGTAAAGGATACAAACAAAGTCGTCCTTGAAGTCAATGCAAACTCAAACGAAGTCTCAAAGGGCACAAATGAGATTATGAGGGCTTCGGAAGGGGTTGCAACAACCAGCCAGGAGACTGCCCGGCAGACAAAAGAGCTTCTTGAAAATATTGTCGAGATAAACCGGCAGATTGCCGACCTTTCAGCATCAAACGAGGAGATTGCCAGCACATCACAGGAGATCCTCGGCAGTGCAGACAATATGGTAAAGATTGGCATGGATGCCCAGAAGTCAGGCGATGAATCCAAAGTCAAGATGGCAAGGGTTGAGGAGATTGGAAAGAAGAATGTTGACGAGATAAACGCACTCACCGAGCAGATCAAGGAGGTCAGCAATGTCGTTAAGCTGATAAACGACATTACAGGACAGATAAACCTCCTCGCACTCAATGCCGCCATTGAAGCCGCACGTGCAGGTGAGCACGGTCGCGGATTTGCTGTTGTCGCCGGAGAGGTCAAGAACCTCGCAGCAGAGGCAAGGGCTGCAACGGACAACATAGAAAAGGTTGTATCAACTGTGCAGACCGGAGCAGGGAATACGTCAAAGGCAATAAATACGGCAAATGTGGAGATACTTGACAGTGTAACGAGCGTGAACGAAACCCTTGAAGGTCTCTATACCATAATTAACAGTGCAAAGCAGGTAAGCTCAGACATCGGCGAGGTCACAAAGGCAATTGAGGACCAGGCAAATATCGCCAACAATGTCGTATCTGCGGCAGACAAGGGCACACAGATGACAAAGAACGTCCAGGTGCAGGCAGAGGAACTTGCTGCACTGGCGGAGGAATCGAGCGCATCAATAGAGGAGATCGGCAGTGCAATCCATGAAGTGACTGATCTCACAGACCGGCTTAAGACCGACATGGAGATATTCAGAGTATAGGGGCATCAAATGACAATAACCGATGTCGTCCAGTTTCAGATTGGAGATACATTATACGCACTTGACATTCACCTCGCAAGGGAGATTGTAGAGATGATGCCGATAACACCTGTGCCAAGGGCACCGGATTACATCGCCGGTATAATAAACCTGAGAGGTGAGATTACAAATATCTTAAATCTCAACACTCTTCTCGGACTTGAAAATGAACTGAGCCGGGGTGAGAAGAAGATCATTGTCCTCGTCCCGGATGCAGCAGGAGGCTCAAATGTCGGAATAATTGTTGATAATGTACACAGTGTGCTTCAGGTCTCGGAAGACAGAATAGAGAAGATTGACAATTCAATATCCAGCGAGGCATATGTGAGAGGGGTAATCAAAACCGGAAATGCGTCAGATAATGATGAAAATCTTGTCATCTGGATTGACATCGCCAAAATTCTTGAAGATACATTAGTTGAGCAGTAACACTTCAGACGAAGTGTTTTATCACATCCCTTTCCGGAAATTCAGCATCGGAAAGTTCCGGTAAATAAAATAACTTTTTTCTGAGCCATTAACCGCGAGTAATTATTTTCACCTGAAGGTCCGGCGCACAAAATATACAATAATAATGATCAGAACCCTGCTTTTTTTTAACATACAGGGCCTGGACAATACCAATAATTCCTGATCATAATCAAAGGATTTTTTTTCTGTAAGACTCCAGAACAGATTTTGAAATATCATTCTGACGAGGAAATCAGGCATTTTTTGTGAGAAACATGAATAATTATTGACTGAAAAGATAGATTCAGAAACACACACATTTAAACATATTTATTCGGGGAGAAAATAAGAGGGTAGATGAACACCCGGAAAATAAGGCTGAATATCTGTACCATCCCTGAGCACAGAAGAGATAAGACACTGGAAAAATACTTAACATAAAGAGATAATTCCCAAAATAAAAGCCAAAATGTTACTTTTTTCATCAGAAAAACTCCTTATATTCACCATACAGAATACCGGGAAACAAACGTAAGGCAAATTTAATATACAGAAAAACCATACAAAATACCATACCATTGTGAATTGCATTAAAGTTGTGCAATTGCGGGGTGCATAAAACCATAGTAATATTTCAAATCAGAGAGGGCTAAAACATGGAAAACATACCAGTTATGGAAAGTAAATCTGAATCAAACATAGCAGCAGAGCTGGAATTACAGAATGAACTGCTATTGAATTTTGTTTCACAACTCTCAAAGGGAGAAAATATTGAGAAGATTAAAGGGGATTATTCGGGGAAGACAAAAGAAATTATTGATGAAATTAACAGCTGCACAGATATAGTCTATGGTATACTTCATGAAACAGAAAGACTTACAGAATCTTCAACCGCCGGAGAACTTGACGTAAGAGGAGACGCAGACAGATTCCCAGGAGGATGGGGAAGCATAATAACAGGAATGAACAACACACTCGATGCAGTTATTCAGCCACTTAATGTAGCAGCAGAATACGTGGAGAGAATAAGCAGGGGAGATATTCCGGAGAAGATTACTTACAATTACAACGGGGACTTCAACGAGATAAAGAACAACCTCAACCTCTGTATTGAAGGGCTCGGAGGTCTTGTTGAAGCTAACAAAATATTGCAGAATATTAAATTAAATGACTTTACTGAGAAGACAAAAGGCAGTTATGCCGGCATATTTAAGGAAGTCTGTGATGCGTTAAATGATGTTATTGATCACAACATATACGTCCAGGAGACAGTCTCGCAGATTGCTGAAGGAAACCTTGAAAGGCTGCCCGCATACAAAGCCATAGGCAAACGCTGTGAAAATGACAAGCTCCTGCCCGCCTACATTGCAATGATGAGCAATATTCAGCTCCTCACTGACGAAACACAGGATTTAACAGATGCTGCCATTATGGGTAAACTTGATGTCCGTGCTGATTCCTCAAAGCTGAAAGGTGAATATAAAAAACTCGTTGAAGGTGTTAATAACACACTTGATGCAGTCGTTGAACCGTTCGTCCTGGCGGCGGAGTACATCGAGAGGATAAGCAGGGGAGATATTCCGGAGAAGATCACTGCACAGTACAAAGGCGACTACAATGAGATCAACAACAACCTCAACCTCTGTATTGATGCCCTTGATGGCTGCATAAAGGATGTCGGGATGATGAACGAGGCAGCAGTCAAAGGTGACCTTGACAGAAGAATAGACGTCTCAAGGCATAAAGGTGACTTTGCAAAGATTGGCGGAGGCTTAAACGATACATTCGGCGAGATGGCAAGGGTTCTGAAAATCTGCGGAGATTTTATCGAAAGTGTTTCCTATGGCAGACAACTTGAAAAGATAACCGCTGACACAAGTGGATATTATCTTGTAATAAGGGACAACATCAACCACAGTGTTGATGTCACAGGAAATGTTATCTCTGAAATAAACAGGCTGACAGATGGCGCAATAGCAGGACAGCTGGAGATCAGAGGGAATACCTCAGAGTTTGACGGTGCATGGGCCGGAATAATCGGCGGAATCAATGACACCATTGAAGCCTTTGCAGTGCCGGCAAATGAGGGTATAAGAGTCCTTGACGAGTACTCCAACAATAATTATACAGCACGCTTCAATGAAAGAATCAGAGTTGCCGGACGTTTTGAGAATTTCAGGAATTCAATAGATAATGTTGGAATTCAGTTCTCAACCGTTGTAAAGGATACAAACAAAGTCGTCCTTGAAGTCAATGCAAACTCAAACGAAGTCTCAAAGGGCACAAATGAGATTATGAGGGCTTCGGAAGGGGTTGCAACAACCAGCCAGGAGACTGCCCGGCAGACAAAAGAGCTTCTTGAAAATATTGTTGAGATAAACCGTCAGATTGCCGACCTTTCGGCATCCAACGAGGAGATTGCAAGCACATCACAGGAGATCCTCGGCAGTGCAGACAATATGGTAAAGATTGGCATGGATGCCCAGAAGTCAGGCGATGAATCCAAAGTCAAGATGGCAAGGGTTGAGGAGATTGGAAAGAAGAGTGTTGATGAGATAAACGCACTCACCGAGCAGATCAAGGAGGTCAGCAATGTCGTTAAGCTGATAAACGACATTACAGGACAGATAAACCTCCTCGCACTCAATGCCGCCATTGAAGCCGCACGTGCAGGTGAGCACGGTCGCGGATTTGCAGTAGTTGCCGGAGAGGTCAAGAACCTCGCAGCAGAGGCAAGGGCTGCAACGGACAACATAGAAAAGGTTGTATCAACTGTGCAGACCGGAGCAGGGAATACGTCAAAGGCAATTAATACGGCAAATGTGGAGATACTTGACAGTGTAACGAGTGTGAACGAAACCCTTGAAGGTCTCTATACTATTATTAACAGTGCAAAGCAGGTAAGCTCAGACATCGGCGAGGTCACAAAGGCAATTGAGGACCAGGCAAATATCGCCAACAATGTCGTATCTGCGGCAGACAAGGGCACACAGATGACAAAGAACGTCCAGGTGCAGGCAGAGGAACTTGCTGCACTGGCGGAGGAATCGAGTGCATCAATAGAGGAGATCGGCAGTGCAATCCATGAAGTGACTGATCTCACAGACCGGCTTAAGACCGACATGGAGATATTCAGAGTATAGGGGCATCAAATGACAATAACCGATGTCGTCCAGTTTCAGATTGGAGATACATTATACGCACTTGACATTCACCTCGCAAGGGAGATTGTCGAGATGATGCCAATAACACCTGTGCCAAGGGCACCGGATTACATCGCCGGTATAATAAACCTGAGAGGTGAGATTACAAATATCTTAAATCTCAACACCCTTTTAGGCCTTGAAAATGAACTGAGCCGGGGTGAGAAGAAGATCATTGTCCTCGTCCCGGATGCAGCAGGAGGCTCAAATGTCGGCATAATTGTGGATAATGTCCACAGTGTCCTTCAGGTCTCGGAAGACAGAATAGAGAAGATTGACAATTCAATATCCAGCGAGGCATATGTGAGAGGGGTAATCAAAACCGGAAATGCGTCAGATAATGATGAAAATCTTGTCATCTGGATTGACATCGCCAAAATTCTTGAAGATACATTAACGGAGTATTAAGTTCAACCTGATACTTGGATTTTAATGGCTTTCACATTTTTTTTCAGGGATGCTGAAGTACTGAGTGAAATACCGGGACTTATCAGAGAATTTATCTCCGGAGAAGAGATTATTTCAATATGGGATGCAGGCTGTGCATCAGGAGCGGAAGTGTACAGCCTTGCGATGATCTTAAGGGAGAACCTTGATGATGACACATTTGATAAAATCCGGATAACAGCATCTGATATAGACTTAAGCAACAAATTCAGAGATATAATCACCAGCGGAATATATCAGAGAAACAGGCTGAACAGTGTCTCCGAAGCGAGACTTGCAAAATTCTTTACAAAACTTGACGAACATACGGACGAATGCTACAGGATATCAGAAGAACTGCGGGAGAAGGTGTCTTACTTCAGAAACGACCTGACCATGCTAAATCCTCCGGAGCAGGGAGAGACATACAACTTCATAATATGCAAACACGTCCTTGAACATTTTCCGGATGACAAAAAAAGTGAAGTCGTCCGGATGTTTCATAAATCACTTAAAGACGAGGGGTATCTCCTGATGGAGCATTCACAGAAAATTCCGGAAGAACTCTCAGACATATTCATAAAGACCGACACTGAAAATAATATCTACAGGAAAGCAGAAGAGTAATTATCAGGAGGAGTGGTTATCGGGGCGACATACTTTCACAGGGACCTGCATACAATGAAAAAGCTTCTCATGCCCGTCCGTGAGATACTCGAATCTGAAGGTAAAGTCAGAATCTGGAGTGCCGGATGTTCAGACGGTTCAGAACCCTTCACAATCGCAATTTTAATATCTGAGGAATTTGAGGGTATTATCCCTGATTCAGTTGAGATTTTAGCCACCGATGTTGACCCTGATGATGCCTTTGAGAAATTTTTTGAGACAGGAATTTATAAAAGAGAACGCCTGACAAGAATCCCGGATAAAATCCGGAAAAGATACTTCCATGAGGATGATAAATCCTCTGAAAATCTCATTCTGAACGATTCACTGAGAAAAAAAGTAAAATTTATGAGGCATGACCTCCTCTCCGGAATATCTCCCGGAGGGGTTTTTGATATAATCATCTGCAAAAATGTCCTCCTGCATTTTAATGATGCTGAGCAGTCAGCGATAACAGGACTATTTTATGACACCCTGAATAATGGTGGTTATCTCGTAACTGAACAGACACACAGACTGTCAGATAAAGATCAGAACTCTTTTGCCAGAATATTTCCGGATGCGAGAATATACCAAAAAATTTCCTGAAATTAAATTACAAAACAGTTAATCATACCTGCACAAAAAATTCCGGCTGAGAAAACGGCCAGATAAAAAATAATATAAATAATTATTTAAAGCGGCAATAAAAAGGAACATACAAAAAAAATTAATTTTTAATTAAATATGGAAATAATAATTACAAAACGGTGCAATATTTAAAAATAATTAAAAATATCTCTCTTTTCTGAAAAATTGTGTAAAAACAAAAACCTATATATCCAAAAGAGAACAATTAGGATCTGTAGATTGCTATGCAATTTGGCAAGTCGGAAAGACCTACCATATACGCAATACTTTGAGGCTGAATTATGGAAACAGACATGCTAAAAAAAGCCATTGAGGGGGCACTTAATGGCAATATGGATGAAAAGATCGAGATCAGCAGGGTGGATCCCGAACTGAAAACTCTTGGAGAGGGTATAAATAAACTCATTGAAGGCAGAAAAGAGGATGCCGGCAGAGGAGACTTCCTGTACCAGGCCCTGATGAAAACTCCTGTGCCAATGGCCCTTACAGATTCCGGGCTCAATATTGTGGATGTAAACGATAAATTCACAGATTTAACAGGATATTCAAAAGAGAGAATGCAGAGGCTCAATGTCTCTGATTTCCACAGGGAATTTAAACTGGAACTAATCGAAGGTAAAAGTTCAAAAGATGCCCTTGAAATGAAAAGCAGTGTTTCAGGCAAATTCAGTATGATCTTTAAAGGCAAAGAGAAGATCATTGAAATTCAGAGCATACCTCTGATGGATGACGATGGAAGGGTTACCAATATCAACACTGTTTTAATTGACATAACTACTCTTGAAAACGAGAGAAAGAACTTCGAGGAAAGAGGCGATTATCTATATAAAACCATAATGACCGCTCCGATTCCCATTCTGATGATAGACCAAAATCTCATTGTAGAGGATGTAAATGATGATTTTGTAAAACTCACAGGAATGAGAAAAGAGAACCTCACCTCAGTGAAAGTAAACGAACTTTATGATAACTTCAAAATAACAAAAATTGAAGGTGAAGGTACAAAGGATGCAATAAATCAGAGGAGAAGGACTGACGGTAAGTTCCATATGACCTTCAAAGGCGAGGAGAGGATAATAAACGTATCGGCAATTCCTGTCTTTGACAAAAACGGTGAGTTTAAGAATGTCAATACAACCTGGGTCGATATCACTGACATGGAAAATGAGAAGGCCTGGTTTGAATCCATACTTGACGCAATACCGTTCCCGGTCTCAGTCACAGACCTGAATATGAACTGGACATACTTAAACCCTGCAACCGCCGGAATGGCAAATGTGGATAAAAAGGATGCTGTCGGAACACAGTGCAACCGGTGGAATGCAAACATCTGTAAAACAAAGGACTGTGGTGTGGAATGCCTCAGAGCCGGAAAAGAGAAGACATTCTTCGAGCAGGACGGCGGAAACTTCATGGTTGATGCCGCATGGGTCAGGGACGCAGCGGGAGAAAAAGTCGGCCATGTTGAGGTCATACAGGACATTTCAGCAACCACAAAAGTAGGGGAATACTTAAAAGTGGAAGTTGCAAAGGTTGCAGCAGACCTTGAATGTATCGCAGAAGGAAGGCCGCAGGACATTAAACTTCAGGTCGGAGAGGCCGATCAATACACAAAGGAAGTCAGGGAACAGTTCCTTGAGATCAATTCCTCTGTAAGAGCCGTAAACGATAACCTCCTTGCACTTGTTACAGACATCCAGGGGCTTGTAAATGCCGGAGAAGATGGTGAACTCAAATACAGGGCAGATTCATCAAAATACAAAGGTGCATACACAGGACTTGTTGAAGGTATGAACAACCTCCTGAAGGCAGCAGCGGTTCCGACAGATGAAGCATTAAAAGTCTGTGCAAGCTTTGCAGATGCGGACTTTACAGCAAGATTCTCTGATGAACTGAAGGTTAAAGGGGACTTCTTAAGGCTTAAAGAGGCACTCAATGACATCGGAATAAACGTATCAGAGAATGTCAGAAATTCAGTTGATGTCACAAAACAGATAGCAATTAACTCCGATGAGGTCGGAAAAGGAACGGATGAAGTGGCAAAGGCCGCAGAAGCGGTTGCGAACACAAGCCAGAAGGCAGCCGACCTGACAAAAGACCTGCTGATTAATATTGAGGATATAAACCGGCAGATTGCCGATCTTTCGGCATCAAACGAGGAGATTGCAAGTACCTCACAGGAGGTATTCAATGCGGCAAACCACGTTGTGGAGATAGGAAAAGAGGCACAGGGACTTGGCAATGATGCAAACAACAAAATGGGCCATGTCGAAAAAATTGCAAAAGAGAGTGTTGATGAGATAAACGACCTGACCGAGAAGGTAAAGGAGGTCAGCAATGTCGTTAAGCTCATAAATGACATCACAGGCCAGATTAACCTCCTTGCACTCAATGCAGCAATTGAAGCTGCACGTGCCGGAGAGCACGGTCGCGGATTTGCAGTAGTTGCCGGAGAGGTCAAGAACCTTGCAGCAGAAGCAAGAGCGGCAGCAGATTCAATCGGAAATGTCGTCTCAATGGTTCAGACAAGCAGTGAAAAGACTGCCGGAGCGATAAACAATGCAAACTCTGAGATCGTTGAAGGTGTAGAGAGTGTAACAAAAGCACTTGAGGCACTCAATACCATCATTAAGAATGCCGGACAGGTTACAGATGACATAGGTGAGATAACAAAAGCCATAGAGGATCAGGCAAATATCTCAAATAATGTTGTAAAATCGGTTGAGAGCGGAACAGTGAAAACAAAGGAAGTCCAGAAAGAGGCCGAAGAACTTGCAGCCCTTGCGGAAGAGGCAAGTGCATCTGTTGAGGAGATTGGCAGTGCAATTCATGAGGTTAATTCACTTGTTAAAGACCTCGATACAGCCAATGCCAGATTTAAGTACTGAATAAAGGTGTAATATGGCTGAAATGAGAGATGTAGTCCAGTTTGAGATCGGAGGAGTGCAGTATGCACTTGACATCCACATCTCACGCGAAATTGTTGAGATGATGCCGATAACTCCGGTTCCAAGAGCACCTGCACATATTGCAGGCATAATAAATCTGAGGGGTGAGATAACCAATATCTTAAACCTCAATTATCTGATGGGCCTTCCGCACGGAGAAGAGGCAGAAAACCAAAAGATCATCGTACTCGTCCCTGATGCAGCAAACGGCTCAAATGTCGGCCTGATTGTTGATGATGTCCAGAGCGTCCTTCAGGTATCCGAGGACGACATAGACCAGATGGATGAGACGATGTCAAGAGAGGCCTATGTAAAGGGCATTATCAAGATGGGAAAGGATGAGAATGAAAACAAGGACCTTGTAATCTGGATAGACATTGCAAAGATATTATCAGATACACTGACCGAGTCTGAGGTCTGAACCGGCAGATTCAAAAATTACAGACAGAACAGTGTAGACCGGAAAAATACCCACAAATAATTTTTCCAGCCGGAAAATGCAGTAAAAAAAATGCAGTAAAAAAACGCAGCAGAAAAACATTCTTAAACACGGAATAAAGACCTCCTGAAAATATAACAGAAAAATACCCGGAAAATACCCGGAAAATAATTATCGCATATAAGTCAGGTCAGAACACCACACCACAATAAATCATACAAAATAAAAATATTAAAGCCCAAAATATCAGATATGACCCACAAAACACCTCCTTTTTACGCGCAGAACACATAAATACATTTAAATTTCAGAGGCCATTTTACCCAAAAAAAATAAGTCCGTCCCAAATAATTCAGGCAGAACAGACTAAAAGTAAAGATAATTGGATGAAAAAATACCAAA
Source organism: Methanoplanus limicola DSM 2279 (assembly GCF_000243255.1). Taxonomy (NCBI): domain Archaea; kingdom Methanobacteriati; phylum Methanobacteriota; class Methanomicrobia; order Methanomicrobiales; family Methanomicrobiaceae; genus Methanoplanus; species Methanoplanus limicola. The sequence continues at coordinate 2,623,700 of NZ_CM001436.1, forward strand.
AATAATAGTAATTTAATTTACAAAACAGAGACAGGCATTCCGGCAGGGAGTCCGGAATATATATGCATTAATGCCTCACATTTTTAAATAATATTTGAAACAAAGAGACGATATCGAAATAAATTTTCAAATACACCTATAAAATAAAATATAATTTCCAAAAAATTATGTAAGATACACTAATTATTTATAACAAAATTAACCACATTTTTTATCATCACAGCATTAACCGTGACTATTGGGCAGAATTCCGGTTAATAACAGATAATTGTGAGATGTAATTGATTATCATAACCGGCAGTCAAAATGCCGGTTTAGAGGTGTATTATGGTGTTTAAAGAATTTGAAAAAAGCGTTGAAGGGTATATCAGCAATAAAGAAATTGCCCTGATTGACGTGGACGGATGCGAAGGTGAAGAGAAGAAATACGCTCAGCTCTTCAACAGACTGATAGAAGCTGTCGGAAATAATGAAAAGGAATACGGAAAAGAACTGAGGGAAGCTGAAAGACTTCAGAGGCGTACGGGGGCCCTTCTGGATTTCAACCCGCAGGGAATAACCGTCCTTGCTGCCGACAAGCACAGAATCCACCTAAACAAAGAGTACGAACGTATCTGGCGGGGAACATATGACGAACTGATGGCAAAGAAGCTCTACGACTTTGATATAACCATCACAGCCGGAGCAGATTTCTATGCATCATATGAGACAAAAAAGAATGAAGTCTCAGATATGGAGATTAAATGGCCAAACGGAGAGGTAACGTACTTAAGACTCTTCCAGACACCTATTCTCAACAATAAAGGTGAGATCGATGTCAATTATTACATCTACCAGGACTTAACCGAACAGGTTGAGAAGATGAATGCCATCAAAAAACTGGAGGAGCAGTCAAAGGCAATAGTCCGGGAAAACCCTATGCCAATCATCCTCTGGAATAAGGATACGACAGTCAGAGAGGCAAATAAGGCATTCGTCAAGGTCAGCGGTTTTTCAGAGCAGGAAGCAAAGAATCTTACCAACCGGGATTTCAGGTACATAAGCCAGGCAGGAAAATCAGTTGCAGAGACGATTGAGACAAAGAAGGCAAGCCACGGCGAAGCCACAATAGAGTTCCCTGCCGGAATTAAGACTGTTGAGAGATACAATATTCCGCTTCTGGATGAAAACGGCATGGTTGACTCTGTTTTAACGGTTTACAACGATATAACACTGCTAAGGGAAGAGATCAACAACTCGGAAAAACTTCAGAAACGTACAGAGGCATTCTTAAAGGACAACCCACAGGGAATAACCGTTCTTGCGGGTGACAAGCACAGGCTTGACCTGAATAAAGAGTATGAACGGATATGGCGTGGAACATACGATGAACTGATGGCAAAGAAGCTCTATGACTTTGACATTACAGTTACAGGCGGAGACGACTTCTATGCATCATATGAGACAAAGAGAAAAGCCGTATCAGATCTTGAAATAAACTGGCAGAACGGAGAGAAGACATATCTCAGGCTGTTCCAGACTCCTATTCTTGACGAGAACGGTGAAATTGATGTAAATTATTACATCTACCAGGACCTGACCGAACAGACAAATGAATTAAAGGAAGTTCAGAAATTACAGAAACGTGCTGATACCTTCTTAAAAGACAATCCACAGGCAATAACCGTTCTTGCGCCTGACAAACACAGGCTTGACTTAAATAAGGAATATGAAAGAGCATGGCGTGGAAGTTATAACGAACTGATGGCAAAGAAACTCTATGACTTTGATATTACAGTTACGGGCGATGACTTCTATGCCTCATATGAGACAAAGAGAAAGGCAGTATCTGACCTTGAGATCAGATGGCCGGACCATACAAAATCATATCTCAGGCTCTTCCAGACTCCGATTCTCGATGATGACGGCAATATTGATGTGAACTACTACATCTACCAGGACAGAACCCCCGAGGTGTCACAGAGTCTTTACATGGACAGTGAGGTAAAGAAAGTTGCAGCTGACCTTGAAGCCATTGCACAGGGAAGGCCGGAGGAGATGAAACTTGAGGTTGGCGAGGCTGATCAGTATACAAAAGAGATCAGAAACCAGTTCCTTGAGATTACATCATCAGTCGGAGATGTAAACGAAAGTCTTGCCAAACTTCTGACCGACATTGAAGCTCTTGTTAAAGCAGGAGAAGATGGAAAACTCGACTTCAGGGCAGATACGAACAAATACCAGGGAGCATATATCGACATGATCGAAGGAGTAAACAACCTCCTTGTCACAGCTGCCATACCAATCAACGAATCCCTGAAAATATGTGACAGCTTTGCAGATGCAGACTTTACGGCAAGGTTCTCTGACGATATAAAGGTTAAAGGAGATTTCCTCAGGCTCAAAGAGGCCCTTAACAACATCGGAATAAATGTTGCTGAGAATTTAAAGAAATCAGCTGAAGTTACAAGACAGGTGGCAATAAACTCAGAAGAGGTAGGGAAAGGGACGAACGAAGTCTCAAAGGCAGCAGAGGCTGTTGCAAACACAAGCCAGAAGGCAGCAGACCTGACAAAAGACCTGCTGATTAATATTGAGGATATAAACCGGCAGATTGCCGACCTCTCAGCATCAAACGAGGAGATTGCAAGCACCTCACAGGAAGTTTTCAATGCTGCAAATGGTGTTGTTGAGATAGGCAAAGAGGCACAGGGACTTGGCAATGATGCAAACAAAAAGATGGGCAATGTCGAAAAAATTGCAAAAGAGAGTGTCAATGAGATAAACGACCTGACCGAGAAGGTAAAGGAGGTCAGCAATGTCGTTAAGCTCATAAATGACATAACAGGCCAGATTAACCTCCTTGCACTCAATGCCGCCATTGAAGCAGCACGTGCCGGAGAACACGGGCGTGGATTTGCAGTAGTCGCCGGAGAGGTCAAGAACCTTGCGGCAGAGGCAAGAGCCGCAACCGATTCAATAGAGAGCGTGGTTTCCATGGTGCAGACGAGCAGTGAGAAGACTGCCGGTGCAATCAACAATGCCAACAATGAGATAGTAGAGGGTGTAGGAAGTGTCACAAAAGCGCTTGAGGCACTCAATACCATCATTAAGAATGCCGGACAGGTCACAACCGACATAGGCGAGATCACAAGGGCCATTGAGGATCAGGCAAACATCTCAAACAATGTCGTCAGATCAGTTGACAGCGGAACCCAGAAGACAAAGGAAGTTCAGAGAGAGGCAGAGGAACTCGCAGCACTCGCAGAAGAGGCAAGTGCATCCGTTGAGGAGATCGGAAGTGCAATCCATGAAGTCAGTGAACTTGTAAAGGACCTCGACACTGCCAATTCCAGATTTAAGTACTGAATTAAGGTGCAATATGTCTGAAATGAAAGATGTTGTTCAGTTCGAGATTGGAGGGGTGCAGTATGCACTTGACATCCACATCTCACGTGAAATTGTTGAGATGATGCCGATTACTCCGGTACCAAGAGCACCGGCACATATTGCAGGCATCATAAACCTGAGGGGAGAGATTACCAATATCTTAAACCTCAACTGTTTAATGGGCCTCCCTCCCGGAAATGAGGCAGAAAACAGAAAGATTATCGTTCTTGTACCGGAAGCTGCAAACGGGTCCAATGTCGGCCTTATTGTCGATGATGTCCAGAGCGTCCTTCAGATATCCTCAGATGACATAGACCAGATGGACGAGACGATGTCAAGGGAAGCATATGTCAAAGGCATTATAAAACTGGGAAAGAACGGGGATGATAACAAAGAACTTGTAATCTGGATTGACATCGCCAAAATACTTGAAGACACCCTCGTTGAGAACTGATAAAAGGAGATTCCGGATAACCGGCAGGGAAGAACCGTAGATCTAAGGGGAGGGTCTTTTTGCCCGGAATCCTGACAGATATACTTTTTTTGCAGAAAAATCAGCCATCTCACCAATAATTCCGCATATCAAAAGCTGCATCAGGGGCTGCAGAAATTCCTAACTGAAAATATAACGGGATGTGGATTAAGATTATGGGATGTGGATTAAGATTATGGGATGTGGATTAAGATTATGAGATGTGGATTAAGATTATGAGATGTGGATTAAGATTATCAAAGACTTTAACGAAGGATATAATAATTATCAGAAATAATTAAACATTACTGACCTGTCATGGAGGCCGAAGAGATAAATAAAATACTTTACGTTGATGATGAACCGGCTCTTCTTGAAGTTACAAAACTCTTCCTTGAGCAGAAATACAACATTCCGGTTGAGACAAAAAATTCACCGGAAGAAGCCCTGAAATATCTGACCACTGAAACTGTCGATCTGATCATCTCAGATTACGAGATGCCGGATATGAACGGGATAGAATTTTTGAAAATATCAAAGGAGAAATATCCTAAGATACCATTTATCATTTATACAGGCAAAGGCAGGGAAGAGGTCGTTATTGAAGCCCTTAATAATGGTGCTGAATATTATATCCAGAAAGGCGGAGAACCAAAATCACAGTTTGCAGAACTATCTCATAAAATAAGGACGGCAATTGAGAAGAAAAAGGCCGAAGAAAAACTGATCCGTGATGAAAAACGGTTTGAAACACTACTGGAGTTCACAAACAGATCAACCTCCGACTTAAGAAGCCTGATGGATTATGCACTTGAGGAAAATATAACCAATACAGAGAGCACTCATGGCTACTTCGCCTTTGTTGAGGAGGAAAATAACCTTTTAAGGATGTATTCATGGTCAAAAAATGCAATGGATGAGTGCAGAATAAAAGATATAGCCAGAGAGTTTAGTATCCCAAAAACCGGACTGTGGGGAGAACCGATAAGAGAGAGAAGAGCCATAATAACAAATGACTATTCCAAAGATAACCCGGGAAAAAAAGGCCTGCCAAAGGGGCATGTCGCAATAAAAAGGCACCTTGGTGTCCCTATCTTTGACGGCGAAAAGATAGTTATGCTCGCCGGAGTTGCAAATAAAGAAAATGAATATGATGAATCAGACATCCGGCAGATAACCCTCCTCATGAAAGGGCTGTGGAATATTATCAGGCACCATGAATATGAGAAAAAGATTGAGACAGCAAAGAATGAACTCAGGGATATAAAGGCAGCAATAAGCTCTGATCACAGCATCAATAATGAAAAAGAGGAAAACGGTCTCCCATCCATATCATCTGAAATCCCCAAAGCAGTAACAGATGAAAATTTCCGGGACAAAAGCCACCTAAACCTGAAAAAACTTCAGGACCTTCAGAATTCACTCTCAGAGGTGCTTGGAGTATCTATGGTAGTTTTATCACCGGACGGTCGACCACTAACAGAGATCAGCAAATCCGGCAGCATATGCGATATTCTCGGCCATAATTATGAAAAAGCCGCAGAGATCTGCAAAGAACATTTGGTCCGGGCTATAGAAAATATAAATAGAAATAATACTCCAAAAACCTGGGAATGTGAAGCTACAGGACTTATGTGCGGCGCTTTCCCTGTAAATATCCCGGAAGTGTCTGCCGGAATGTGGTGTATCAGAAATTGCAGGATAAATACAGGATATGAAAAAATTGACCGTTTCCTGAGATCCGTGCAGGCTGACGAAGAAACATCCCGGCAGATAAGAGATGAATATTCAGCACAAAAAATTTATTCTGAGAGTGAATTTAAAAAGATCGTCAGTCTTATATGGTATCTGAATATCTACCTCTCCCATATAGAAGATCTAAACCTCAGAATGTTAAAAGAAGCCGAAACAAGAGAGAGCTATTATGAAACCTCCGGTAAACTGAAAGAGGCAGGGCTGAAAATACTGAGGTCTGATTCCACAGACGATATTTTCAGAATAACTCTTATTACTGCAATTGACATCTCCGGTATGGACTGCGGTGCATTATACAGCTACGATGAAAAATCAGACCAGATGCATCTCAGACATTATACAGGAGTTACAGAGAAATTCATAACAGAGAGAGATAAATCCGGCTTAATAAACAGATATTATGATATAATTCTCAAAGGTGACAGTATATATAAAAGCTGCCGGAATACGGGAAAATCCGGCGAAGAGAGTATAACACGGGAAAATATTAAAACATACGGGATAATTCCCATAATACACTATTCCGGAATAAAAGGATGTATTGTAGTAGCATCCCACACGGCAGACCGGATAGAATATGACAAAAAACTTATGCTGGAAGCATTGGCTGCTCAGATTGCACCAGGATTTATCAAAGAACAATAATATACCCATTCCCTTTTTCGGGATGAAAAGTTAAGTCTTTTTTTTAGCTGTAATATTTACAGACGGAATAATAATCCATAAAGGACTCAAAGTCCAAAAATGCCCGTATTCGCGGATTACAAAAGAAATTATATTATTCCGGCAGATAAACCGGAGAGATCCTTTCCGCCATGCGCAAAGTATTTATCAGATGGTCTTCTTAGAGGAGTTTATATTACACATGATAGAGGTGTAAAAATACAAAATTCCGGTTGTGATTATAATGAATGTGGCAGAACTGACAGAAAAACTTGGGAGATATTTAGATGGAGATATAACGGCATCAGTTGATTTAGAGAGAACTGATGATGAACTGGCACCGTTAGGGAAGTTAATTAACAGGCTGATTGACGAAAAGAATGAATGTGACAGAAAAGGGGATTATCTGTACAAAACTGTAATGACGGCCCCTATCCCTCTTTTAATGATAGACCAAAACCTCATCATTGAAGATGTGAATGATGATTTTGTCGAATTATCCGGACTTAATAAAGAGAGAATCATCTCACGCAGGATGAATGACCTCTACTCTGAGTTTGCCATCACAAAAATTGAAGGAGAGGGGACAAAGGACGCCTTTGAGAGGAAAAGAAGAACAGACGGCAAGTTCAACATGACCTTCAGAGGTGAAAAAAGAATAATTAAAGTAGCTGCAATACCTGTCATGGATGAGAAGGGTAATGTCAGAAATATAAATACAACATGGGTCGATATAACCGACATTGAGAACGAAAGGGCCTGGTTTGAATCAATTCTTGACGTAATTCCGTTCCCAGTCTCTGTCACAGATATGGATATGAACTGGACATACCTAAACCCTGCAACAGCAGGAATGGCAAATGTCGATAAAAAAGAGGCCATAGGCACACAGTGCAGCAGATGGGATGCAAATATATGCAGGACAAAGGACTGCGGTATTGAATGCCTGAGAAAAGGAAAAGAGAAGACATTTTTTGAACAGGACGGTGGAAACTTCATGGTTGATGTAGCATGGGTCAAAGATGCTGCGGGAAAAAATGTCGGCCATGTTGAGATTATTCAGGATATTACAGCGACAACTAAAGTTGGAGAATACCTGAAGCAGGAAGTCGCAAATGTTGCAGCTGACCTTGAATCAATTGCCAAAGGGAAATTTGAGGATGTAAAGCTGACTGTCGGTGAAGCGGACAGTTATACGAAGGAAGTCAGGGAACAGTTTGTGGAGATTACAGAATCGATAAGATCTGTAAATGATACCTTCAAAGGGCTTGTAGTTGAGATTGAAGGTCTTGTCAATGCCGGAACAGAAGGAAAACTTGAAACAAGGTCAGAAAGTAAAAAATATCACGGCGAATATGTTGACCTCGTTGAAAACCTCAATAATTTAATGGATGCCATCGCAACGCCGATAAACGAAGCAATGACAATATGCAACAGTTATGCAGATGCAGATTTCACAGCAAGATTTTCGGACATTATCCCTGTAAAAGGAGATTTCCTGAAATTTAAGGATGCAATAAACAACATTGGAATAAATGTTTCAGAAGTTATCAAAGCGACAAACAATGTCACAAAGCAGATATCAGTCAATTCAGATGAGGTAGGAAAAGGAACTGACGAAGTTGCAAAGGCAGCAGAAGGGGTTGCAAACACAAGCCAGAAAGCGGCGGAACTGACAAAAGACCTGCTGATCAGCATTGAAGACATAAACCGGCAGATTGCAGACCTCTCAGCTTCAAATGAGGAGATTGCCAGTACATCACAGGAAGTATTCAATGCCGCAAACCATGTCGTTGAGATAGGCAAAGAGGCACAGAGCCTTGGGAATGACGCCAACGTGAAGATGGGCAATGTCGAAAAAATTGCAAAAGAGAGCGTACACGAGATAAACGACCTGACCGAGAAGGTAAAGGAGGTCAGCAATGTCGTTAAACTGATAAATGACATCACGGGCCAGATTAACCTCCTTGCACTCAATGCAGCAATTGAAGCTGCACGTGCAGGCGAGCACGGACGTGGATTCGCTGTTGTCGCCGGAGAAGTCAAAAACCTTGCAGCAGAAGCAAGAGCGGCAGCAGATTCAATTGGAAATGTCGTCTCAATGGTCCAGACAAGCAGTGAAAAGACTGCCGGTGCAATAAACAATGCCAACAACGAGATAGTAGAGGGTGTAGGAAGTGTAACAAAAGCACTTGAGGCACTCAATACCATTATTGAAAATGCCGGACAGGTCACAACCGATATAGGCGAGATCACAAAGGCGATTGAGGACCAGGCAAATATCTCAAACAATGTGGTTCAGTCGGTAGATAAAGGAACCTTAAAGACAAAAGAGGTTCAGAAAGAAGCAGAGGAACTTGCAGCCCTTGCTGAAGAGGCAAGTGCATCAGTTGAGGAGATTGGAAGTGCAATCCATGAAGTCAGTGCACTTGTAAAGGAACTTGACACTGCAAATGCCAGATTCAAATACTGACAGGAGATTAATATGTCTGAAATGAAGGATGTCGTGCAGTTTGAAATAGGCGGAGTACAGTATGCACTCGACATTCATATATCAAGAGAGATTGTTGAGATGATGCCTATAACGCCTGTGCCCCGTGCACCTGCACATATTGCCGGCATAATAAACCTAAGGGGTGAGATAACCAATATCTTAAATCTCAACTATCTGATGGGGCTTCCGCCCGGAAATGAGGCAGAAAACCAAAAGATTATCGTACTTGTCCCTGAAGCTGCAAACGGCTCAAATGTCGGCCTTATTGTCGATGATGTCCAGAGCGTGCTCCAGATCTCCACCGACGATATAGACCAGATGGATGAGACGATGTCAAAGGTGGCATATGTCAAAGGAATTATCAAGATGGGCAAAGAAGGAGATGAAAAGAAGAACCTCGTAATCTGGATTGATATAGCAAAAATACTATCAGATACCCTTACAGAAACCTGAAATATATAAAGATAAATTTTTTATTAAAAAAATTCTGATAATTAAAGTAAAATAACATTTTTGACATCCGGAAATATCTGTCATATCCGGAAATAAAGATAATATACATAAAGGCGGTAAAAATGAGAAAAACAGAAGAACAGCTGATTAAAGAACTTGCAGAGAGAGATAAAGAGTTAAACTTCCTTTACAGTATCTCAGATATTGTGGATAGCCATGGCAAAAATATCAATGAGATCGCCGGAGGAATAATAAAACGCCTCCCAGGTGCACTTCAGTACCCCGATATTGCCTGTGCTGAAATTAATATTAAAGGTGAGAAGATCAGAACCGAACCTTTCAGGGAGACTGAATGGCAGATGTCAGACCAGCTTAAGTTTGAAGGAAGGAGAGTTGGTGAGATATCAGTATATTACATGGAAGAAAAACCCGGCTTTGATGAAAGCCCGTTCTTAAAAGAAGAAGAAAAACTGCTTAAAACACTTTCTGAGAGAATCAGCAAAATTATTGAGAGAATATGGTCTGAAGAGGCGCTTGTTGAGAAAACAAAAGAGATAATCAAGTTATCAACCCCTGTTACGCAGATATGGAATGATATCCTGATTCTGCCGCTAATCGGCACACTGGATTCTGAGAGAACTCTGCAGATGATGGAGGAACTTCTGATAAAGATCAGGGAAACAGGTGCAAGATTCATCATTATGGACGCAACCGGAGTTGGGACGATAGACTCCGCTGTTGCTGCAAATATTCTGAAAACCTCGCAGGCTGTAAAGATGCTCGGTTCACATATGATCTTTACCGGAATTAAACCCGAAGTTGCAATGACTATGGTGCATCTCGGAATAGATCTTGGAGATATAATAACAAGGGCAACCCTCCAGGAGGGTGTAGAATATGCCCTGGATGAGAAGGGCCTTGCAATCGTAAAGAAGAGCATGATCATTCAGAGGCAGTAAACCATGGAGAGAATACCCATTCTGAAACTGCAGAGCTATCTTCTGGTTTCTATTCAGACAGATCTCCATGATGTAATAATCACTGCCCTTCAGGAGGATATTCTTAAGGAAATATCAGAAACAGGCGCAAGAGGGGTACTGATTGACATCTCTGCTCTTGACCTTGTGGATTCATTTATGGCAAGGACTCTGAGGGACTGCGGGATTATGGCCGGACTTTTGGGTGCAAAAGTTGTAATAACCGGAATTCAGCCGGCAGTTGCCATAACTCTTGTTGACCTTGGTCTTGACCTCTCCGGAATAACAACCGCATGTGACATTGACAGCGGTTTTGAGATATTGCAGGAGATCTCCGCGATAAAATGACATTATATTATTACGGAGCTTCAGTATGTTCTTAAAATCGGTAGAGATAAAAGATGAGAGCGATATTCTGACATCGAGACGGATGGTCAGGGACGCTTCTCTGGGTATGGGATTTGGGATAGTGGACCAGACGAAACTTGCAACGGCAGCATCTGAACTGTCCCGGAATATATACCGTTATGCAGGTTTTGGGACAGTCAGTATTGAGAGCATAAAAAATCCCGACGGAATTAAGATAATATTTGAGGATGAAGGGCCGGGGATGGAAGATACTGAACTTGCCATGAAAGAGGGATATACTACAACTCCGGGAAGCCTGGGGCTTGGCCTTTCGGGATCAAAACGCCTTGTTGACGAGATGACCATAGATTCTGAACCGGGAAAAGGGACAAGAATTGAGATAATCAAATACCTGCCATGAACTCAGAATACAGGTGCAGGCAGGTATTTCTGGATGCACATAAATCAGCGGTAAAAAACGATATACACGGCCTTGCATCCCGGAATAATTTCCCGGATAAAATAATAGACGAGATCGATATCATTGCCGCAGAACTTGCCTCAAATCATATAAAACATGATACAATAAACGGGAGGATGAAATACGGAGTATTTAGTGACGAAAAATCCGGGATATATCTTGAGATAATTTCAGAAGATGAAGGGCCGGGCATCCCGGATTACGAACTTGCACTTGAGGACGGCTACACGACCTCATCCAGGAGTATGGGTGTCGGACTTGGTTCAGTAAGAAGACTCTCTGACGAATTCAGCATAAAATCCAGCATCTCGGGAACGATAATACGCATAAAAAAATACGAGGAAAAATTACCTTCTGTTCCGGAGAAAAGTCTTAGAATAAGTGTACTTACACGCCATCATCCGCTTGAGAACGTCTGCGGTGACGGCTATTATATTGAGAGGTTTAAAAACGGAGCATGTATAGCTGTGATAGACGGGCTTGGACACGGGATTCATGCACGTGAAGCTTCAGCATGTGCAGAGGAGTATTTAAGGCATAACGCTTCCGCAGAACCGATCAAATCCCTGCTTGAGGGACTTGGTGAAAAACTTAAAAAGACAAGGGGTGCAGTGGCGGGCATCATGTTCATCAATGAGGATAAAGGAATTATGGAATTTGGAGGTGTGGGCGATATATCAGTTCACCTCTATCCAAAGGAGGAACACATAAGTTTTCACTCGGTACCCGGAATACTGGGTATGAGGAGAAGAGAAGTTACCATTCAGAGACATCCCTGGGTGAGCGGTAAGAGTATGGCGGTCATTCATTCTGACGGTATCAGTGCAAAACTGGACATTAACGGCTGCCTGCCGGAAGAACGCCCTGAAAGAATAGCACATTATATAATGAATGAGTACTGGCGGAAGAATGATGACGGAACAGTTGTGGTGGTGAAATAATTGAATGACAAACCGGATATAATTTACCTTCAGGAGAAACTTGACAGGAAAACAAAGGAAGTTCAGGAGTTAAGCATTGAACTTGAGAAGACAAATGAAGGCCTTATAGCTCTTTATACCGAGCTTGATGATACAAACCGGATGCTCACGGAGAGCAATAAAAAACTGAAGGAGGAAGAGAAGAGGCTTCTTTCTTATCTCTTTGAAACCGTAAACAAGACCAGAAATCCGGTTGTGAGCATCACCAGAAATCTGGAGCTTCTTGAAGAGATGACAGTTCAGGATGATTTTGACCGGGATGATGTAAAAGCTATAATTGAGGTGATTAAATCCAATGCAAAGATGATCAATGAGAATATTTCTGAGCTGAATAAGGTCGCCCTTGCCGGCTCAGACAGGGTGCTTGACCATTACAGGGAATTCCTGACAGACCAGAGGGAATAATATTTCCGGGCAGGAAATACTATGAATTTTATAGCATATGAAGAGAAATGCCACGCAATATTTTGGATAAACGCCGGGAAATAATTCAATGCCTGTAATAGCAGAGGCTCTGTCTGAATCTGATGTCATTATAGCAATGGCGGAGGCAGGGACGCTAAGAAAAAACGTTATAACCAATATATCAGAACTATGCAGCCTTGGATTTGCGGGGATTGTGATATCTATCAACGAACCATGGCTGATAATGAATAAGGCTCTCAGTAAAAACGGGACAGATACATCAAAACTCTTTTTCATAGACTGTATAACCATTACGGCTGTCGGACAAAAAAAAGATGAGAATAACTGTATATACATCAACAGCCCGGGACAGCTGACAAATATCGGAATTGCACTGACCAGGGCTATGGGCGGGATAAAGGATAAAGAGAATCTCTTCTTAATGATAGATTCGGTGAACACGATGTTTGTCTATAACGATTCCACTCAGATCATCCGCTTCCTGCATATGTTTGCAAATAAGGCAAGGCTGAATTCTTTAAAAGGTATTATGTTTTCTGTAAAAAATGCGGTTGACCCTGTCATCTCAGCACAGCTTGCAACCTTTGCTGACGAAACTGTGGACCTTGATGCAGATGAATAAACCTAAATGACAGTCATAATTCCGGTCATAGCTCTTTTTTTCCGGAAAAAAGGGTATCTTAAACAGCCGGATAGTGGGGAGAATAAATCATGTTTTTTCTTAAAAAAACTGCAATTACAGACAAATATGACAGAATCAGATAAAAAAGGGGAATTTTCGGACAGTATGAAGAAATTCATACAGAGGGTATATCCGGAATATAGTCCTGAGCTGGTTGAACCTCATCTCGTCTGTATAAAACGATTTGAAGAGAGGTTCTTCTGGCTTGATGAGATCTATGATAACCGGGAGAGATATAATCTCCACTGGGCACTGCATGAAGCCGGAGACATTTTTAAGAGCCTTATGGATGAATCCGGGACGAATATAATCAATTCCATCCAGAAGCACTATACTCAGGAAGAGAGGAAAAGGCTTAACGAACTTACATCAAATATGGACCGGGTTGCAAGGGAAAAAGAATCTGCAATCGCACGCAGAACAGAGTACTTCAATACTATATCCAATCTTGTCACACTTGTGGACATAATTATTTCAGTTGTTCTGATTGTCATCATCTCAGAGATTTCCCATGTGGGAAACGCTATTTTTGATCCGGTCATTCTTGTTCTTATCTTCACCGGAATTGTAGCATTTCTGAAGGTTACACTTGACCGGTTTATTATTATTCCATGGGTTACCGGACTTGGATGGAAGAAATACCTGAGTGAGGTAGAGGCGACAAGGCAGATTCTGGTTGATGTAGAGGCAGTTAATGTAGTGGTAATAGCGGCGATTAAGGAAGAAAGGGCTCCTGAGGTGACATATAAACTGATTGAGAGAGGTACCAGGGAGATCTCCCTGATATGAAAACAGATTCTGAAATTAAGATTTCCGGTCCTGAAATACTGAACCGGCACCCTAAAATTGTTTAAGCTGAACGGTTTACTGCTCTTATTCAGAGGGATAAATTTGATCATACAAAATGTCGGGAATCTCTCTTTGATGGTTTAAGCGGAGAGAAGATTAGCAGAAGAGCGATGGAACACCAGAAGCATATTAAAGGGGAATAATCCCGGAAATCAGAAAATTGGAGAAGAGTCAAACATACCAATTACGATTAGTACCAATCAGTATTAGGAATTTGTTGACGTGAGTTAAAACAGGAATTTCCTATACAGCAATATGACAATAACGTTCTAAAATCTCTGAGATAGCGAGATTAACCGGAAATCAATCAGACATTAAAATATTCTGATAAAACACATAACTCCGGGCATAATTGGTATTCTGCCGGCAAATTATATAATCAGCAGGTTATTCATCACCGGATATAAGAACGAAATGATCCAGTTCACTGCGAAGTGGAGCATTGTTATCGGAGTAATTCCCAAAGCCTTTACACGGAAATCACATTAATTCTGAAAACTGAAATATTCAGACACCAAACCTCTTTTTAACAAAATATTGCAGGATTATAGTATAATGCAGAACTTTCCGGAATAATCCGGAAAGTTTGCTTATTACTATGAAGTGCGGCATAAGTGCATGGTTTGGAATAATCTCCATTACACTCCGATCATCCCAAAACATTATGCGATGCACTATAATAATTTGTATATTCTCAGGAATTTTAGTTTGTGTTCCGACACAATCAGATTATTTTAAGAATTCCCCATAATAATTATGACTCAAAACCATTTGACAATCTTTTTTTATGATTAAAAATAACAAAAGTAATACCAAATTTAACAAAAATTAATAATTGTTACAACAAATTGGATTGGTTGTATGAAAGATAATAAATTCGGCAAATGGATTATTCCGGCAGTATTACTTATGATTGTACTGCTCACCCTGCCTGTTATGGGTTCACCAGTTGTTAACCGGGATGTTTCGGTTTCAGGAGATAAGGCAGAAGTCACTTTTACAGTTGAATCAGATGAACCGTTCGCAGTCGGAATTTTAGAGACTGTACCTGACGGATGGGTTTTTGCAGAGGACGACAGTATGACCTCTTCATCAGGAAACTTTGAGACTGACCAAAAAAACAGCAAAATAGCGTTTTTTCTCTCGGATGAAAAGTCAGTATCATATGAGCTGACCGGAAACGGAGACGGGAAGACGGGGTTTAAGACTGAATGGGTAGACCTCCTGACACTTACTCCGGATATGAAAGAAGGAAAGGAGAGATGGACAGCACTTGGTATTGGTGCTGTGGAAGAGAAAGGCAGTCCGGATTCAGGTATGGAGAAGAGTCCCGGATTTGGAATTATTGCGGTAATTGCAGCATTTATCGCAACCGGAGCAGTTCTGGCAATATCCGGCAGAAAGGAGGAATGAGATATGAAGACATCAGTTAAATTTCTGATTACTGCCCTGACAATGACCTTTTTTGTAGTTTTTCCGGCAGTTGCAGGCGGCTCACTTCCGCTGGGAGCAGACGGGGAGATTACAGAAGAGATGGTATCAGATGCGGTATGCGGCTATATGCTTGGCAATAACGACCTGACACTTGACGAAGTCTCGGACGCAGCGTATGTCTATAAAGTCTGGAATGGTAAACCGCATACCGTAACTGACATGGACGGACGTACCATGACATTTTACCGCCCGATAGAACGGATAATCACCACAAATCCTGATAATTCACGTCTTGTGATCGCTTACGGCAACGGCGATCTCCTTGTCGGATCAGACGAGTGCACAGTTGGTTCACGCTGTGTATGTCCGATGACCACCGGAGATGAGATCTACTATGAGGAATGCTGGGAGAGCTGCACAGACGGCGGACTTAACAATGTCCCGCAGACGAGCACAAGATATGAAGTCAATTATGAACTTATGACCTCACTTCAGCCCGACATCATCTTTGAAGCTGAGTTCTGGAAAGACCGTGCGGAAGACATGGCAGAGAAGACAGGTGCTCCGGTCTTTGTTTCCGGATGCGACTTTGAGTACAGCACAATGAAAAACCACTTTGTATCAGTAGGAGATGCTCTTTCAAAGGAGAAGGAAGCAGGAGAACTCGTCTCCTTTATGGATAAAAAGATCAATATGATAACATCCATAACAGACAATATCCCCGAAGATGAAAAGCCGACCGTTTACTTCGCTCCAAGAGGCGCAAAGAAGGGATTTTATGACGCAAAAGAGGGCAGGGACTTTACAAGAACAGTAAACACCTATGATGCCCTCACTATGGCAGGCGGAATCAATGTAGCAGAGGAATGTGCAGACGGTGATGTAAATGTGGCAATTGAACAGATAATCGCCTGGGACCCTGATGTAATTCTTGTTGCATGCTCTGATCCCGAGGATGCAGGTCTCCAGTTTATCATCGATTCTCCTGAACTTCAGTCGATTAAAGCCATCAAAGAGGGTAAGGTCTACAATGTTTTCTACCCCAACTGCCGTGGCCGTCCGACTGACATCAACCTCATCAACCTGATCTATATCGCAAAGATACTCTATCCTGACAGATTTGCAGATATTGACATTGAGGCCGAAGGTAATGAGATAGAAAAAGCATTCCTTGGAACAGACGGTGTATATACAGCATATTCTGAGTACCTGAAATTCCCCGTGGAGCAGGAGATATAATGGATATAATCGATTATAACCTGATATGGAGGATATTGAGGAGGAAAAACAACAACCCCTCTTTTGACTGGGACAGCAGAGCAGCTTCATTTAATAAAGCGGTTTTGGGCGGAACAGATGAAGCACTGAAAAATGTCAGAGCACTGGGCCTTATGCCCACCGATACTGTTCTCGACATGGGTGCAGGAACGGGGAGATATACAGTCCCTCTTGCACAGAATGCCGCCCATGTAACTGTTCTTGAACCTTCAGAAGGCATGCTTGCCTTTCTTAATGAGAATATGAAAAGCGCCGGACTTGAGAACTATTCGGTCGTCAGACAAAAATTTGAGGATGTAAAAGCCGGCATTGATATTCCGGTGCATGACGTTGTCTTTGCATCCAACTCACTCGGTTTTGATGACCTTAAGGCCGGACTTGATAAACTGAATTCACTTGCAAAGAGAACGGTAAATATTCTCTGGTTTGCCGGGCCGATGCGGCATATGCCTGACCCTGAGCTTATGAAGAGGCTTGGGGCTGAAGCGGCTGATATGACAACTCCGGATTATCTCACCATTGTGCATGTTCTGCACAGTATGGGCATTTACCCCAATGTTTCGGTTGAGAAGAGCATACGGAGGCTGAGTTATGACTCTCCTGATGAAGCGTCTGACTTCTGGACAGAGAGGGGAAATTATACAGAAGAAGAACGGGAGATAATCAGGGAGTATATGAAAGAGACTCTGATACCTGATTATTCCGGCATATACAGGACAAAGAGAGTCTATTATCCGGTAAGAATCTGGTGGAATAAGGAGGATTTCTGCAATGACTCCGGAATATGAGCCGGTATCTGAACATGCAAAAAAACACAGAATTGAGCGTAAGAAAAAGCTTGAAGAGGTTCAAAACGAACATAAAAGGCTTCAGGGAAGAAAGTATCTCTTCCTTGCCGGAATTTTAGGTGCGATATTTATCGCAACCGGATTTATAATCACGCTCGGACCCCTGGACATCTCTATTTTACAGGTATATGAGACACTTTTTGCAAGGTTTATTCCTTCAGTCTTTAACATGGACGATGTCTTTGAACAGGTTGTGTGGAATATCCGGTTCCCAAGAATCATCGGCGGCATCTTTGCCGGATTCGGGTTTGGCATATGCGGATGCGTCATGCAGGCGGTGCTGAAAAATCCGCTCGCAAGCCCTTTCACACTCGGAATTTCAGCCGGGGCACATTTCGGGGTAGCCCTTGCTGCCGTATTCGGGGTTGCCCTGATCGGCGGGGCATATATCTTAATCGCCAATGCTTTCATCTTTGCAATGGCATGCTCCTTTTTTATTGTCGCTCTTGCGGCTCTGAAGGGTGCGACATCCGAGACGCTCATCCTTGCCGGAATTGCGGTTAACTACCTATTCTCAGGTCTCTCCCAGCTTATGGCATATTTTGCAAATGACGAGCAGCTTCGCCTTATGACCACATGGGGTATGGGGGACTTATCTGCGTTTTCCTGGAATAAGTTTCTGCTATTCTTTGTTATCTTTGCAGTATGCACACCTCTTCTGATGTCAAAGGCACAGGATTTAAACCTGATGACAATCGGGGATGATTCTGCAAAGAGCCTCGGAGTTGACGCTGACAGGGTACGGATGTTTACAATGATTGTCTCTTCTTTTCTTGTTGCGACCATCGTCTGCTTTACGGGGACAATAGGCTTTATCGGGCTTGTTGCGCCGCATATGGCAAGAATGATAATCGGGGCTGATCACAGGATATTAATTCCGGCATCCGGAATTCTTGGGGCAATGCTTCTTATAGCCGCTGATGCGGTTGCGATGAATGTTATCGGACCTGTGGTAATCCCTACCGGAATTATGACCTCACTGCTTGGAGTGCCGTTCTTCCTGTATCTTATACTTAAGGGTAAGAGAAAGGAGTTCTGGCAATGAAGGTAAAACTGTCGGTTAAGGGCCTGGAATTTGCATATGATTCTGTTCCGGTTCTAAAGGGTCTTACTCTTGACATAAGGGAAGGGAGGATGGTCTCAATTCTCGGACCCAACGGGTGCGGGAAGTCCACATTTCTGAAATGTGTCAACCAGGTGCTCAGTCCGAAAACGGGCCTTGTGGAGGTTGACGGTGAGAAGGTATCCGGAATTTCAAGGCGGGAGCTTGCAAAGAGGATGTCGTATGTGCCCCAGTCGTCTGTACGAGTCTTTCCGCATACTGTCTTTGATGTAATTTTAATGGGAAGAAGGCCGCATCTTGGCTGGACAGGTTCAGGGGAGGACGAGGAGAGGGTCTGGGATGTGATAGACCTTTTAGGACTTGAGGATATTGCACTCTCCTCTTTTAATGCACTATCCGGCGGGCAGCAGCAGAAGGCACTCATCGGAAGGGCACTGGTGCAGGAGACCGGTTTTATGCTGCTTGATGAGCCGACTTCAAACCTTGACCTCTGGCACCAGATGGATGTGATGAGAATTGTTGAAGAGCTTGTCGCAGAGGGCAAAATCACGGCCATGATGGCGGTTCATGACCTGAATATGGCTGCGAAATACTCAGATGATATAATTATGATGAAAAACGGGCAGATAATCGCCGCAGGAGAACCGTGGGAGGTTTTGACACCGGAGAATATCTCAGGTGTTTACGGGGTTGAGGCCGAGGTGAGGGACCTCGGTGACGGAAAAACACCTCTTGTTGTTCCGATAAGGCAGATGAGAAGTGACTGCTGTATGCCGGTTCCGCCGTGATACTTTCATATAACATTTCCTGATTTTTTTAAGAGAATTAAACCTGTCATATGAACTGCATGACAGGTCCACCATTCGGGCGCAACTATATTCACCGTGAAGAGAAGAGTATCTTAAACAGCCGGACAGTTAAGAAAATAATTCAGGTTCCTGCCTAAAAGATTGTAATCACTGGTAAATATGAATAAATCAGATAAAAAAGGGGAATTTGCCGAAAGTATGAAGAAATTCATACAGAGAGTATATCCGGAATATGGTCCTGAGCTGGTTGATCCTCATCTCTGCTGTATAAACCGGTTTGAAGAGATGCTACTCCGGCTTGATGAGATCTATGATAACCGGGAGAGATACAATCTTCACTGGGCACTGCATGAGGCCGGAGAGACTTTTAAGAGCCTGATGGATGAAGCAGGGACAGATATAAGCCAGTCCCTTCAGAAGCATTACACTCAGGAAGAGAGGGAGAGGCTTAAAGAACTTACATCAAAGATGGACTGGGTTGCAAGAGAAAAGGAATTTGCAATCTCACGCAGAACAGAGTACTTCAATACTATATCCAATCTTCTCACACGTGTGGACATAATAATATCAGTTGCTCTGATAGTCATCATCTCGGAGATTTCCCATCTGGGGAACACTATTTTTGGTTCAGTCATTCTTGTTCTTATCTTCACCGGAATTGTGGCATTTCTGAAGGTTACATTTGACCGGTTTTTTATTATCCCATGGATTGCCAGGCTTGGCTGGAAGAAATATCTCAATGAGGTAGAGGCAACAAGGCAGATTCTGGTTGATGTAGAGGCAGTTAATGTAGTGGTAATAGCGGCAATTAAAGACGAAAAGACCCCGGAGGTGACATATAAGCTGATTGAGAGAGGAACAAGGGAGATATCCCTGATATCAGATCATATATTTTTTCCGGATTAAAAAAATCACTGCCTGGATTATACAGCTAAAAACAGAAAATAAAAGAATTATAATTATGTATCAGGAGTTATGACGTAGCCACCCTTCCTCCGGGAGGCATGCCTCCCTGTGGCCCAAGTGCCTCTTCAAGCTCTTCAACAGTAACTCCAAGCTCTGATGCGGCTGCATTCAGATCAATGTCAGCCCCTCCACCCATGCCGCCAAGTACAGCAATAAGCTGATCCTCTGTCACTCCGAGGGTTTCAGCCGCTAAAGCTAAGTCCGGCTCAACACGGACATCTCCCGGCATTTCCATCCCTCCCGGAATTCCTGCTTCTGTTCCTGCCCGGTCCACATTCTCAGAGGGCATCTCTTCCGGATTTATCTCTTCACCTGTCATTTCAGATCTTGTCACTTCAGGAGCCGGAATGGAAATGGGAGCAGCAGTTATCTCTGCCTGACTCTGTGAGGTCGTATCTGCTGACTCTGACTGTGATGTGCAGCCGCACGAGAGGAAGCATAATGCCATCAATGATACTGCAAACAGTAAAAATATTTTATTTTTTCTTTTGATTTCCATGTTATTACCACATATAATTATTATTCTTATTCTGCCGCTATGCACTCAGAAAGGATTATAACAGAGATTGTCTGCCCGATTCTGATTATCTGTCAGATTCAGATCAATTACCTGAGCCTGATTCATTTACTAAGGTCGTATCCATTTCAGATTTATCACATGCTTTTAACTCCGATCCATCTGTGATTTCATTATCCGTTCCAGGTTTGTTATCCGGTTTCAAACCGGATTTATCACCTGAATCTGCTTCTGATTTTTCAGCTGAATTTCCGGAATAGAATATCCTGATTTCAGCCGCATCACGCAGGAAATCAATCTTTAAGACATCCACATCCAGAATATTCAGACCGGTTCTTTCTTTAAGATCCTCAATCATCTCCGCTTTTTTATCGGCTTTTACGAGATCTATCTTCTCATAGAGCACCTCTTTCTGCATAATCTCATTTTTAAATCCCCAGCCGTTTTCAAGAATCCAGATGACGGCTATCACTGCCAGGTTTATGACAGCGATTCTGGTGTATTCACCCGATTCAAAGAGCACTGAATTCAGAATCGGAAGGGCAACCATCACAAAGAGATATGTCATCTCCCTGATGGGAACAGTCTCCGTCCTGTATCTCAGAATGGAGAAGAGAGCAAAAAGCCCAAAGCCCGCACCAATAGAGAGTTCAATGCTTGTGAAGAGGCCCATTATAAAATACACTATCACATTGAATGCAAGAAAAGTGAATATGAAATTATGTTCACTCTTCCTGGGGTAATAGATGAATCTGACGATAATGAAAGCACTGATGAAATTTATTACAAAACCTGCAATGAGCAGCATAGCTGAGTTTAGCAGCACAGTGCTTCACCTCCGGAAATCCGGGAGAGGTACATCAGGTTTGGCTTGAACCGGTTGTGCTTCAGGTGTTTATAGATGAGTGATACCCCGATGCAGTACTTTGAAAAGCTCCTCTTGCGGATACCAAAAGCCTGCATTACAGAGAGTGCTTTAGAGTAGGAAGCGTTCCTGCTGCTCTTCACTTCAGCGATTACAACTTCAGGCAGTGAAATTTCATCATCAGAATTACTGAAAGTAAGACCAAAGTCAAAGGTGATTCTCTCATCGTAGTTCTTTGATACAAAAGTTACCCTTGAATATTCTGTTGTCAGAACCGGGTGGAAATCATGATAGTCATATGGAAAGTTAGACTTCAGGAAGAGATCCTGCTCTTCTTTTGGGAGTATGCCGGATTCACTGGTTTCTATACGCTTCTTTATCGTAACCCCGGTATTCTTCTTCTCCTTAATCTCCACATAACTCTCTCCTGAAGAGAGATAACGGCGGGTTCTGAGCTTATAGCGGTTCAGCTTCCCGCTGTGGTGCTGGTGATAGGTTATAAAGGAGTTGTCATCATAATAGACAGTTTCATAACCGCTTACTGTGCAGCCTTCAACATCAAGGAGTCTGTAATCTCCGGACAGTGCAGAGATTATCTCAAGGCATTTCTCAAAGGTCATTAGGTATTTTGACTCACGCCTGCTCATGAGACTGGCATCAGATCTCTTCAGTTCATCAAGGGTTATTATTTCATAATTATCTGTTCCGGATGAAATTTTCCGGATAATATCATCTGCGGTGTTGTTATTTTCATCCGGAATTTTCTGTGCTGTTGGGTTCATATCTGTATCTCCATATTTTTTGTTATTTTTATTGGCCGGAGATAAACTCCATGACCGCATTATAGCGGCTGTATGTATGCTCTATCAATTCATTCAGTGATTCAGCGAAGTCTTCCGGACTTTCAAGATGGGTATAGCCCTCTGTTTCACCATTCTCACCTGTGACGTACGGTTCAATCATCGAATGGTAACGGGTGTATAACTCTTCCATCTTTTCAGGCTCAAAGGAGTCATTTGCAACCATCTCAAGATAATCCAGATATTTTCCGTAGTAAACCGGATCATCGGCAATGTACCTTATCAGAGGCCAGTTATCCCCGGCATCGTCAAGGGACAGTGATAGACTTTTTCCCGTTCCGCCTCTGCCATCTCCCGCTGCCTGACCATTTCCACCCTCATTTCCGGGGAAGAAACCACCCTGCCGGGGATTTTCAGCAACACTGTCAGCCTGAAATCCGGCCATATTCTCCATGAGAACGGGATTTTCTGCCGGGAGTTCTCCTTCATTTCCGGCCATGCCGTCTCTCAGGGCGAAATTATTGTCCCAGGGTACCCAGGTTATTCTGCCGTCTGAAGGGTCTGTATAGAGGTAGAAATTCCGGCAGTTTCCGCCGTATGTATCCCAGTTCTGGATGACTGTATTTGTTGCCAGCCATCTGAGGAATTCATCAACATTAAGGACAGATTCAAGATCTTCCCTCCACTGTTGCGGATCTTTGGTTCTGAGATCAGAGTTGAGGATTTCATACAGTGATTCTACATCAGTCCAGTCTGCCTCATCCTCATTTGTCTTCTTCTCAAAGGCTTCTGTATCAAATGTGCCTTCTGCGAATGTTGCCCCGTCGCCCTGCGGTTTGTAAACATTTCCGGAGTCGTCTTCAAACTGTGTCTCTGTTACAGTGTCTTCGATACTTTCGACCATTGTGTAGAGGCCGAAATATACCGGACCTTCACCGTAATCGACATATACCCTGTAAAATGCTGTGTACGGTGCAGGGACACCCGAATCACGGAATATTGAAGGCACTATCATATCACGCATCAGCGAATCATCACCATAGCCGCTCTGAAGATTTAATTCATCAAAGCCGTAGAATCTCTGGTTTTTTATCGCCGGATTTTCATCCTCGAACTTATCGAAGTTAAGCTTAAATGAGATCTTGTTATTTCCTTCGCTCCATGAACTTCTAAGCGTCATCTGCCCCTTAAAGCGGATACCAACATCCTCCCATTCAAGCCCTTCAAATGTGACATCTGACCGGACATATACGGGGGTTGCCTCATCTATCATTCCATCCGGGCCGCCCTCCGGCATACCGCCGTTTTGCCGGTCCGCAGGATCTCCGGGATTTACCATTTCGGAACCGTGGTTTTTCGCACTGAAATCCTCAGGGATATTTCCGGCACCGAAGTTTCCATCTCCGTTATTTCCGCCGGGCATGCTCTTTGAATCTGAATTCCCGAATTCACCGTATATTTCAGTCATATTGTCAAGCATCTCCTGCCAGTTTTCAGGAGATATTGTGATATTTATGACCTGGACCTCATCGTCCGGAAATACAACTGAGTAATCAGGATCTGCCTTATTGCCATGTGAGGGGTCATCTTTCTCCCATGACGGTTCTGTGGATGTTAATGAAGAGTCTGTCAGGCCTGAATCCGGTGATGCTATATCGCCCTCATTTCCTGCACCAATACAGCCACAACTAAAGATTAACACCGTAAATGCAAAAATGACCGATATTTTTTTGCCGGAAAAAATATTCAGTCTCAGCTTCTCTTTTCCTTTAATATTCTTAGTATTATCAGCTGTCTTCACCACAATGTACAGTAAGTTTTACATTATGTTATAAATATGATACACATAGTGGCGGTTAAATGTGGTGCTGATATGATTATCAGCCCTGCATCATGAAAATCAGATCAGACGGTAAACAGGTACCGGAAAATTATAATACTAATCACGATTAGTACTAATCATGATTAGGGATTTTATTGATCGTGAAGAAGAGAGGGAGGTTCTGAAGAAGGAATGGAATTCAGATGGCGCCCGTCTCATAATAATCTATGGCAGGAGGCGTGTTGGAAAAACAAGGCTTGTAAACGAATTCATAAAAGGCAAAGAGGGTATAATGTTCTTTGCCGAAGATGTCACAGTTCAGATTCAGATTAACGGCCTCAAAGCCGAAATTGCCGGATATTTAAACGATGAACTCCTGCAGGGCCTGACAATAAAATCATGGACTGAGTTATTCACATATATTCTGAAAAATCCGCCTGAGAAGAGATCATACCTGATAATAGATGAATTCACATACCTGATAAAAAGCGATAAAAGTATTCTTTCAGCAATCCAGAAGGCGTGGGACAGGGGACTTTCAGATTCAAACTGGTGCATCATTCTCTCCGGATCCCTGCTAAACCTGATGAGTGAATATGCTCTCTCCTATACCTCACCGTTATATGGCAGAAGAACAAGAGATATGCTCTTAAAACCTCTTGAATTTAAAGACGCAAAACTATTTCTCAGCCAGAATGAAAAAGACAGCTTAAAAACCTATTTCACAACCGGAGGAGTGCCTGAATATCTGCAAAAGGCATCAGAATATGGGACATTTGAAGAATTTGTGAGAAATGAATTTTTCTCAAACTTCGGTTACTTCTATCGTGAGCCTTATTTCCTCCTGTCACAGGAATTCCGGGAATTAAAGACCTACCAGGGAATACTGTCAGCCATTGCAGAAGGCAGGACAAAACCTTCTGAGATTGCAGTAAACTGCGGAATTGATACCAGAAAGATATATCCATACCTCGAAGGACTGATAAGGCTTGGATTTATCGAAAAAGAGACACCATTCTTAAGCAGCCAAAAATCCGGGATATACATAATCAAAGATTCTGTTATTGATTTCTGGTACAGTTTTGTAAGCACGAACAGAAGTGAGATTGAGAGAGGATGTTACACGAATACTGACTTTAACAAATATTTCGGAAAGAAATTTGAGTCTTTTGTCAGAAATGAGATTGCACCGGCTATATTTCCCAAAGCCAGAACCGGCAGATGGTGGCATAAAGGAGAGGAAATTGATCTGA
This sequence comes from Methanoplanus limicola DSM 2279, assembly GCF_000243255.1. Taxonomy (NCBI): domain Archaea; kingdom Methanobacteriati; phylum Methanobacteriota; class Methanomicrobia; order Methanomicrobiales; family Methanomicrobiaceae; genus Methanoplanus; species Methanoplanus limicola. The sequence continues at coordinate 2,649,304 of NZ_CM001436.1, forward strand.
TTGCAGTAGATGATAATGCAAAGATGATAGTATTTGCAGAAGTAAAATACGGAACAAAATCGGCATCCGATGCCTTAAAAATACTTAAAAAACTTGAGAAGAAATCAGAATACGTCAATAACAGCACAAAAAACAATGAGGATTACATACAGAAATATGCGTTGTTTGCCGGAGAAATCACTGATAAAGATAAAATTATGGACAGAGATAAAACCAAAGGGGATAATTATCTGGTTTATGATCTTGACGATATGCTGAAATATCTGATGTGATAAATAATTTCATATGCTACTCTGAGAAATGATGAAATATCTGGTATGACAATTATGAATCCTGTAAATTTTGTAATGGAATGTGAGGATTAAAATGAAAACAGATTCTGAAATTAAAATTTCCGGTCTTGAAATACTAAACCAGCATCAAGGCAATGGTCGAAGCTGAACGATTTATCGCTCTTATTCAAAGGGATAAATTTGATTATACAAAATGGCGGGAATCCCTCTTTGAAGATTTAAGCGGAGAAGAGATAAGCAGAAGGGCAATGGAGCATCAGAAGCATCTTAAAGAGGAATAAGACCTGAAAATGTAACCAGGGGGTTCATGGATGACTTTTTAAAACTGATCATCCCAGATTAATTCAGCCATATTATAAGAGCAAAAAGAGTTTTTTATTCAAATAAATCATCTACTGAACCCGATGTAACATTCCCTGATTCATAGTTTGCAACAGCTTCTTCAGCTCGCCTTTTTATCTTCTCTCTTTTTGATTCTGCAAGTCTCTTCCTTTTAACCTGCAAGGAGAACTGCATTTCCCTCCGGAAAAGATGCTTTCTAATCATTTCATTGTTCCTCTTCTATTCTTTCAGTCATGTAGTTATTATAAAATATTCCTTCAGGAAAGACATTCACCCCTATTCGCAGATCAAAAAACACATTATTTAAGAGCGCCAGAAAAATGTGGTGGTGAAATAATTTAAAAAATACAAAATATCTGAAGTTTAAGGCTGATATCTGGCAAATAGAGAACTAAAAATAATATATAGACTATCATTAAGCATGACCACAACAAAAGATATTTTGCCAGATGAAGTATTTAAATACCCACACAATTTGATGAAAAGCCGAAAAAGAGAACTACATATCAATTCATCAGAATGGTGATCTCAATAACAATGGCATCATAGACATCGGTGATGTGTCAAGGGTTGCCTATATGGTTGCCGGAAAAATACCTGAGAACCTGGAAGCAGATTTCAATGGAAACGGAGTTGTTGATATTGGAGATGCCTCAAAGATTGCTTACTATTTCATAGGCAATGTTGACGAACTGTAAGTAATATCAATTCCCACAAATAACAAAATTGACCAACAATCACCCTTTTTAAGTAGTCCTGTTAATTGGAGCATGATAATACCAGTTGCAACCTCACCAAAAAATTATATATACATATATAATCAAATACCAATTATGACTACTACTGCAAACAGGGCTGATCACTCCCCAAGACTTGATACAATCCTAATGGTCGAAGAATTCATTAAAGAAAACAGCGGAGAATACAAAAAAACTGAGCTATGGAACAATCTCCCTAAAAAAATGATGTATCAGACATTTATGAAAATTATTGATTATCTAATATCATCCAACAAAATCGGAGCAGATGCAGAAGGATATATTATCTGGATATACAACCCGGAACTTTATAAAAAATATGCTGCACGTGAGGATCTAAGGATAAGATGAAGTGCAGAATTACTTTCTGTGATGATGAACTTAAAAAGCAGTGGGATTCACTTAATACTTCTAAAAAACATTCAGACATTCAACTCTTAAAAGAATTAAACAGTGCATTCGATAAAATTGAACATAATCCATTTTGTGGGAAGAGAATACAAAAAAAACTAATTCCAAAAAGTTTTCAGAAAAAATACGGCCCATTGGACAACCTTCTGAAGTACAACCTTTCATCTTCCTGGCGGTTATGCTACTATATTACATCTGATGATAACGGAGCAATATCAGTGATTGTCAAATGGATGGATCATAAAGAATATGACAGAACCTTTGGTTATCACTCATCATGAAACCAATTTCTGATATGGACCTGGCGGGATTTGAACCCGCGGCCTTTACGATGCGAACGTAACGATCTACCCCTGATCTACAGGCCCTGACCAGCAATCCCCCGATAATTGTCAGGCAATTATTGTATGATCTGCATTAATTAAAACATGCCGGAATTATACAGGTTAATTATTTCAGGTAATTATTCAGGTAATAATTTTGGGCGATAGTCCCCGAACAACAAACCCCACCATCAGAATGCCCGGTAAAAGGCGTCAAAAAAATATTTCCCGGCCATATTTCAATACAGAAATACGGCAACATCAGATTAAATTCTCAGATAACGAACAGATATCAACCGGAGATCGATCATAGATTTTCCGGATAACAATCAGAGATCAACCGGAAATATAAGATATCAAGAAATTCCTGTGAAAAATCACAGAATAATCTCAATATCAAGTTTCTCTGCAAGTTCTTTGTATCTGTTCCTGATTGTAACCTCAGTCACACCGGCAACCTCGGCAACCTCACGCTGTGTTCTGCGTTCTCCGCCAAGAATTGACGAGATATAGATAGCTGCGGCAGCGACACCGGTCGGCCCTCTTCCGCTTGTAAGCTCCTTCTCACCGGCCTGCCTGAGGATCTCAACCGCCCTTGACTGGACCTCACCCTTAAGGGTAAGACCTGAACAGAAACGCGGCACATAATCAATAGGAGATGTCGGCAGAAGTTTTAATCCGAGTTCCCTTGAGATAAACCTGTATGTCCTTCCGATCTCCTTTCTTGAGACACGGGATACCTCGGCAATCTCATCAAGCGTTCGTGGGACATTGCACTGGCGGCAGGCTGCATAAAGTGCAGCTGCTGCAACACCCTCAATACTCCTTCCGCGAATGAGATTCTTCTCAACAGCGTCACGATAGACTACAGCCGCAGTCTCACGGACATTCCTTGGAAGACCAAGAGCAGATGCCATACGGTCAAGTTCAGATAGTGCAAATGCAAGGTTTCTCTCCGTAGCATTTGATACACGAATCCTCCTCTGCCATTTACGCAGACGGTAAAGCTGTGCACGGTTCTTTGAAGAGATTGCACGGCCATAGGAGTCACGGTTTCTCCAGTCGATCATTGTTGAAAGACCCTTGTCGTGAATTGTGAAGGTCATCGGTGCACCGACACGTGAACGCTTCATCCTCTGGTCATGATCGAAGGCACGCCACTCAGGACCGCGGTCAATAAACTCCTCTTCAAGAACAAGACCACAGTTCTGACAGGTCAGCTCAGCACGTTCATAATCCTGCACAAGCTGGCGGCTTCCACACTCAGGACAGACAGTCTTTGTGGAACTCTCGTGCTTATTCTTTACCTTCTCAACCGTAGTTGTTCTGTTCTTAAGTGCCTCTCTCTGGCTCTGGAGTTGTTTAAGTTTTTCAAGTTCCTGCATATTTGTATCACCGAAATATTATTTTGTGTAGAGTTTTTCACCGGCTATGCGATTCTTTGTGCTCCTGCAGCTGACAGTCGCATAAGGCTTTTTTATATTCCCGTATATCTCAACCAGTTTACCGACAGGTTTTTGTCTCCTGTCAACAACATCTGAATAGAGACGTGGAAGCTGAGCCGCATCACAGTTTATTACCAAAAGATGCTCACTTTGAATAAATTGTACATTGCCTGCCAACTTCAAAAAAATCATTCCTTAAAATCCGGGTAACTGGCGATAATTCGCAACCTATATATATTTATTCTTAAACTATAAAAAGATTTCGTGAATATTTATATAATAATTAACTTCAGAACAGCCAGCTGATATTTTCCATAGATAATATACTATTTGAAGTTTTTTCATCCATCCCGGCACCCATGGCAACCGCCCTTCGCGCGTATGAATCCATCAGATCCCCCGGCCCGTGTGCATCGGAGTCCACAACAATCCGGCAGCCGCATAACTCTGCAACCTTTAAAACATGACCGTTTGTCCGGTTATGTCCGCCCCTTGACGTAATCTCAACGGCAACACCGTTCTCAGCCGCCAGAAGGCCCTCATTTTCAGTTATAAAGCCAGGATGAGCTAAGACATCAACATCAGGACAGCTGCATGCAGCCAGATTAGTCCCTGGGCAGACCGGCTCAGTGACAGTTTCGCCATGCACAATAACAACCCCTGCACCCTCATCCCTTGCCCGCCCTGCAAGCCGTGCAATCTCACCGGGAGGAACATGGGTAATCTCAACTCCGGCAATCACATTCACGCCATAAAGAGACGATGAACCGATAACCTCAAGGAGAGACGAGAGTACAGAAGAGATATTAGAGGCATCCACATGGTCCGTAATACCTATTGTCCTGTAGCCCAGAACAGAAGCTCTCCTCACAAGTTCGGAAGGTAAAAGCTCCCCGTCTGAAAAAACAGTGTGGGTATGAAGGTCGTACATCTTTATTTTGCCCCGATCCCGGCAGCTATCTTCTTTAAAAGTTCCTCTTTAGGCCCCAAATATTTTACACGAACCCGGCCCTTCTTCTCCAGCCAGAACGCAGGATGGCTCTTCTCCTCGACAACCGGATTTAAACCGGCTTTTTTCACCGCAGAAACTATCAAATTCAGATCAGGAGACTGGACTGCAAGATCTTTCGGCACGCGCCTACCCTCACTGCGCTTCAGTTTCTGATCAAAATAACAGGGATAAATGACCAGCTCTTTTTTCATAAATAATATATGACAGGTGCACTTATTAACAGATCCCAGTCAAAATAGATCTTATGCATCATATTGACGTAAGCATCGAAAAAGACGTATTCGATGCTAACAACAAACTTGCACATAAGAACTTCCACAGGTTAAAGGAGAACAATATAAGAGCCATAGACCTTCTTGGTGCAATAGGATCAGGAAAAACAGCCCTCATAGAAAAAATTGTCCCTGAACTGAAGAAGAGAGGCATAAGAGCCGGAGCAATAGCAGGGGATGTCTGGGGAGACGACGACTTCAAAAGGATTGTCGATACCGGAATTCCGGCTGTAAACGCAAACACAGGAAAAGAATGCCACCTGGACGCACATCTGGTGGAGCATTCAATTGAGAAACTTCCGCTTGAGGATATTGACATACTATTTATAGAAAATGTAGGCAACATGGTCTGCCCGACTGACTTTCAGCTGGGCGCAGAGAAGAGAGTCGTTGTGGTGAGCACAACCGAAGGCGATGATGTCGTAAATAAGCACCCGATGATGTTTAGAAACGGCAATATTGCGGTTATAAACAAGACAGATCTCGCAGATTACGTGGATTGTAACATCTCAAGAATGGAGGACGACATCCACAAATATAACCCGGTAATGCCCGTATTCAGAACCAATATGAAAACCGGAGACGGAATAGCCGAACTTACAGATGAGATACTCCGGTAACGTTTGCGGTTAGGTTAAATATTTTCAGGATGAATATATATAGCAATTCAGGTGAATGGAAAAGCCGGACAATGACCGGAATTTCCGACAACCAAATTATAACTTAAAGGTGTAATAAAATGCTCTGGCAAGGTAAATCAGTAAGGACAGAGACAGGAGGACGTGTCCACCTCTCACGCAAGAAGAGAAGAGTAGAAATCGGAAGAGCACCGGCAGAGACCGTAATCGGTGAAGTACGCAACAAAAAAATCAGGACATTTGGCGGAAACCAGAAGATCCGTTCACTCAGGGCAAACATTGCAAATGTTGCAGATCCAAAGACAGGCGTAACAAAGAAAGCTGAGATCCAGACAGTGGAAGAAAACGCTGCAAACCCGAACTACGTCCGCCGTAACCTTTTAACAAAGGGCGCTGTAATAAGGACTGAACTCGGCAGAGCAAAAGTAGTCTCAAGACCAGGTCAGGACGGCGTTGTAAACGCAGTTCTTATCGAATAATCTTTTTTAACTTTCTTTCAGACCGGAAAAATCCGGTTGTTTCCGTCATGCCTGAAAATTACAGCTCTGGCTTTGCTTTGATACACTCCGGAAATACAGTTTTTGCATCTCAGGCCGGCCACGATGAACCCACCTGAGAGTCATAAGTGCGGCCCGCAGTCAGTTGAGCCGAGTATACATGAGACACCATATTTCCGGAGAAGAAGAGACCGTAGGCCCGTATAATTGCTGCTGAAACGAAGATGAAGAACACCTGTCCCATCTCTGCACAGCAAAACCGGAATAATTCTTTGCCGCCGGACTACAGAATACCGGAACCGGACTTCCGGAATTTTAAAGTGACGGAATCATCCCGGAAGAGATAAGATGATAAACCCGCAGAAATGAAGGAAACAGAAATTCACCAAAGTTCCGGTTAAAAAGAAAAAGTCAATCATGAACCAGCCGGTTCACAGATGATGGATGAAAAACAGAAGCTTATCATATGATATATTTAACAGACCTTATGAAAGATTTTTCAAAAAAATTTCGCTTCATGAACTATATATAAAAAAAGATCTTAATATTCCTTATAATGCGCAGAATATATCACAGATTTCCTTTGAGATGCGACCTTGACTTTGACGTTGAAATGCCCTTTTATGACGTAATTACAAAGATTATCAGCCTGAACAATACACACGCCACTTCAAAGGCAGGCGATGACCTGGTAAAGCTTGCAGTGCGGGTGGATGTTGCAGATAAAAAGACAAATATGATCAATGTCGATGAAGTGCCCAATCTTGCGGAGGTCTCAACCGAGACGGTAGATTTCAGGATAAACCTCATTGAAACTATCCTTACAGGAGACAGAAGAATACCACGTGCCGGGACATCATATCTTCTGAAGGTTAAGGAAAACGGAATGGCAACCCAGTGCTTCGTTGTAAAAGAGAGCAGTTCCGGAAGCACAGATGCCTTTGACATAAAGAAAATAATAACAGGAAAATAAAATCAGGTTCATGCTGAAACAGACCATTGCCTCACCTTTTAAGAGTATGAGAAAGGACGGGCTGAAAAAAAATGAGATAATATATTACCTGACTCTTGACAGAAGATGGATGAATAAGGATCAGGCTGAAAAAGTTATTAAAATCGGCCTTGAAGAGGGCCTTCTGACGAAGGAGAAAGATATGTTATCCCCGGCCTTTGATGCATCATCCGTTGAGATACCAATAGGTTTTAAGCCGGGTTCTGAGATCCTGAAAAGAAGAGATCCTGTGGAGGAGATACTCGGAAGGATTGCAGAGAAGAATAAGGCTGAAATCTCAAAAGTTACGGCTGAGATGAATGAACTTATCAGAGTTAATTTTGACGGGCATTTAAGTGCAGCTGCCGCATCTGTGATTCTTGCAAGGAAATATGGTGTTCCGTTTGAGGAATACCTTTCAGAGCTTAAAAAACAGGCTAAAGTTACCTGAAATAAACTCCAAAAAAACAAAAAAATATCGTATTTATTCTGCTGCGGCTTCTGCCTCTTCAGGGGCAAAATATGCTGCAAGATCTTTCTTTCCGTATTCTACAACTTTTGCGTTGATCTGAACGAAATCTGATGTTATCTCAGATGCACGGATCGTCTTTCTCTGGCGCTGTCCGTCATAGGTAGGGCGGAAACCTGTGCTCTCAGAGAGAAGAAGTTTCCTCTTGCCTGCACCGGGGAGATCCTTTCTTGCCGGAATTCCGGTTCTGTCGGTTGCACCCGTAAGTTCGATCTTATATCCTTCAAATCCAAGTGCATCTGCACTTACTGTCTCTCCGAGCTTTTTGCCCATTAATGCGCCTGCCATTGCACCTGCGGCCTCAACTTTATAGGAGATGCCGGTCTTTGGGTCGGACAGGACTACTTTGAAATCTGCCATTGATAATATACTCCAATATTTAGTTCTCTATTATTTTGGATTGTAACATTAAAAATGCTACTTACCCCAGAAGGGATCTTCCTTTCTCTTAATATTTGTAAACTCCTCCAAAACATCAATCATACTGGCGTTTAAGTGCGAAAGCATCTCAGTTTCAAGGACTTTTACATGGCGCTCCGGAATTTCGACATACAGAACATCGCCGACATCGATCTGCCGCCCCACAGTTGCGCCTTCAATTGAGATTGCAACCTCTTTGCCCTCATGCGCCTCCTGGATATTGTCCTGACCGGACTTCATCTGTTTGATCTTTCCGATTCTTCTGCCGTCCGGCAATACGAGGTTTACACCGGTTGTAAGTTTGCCGCCAAGCACCCTTACACCAACAACGGCCGGGTTGCTCTGCCGGAAGACACAATCCGGAAGAAGTGAGATCTTTGCAGGCATGATGATCTTCTCAAAGCTCTGCTTTTCCAGCTCACGCCTTGTCTTCTCCTCCCATTCCACGTAGTCATCAATAAGATGATATATGACCTTACTTTCAAAGAGCTGGACATTCTCTTTTTCTGCCAGTGAGTCTATCGCATCCGGAAGTAGTGGTGTGTTGAATGCCAGGAGTACAGATCGTAATGGGTCGCGTATCGTTGCGACCTCGATTATGTCATGCCTGCTTACCGGACCGACCTCCGCCCTGAAGACCGGGATTTCATGCTTTTCAAGCTCTTTGGAAAGAGCTTCAAGTGCACCGATGGTGTCTGCCTTGATGAATATTCCGTCATCTGAGAGTTTGACCTCTATGTCTTCCATCTCATGGCGGACATTTTCAATAATTTCGTCCCTGTTGCCCTTAATAACCCGGAAAGGTGATCCGGCAACAGCACCTTCAAGTCCCGGGGCTGCGACCTTAATTCCCCTTGCGGCGTTGACAGATTTTACACGCTCGAATTTATCCTCGGTGAGAATCTCCTGCATAGGCCTTGGCTGAAGCAGGGACCTCACTTTCGTTGTGATAACTTCGTTATCTCCTCCGACTGCTATCTCGTCCCCCACTTTGAGGCTGCCGTCGTAGAGAATTACGTCAAGTGTTATACCAAGGCCTTTCTCTTCCTTCACTTCAAGGACAGTGCCGCATCCTGGCCCTTCAACTGTGAGTGCAAGGTTTTCTGTCATGTAGCGCTGGGCAAGGCCGATCATGACCATTAAAAGATCAGGTATTCCTTCACCGGTTATGCCGCTCACCGGCACTATAGCTACATTTTTCTGGAAGTCTGAAATCCGGTCATACCTTTCGCAGTTAATTCCACGCTCAGACAGTGCCCCGACAAGCTCATAGATCTTTGTCTCAAGCATCATCTGGACTCTCTCGTTCTGGGCCTTGTAGCAGGCCGCAAAAGGTGCGTTCTCGTTTACACGCCATCCGTGGATTCTGTCAACCTTTGTCGCCGCAACTACGAAGGGTGTTTTATAGGATTTCAGTATTTCAAGGGCTTCGATCGTCTGGGGCTGAAAACCTTCATTAATATCGGCAACGAGAATCGCCATGTCGGCAAGTGCACCGCCCCTGGAACGGAGGGTTGTGAAGGCATGGTGTCCCGGCGTGTCTATGAATAACAGGCCGGGTACGTCGAATTTCACTTTGCCTTTTGTTCCGCTCATCTCCTCGATTGCATCGAGAGGAACAATTGTTGCACCTATGTGCTGGGTTATTGCGCCAGCTTCCTTATTTACTACTGAAGATCCCCTTATCCTGTCAAGCAGGGATGTCTTGCCGTGATCGACGTGACCAAGTACACAGACAATAGGTGTTCTTATCGACCCTTCTGCTTCTGAGTTCCCTGATTTCTTCTTCTTTTTCGCCATATTGTTCCCCTCCAAAAAAACCTGGGTTTTCTGAATTCTTCTGCTTCTTACATAACGGGCATTTTCATGAGAGACAGAGCCGGACTATTTCTCTGTAACGTATATGCCGGTTTAGGCGTGCAGTTATTATTCTGCATCAGCTTTCCGGTGATATGCAGACTGCTTCCTTTTTTTAAGCTTAAACTTTTTAAAATGTTCTGTGAATGCAAACTTTTGTATCTATATATTCATACACAAAAAGATATTAGACTATGCAATACAGATGAGATTACATCATAATTCAGGATAAGGAACATCTCCCAGCCTACTGAATTTTTCCATTGTCAAAGATTTATTACATGGGTAATGCGGGACTGTGGATCTTTATGACCTGAATGTGATACCGGTTCCGCTGTACGCTGTATTACTCCGGCGCTCTCCTCCGGAGGATGGATACAGTCCGAAATATCTTATTTTAAGGGTCAAACGCCGGACAAAATGAAAATATTAATTAACAAGTGAGTACAATGTTTGTAAGCACCTTGCCGGGGTGGGGTAGTTGGATATCCTCAGGGATTGTGGCTCCCTGGACTCGGGTTCAAATCTCGGCCCCGGCCTTTCTTTTTAAGTTTAAGTTTTATAATGCCCAGGACAATATTATTATAGTTATCCGATAAAATTTTTCCTGCATACTGAAGAGATTATAATATCCAGACAATCACATACCTAAGGGTATTTGGTAAAGATTCAAATTTTAAACGGCCCTGTGTGGTTCCTGTAAGTCCCTGTATATACCGGGATAAAAGAGGATGATGATTTTTGTATATCGAATGGGGCTGTTGCACGAATGAAATTTTGTAGACAATTATACCAATTATTTGAAGTATGTTAGCTGAAATCAAGTATTAATCGCTCATTTATTGAACTAATTTTCCTTACAGTCTATTGGAAAATAATTACACAACAGCCTCGAATGTTCTGTTTTAGTATAGCGGACCTCCTTTTTCAGCTGCAAACCAGATCAATTATTCTATTTGTGGAATCCTATCCAAATGGAGTTACTGAATATCTTTGTTTTGACTTGAAGAACTCAAAAAAGCATATGAAGACCACATACAACGGAGAAATTGGTGTTAGATCTGATTGGGGAATACACACGCCAAAATTTAAAATCCTTGAATCAGGAGACATTGCCCAAATAAATAAAACTGGATGTTGCCTGTTCTGTGGGAAGGAATTAACGGGTAAAAGGTCAAAGTCTAAATTCTGTTCGGATGAATGCCGGTATAGATACCACAACCGGAAGAAAAAGAACGTAAGGATATAAATTCCCTGGTCAGTGGTTTATGATTTTTGAAGGTGTAAGGACCCTTATGAAATCCTTCGTGTTGTTGGTGACAAGTTTTACATCCGGATTATTTGCACTCTGATAAATCACAATGGCTGCAACAAGCTCATCAAATTTACCAATAGGGGTTCCATTCTCCTTAAGTTTTGCAGCTAATTCCCCATATGATGCGTAAAAACTGTTTGAATGGCTAATTACAGGAATTACATTCAAAATATCATTTACTTTTTCTATTGAATCCCCAATGTCTTTTGTTCCGTATGCACCTTTATAGAGTTCGTAAACATTCACAAATGTCGTACTGAAGGTTTCGCCGCTCTTAACAATTTCATCAAGGAACGCAAGGGCTTTTTTATGTCTGGTGCTGTTCCGGCTTCTTATCAGGTCAATTAAAAAAGTACTGTCAAGAATGAACATTCAATCCTCTTCAACACTCTTAACCATTATATCAGCATCTTCATCTGAGAGACGGCCAATCTTACTAATAGCTTCATGCAGTTCTTCAGGAGTGGCAACTCTTGGTATAGTCCTTAGAATTACACTTGAAAGACTTTCATCATCGTTGCTTTTCCATTTCTTCAGCCTGTCATATGCCTCATCTGAAAGGGTCACTGTTTTGGACATGATCACATATAGCCATACATAATCAAATAATAGTTTTGATTGAGTAAAATTCCCAAGAATAAAAAAATAGTTCTGCTGAAATATATGATTTAAGAGAAGGCTTTGATCTTCTCTTCAGTGTCTTTGGATATCTTCCTGTATCTGCCCGGAAGTATAGAAGAGGTCATCAGGAGTACTTCACCTCCGGAATTATACAGAAACCGTTTCCTTGCCACTGCTATGGTCAATCTCAATATGATTGATACAATAGGGACGGGGATTAAGAAGATATTTATGCATCAGCGTGAGAGGTCTTTTCCTATGCCGGATTATGATCTGAGCGTTTCAGGGAGCGTTAAGGTCACAATTACCGGAAAAATCCTTGACGAAAAATATACAAAACTTCTTGTTAAGAGGAAGGATTTAACCCTGTTTGATGTTATTGCTCTTGATAAAGTTCAGAAAGGGCAGGTGATTTCCGGGGATGAATTTAAATCACTGAAGTCAAAAAAACTAATCGAAGGGAGGCGGCCAAATAACCTCTATATATCCTTTGATGTTGCAGAAAAAATGGATTTAAAGGCAGAATATATCAGGAACCTCTCTTTTGACAAGGCTCATTTTAAATTTCTGATTATCTCCTATCTGGAAAACTTTGACCATGCATCCAGAAGTGAAATTGACAGACTGTTATGGGACAAAGTATCAGATACGATGGACGATGAACAAAAAAAGTCTTTCATTAAAAATCTCCTTCAGGAAATGCGGAAAGAAGGAATAATCAGAAGAAAAGGAGCCACAAGAACTGGTTTCTGGAAGCTAAATAACAATTAAAGATAAAATCAATAACACTGGTCAAAATCTATAGAACACCCCCACAACATATACAGGCGACATATATTCAATATGCATTTGAATGAAGCTGGATTGATTTTAAGAACGGTAGACAATCAAATCCAGAAAATAAGTCAGTATTACCAAAATCACTGATCCTCATTGGATAAACCAGAAATAATTTTAAGAACGTTAGACAATCAAATCCAGAAAATAAGTCAGTATTACCAAAATCACTGATCCTCATTGGATAAACCAGAAATAATTTTAAGAACGGTAGACAATCAGATCAATAAAAGAAGCCCAGAATATCAAAATATCTGATTCTCATTGGATAAACCAGAAATAATTTTAAGAACGGTAGACAATCAAATCAACAAAAAAAGCCCATAATATCAAAATTACGGATCCTCATTGGACAAACCAGAAATAATTTTAAGAACGGTAGACAATCAGAAAAGGAAATAAAGTCAACATTACCGAAATCCCCATCCTAAACGGATAAAGGATTAAATATTTTAAGCTCATCAGACATTTATTTTGAGAAAATAACCGATTCCCACAGAAATTCAGGATCTTAATCGGATAAAGGACTAATTATTTTAAGCCCGGTAGAAATAAATTTGCGGAAAAAAAGCCCAATTCATGGAATTCACAGTTTATGTTTAATCATAAAGCTTTGCAGAATAAAATAAACTCAGCAAATCAGAATAACTTATATCTGCTGTGTGCCTGATCGATATTCATAGCATCAATAACTTTTACAATCTTTTTTTCTTCCTCAATCCTGTAAAAGATGGTATGCGTCATAGAAATATGAAGCCGGTAAGTTTTGGGACTGGAGCCTTTAATCAGCTTTTTATTACAGCGCCTGTTTGGTCTTTTAAGATACTCTACGAGGCATAAAAGGATTATATCTCTGATATGTGCCTTATCTTTCTTTGAAACTTCCTGGAAATATTCGTCTGCATCATCACTGATTAGGACTTTATACATCCCCAAAAACCTCATCAATAGTGAGGTATTTGGTTTTCTTATCAATGCTATTGCAGTGATTTACAACCTTCTCCACATCCCAGTTCTCTTCATCTTCAGAGAATTCCAAAGCAATATCCAGCACCTTAGAGATGAGTGAATCATCAGTCTCATTACCTTCCCGAAGCCGGCTAAGCCTCAACCAGGTTTCATGGCTTATTGTTATTATTTCACTGTCAGATCCCATAGACTATAATTAACATCAGGATATATTAGAATTTATGCTCATTACAAACTGAAAATCTGTTTCAGAGAATAACCTGAGCTAATAAACAAACAGACAGACAGAGAAACAGACAAACAGAGAAACGGAGATCAAAACCATATTTCCGGTTGAAAAACTAATTATATCCCCACAAATAACATATTATTACCAGATATGAATGATGAGGATTTAGGTAATAGTTCGGGAAATAGTTTAGGTGAAAATATAGTCAAAAACGATTTTCAGCCGGAAAAACCATGCAGAATATGAAATCAAAGACAGATCAAATGGATAAAACAGACAACGGGGATAGTGGGGATAACAAAACAATATCATCAGACATCCTGACAGAAAACTTCGATACAATAACAAAGGCAAACGGCGGCATAAAAAAACTCCGTGAACTAATCCTTCAGCTTGCAGTGCAGGGCAAACTTGTCCCCCAAAACCCCGGTGACGAACCGGCATCCGTCCTCCTCGAAAAAATCAAAGACGAAAAGCAGAACCTCATAAAAACCGGCCAGATTAAGAAGCAAAAACCCCTACCCCCCATAGACGAAGATGAAGTGCCATACGATTTGCCGGAAGGATGGATCTGGACAAGATTAGGACATATTATTCAAAAAATCCAAAGTGGAGGAACTCCCAGTAAAATAAATTCCAGATATTGGGACGGTGAAATTTTCTGGGCCAGTGTAAAAGATTTAGGAAGCGACAAATATTTATATTCAACCCAACATAAAATAACTCAAAAGGCAATAGATGAAAGTAAATCCAAAATAATCCCAAAAAACACGGTGATTATTTGAAATTATATTATTGGAAAGAACATACGTTGTGGAGCGACAGATATTTCTGTTGCACCATTGGAAATGTTAGTAAAACTGCAATTACGAAATATATACGAGAACAAGGATGATGTCGCTTACATCCCCCTGGCTAAAGACCAAGGGGATTTACGCTAAACTTTTTAAAATCAGATAAACTGCCTGTCCGCATGATTGTGTCGCATATCGGTTTTAATGCTGAAGCTATATTTTAAATATTTTTACGGCAACTAACCCTATATCATGAGATATGTATCTTTGATTCTGGTTTTCATTGCAGCCGGACTTGTAATCTGTGCAGGGTGCACAGGAACAGACAGCAGTCCTGCAACCCAGGCACCGACGGTTCAGCCAACAGTTACTCCGACATCTGCACCGGCAGAGCCGACAAAGAACTCTGACCTTGTTCCCGGACCGACACAGCAGCCTGAGAGCAAGTATCAGGTGGTAGTCGGGGTTGACAAGGACACAGTCTACGGTACAATTACGGTAGGGTTCCGCGGAGGAATGGGTCAGAACTATGTAAACAACATCCAGGTCGACTGTTACTATGCAGATGGCGGACATGAGACAAAAGAGCTAAGTGCAGACAAAGTCCGTGACACAGTCACATTTGACGGAGGTCAGAAGACACAGGACAGGATTAAGGTCACTGTAAACTATGAAGGTTCAGTCGGTTCATATGTTATTTACGACAGTCTCGTCCCCAAAAAAGAGATCATTCCAATGATGAAGTAAAGAAGAAGAGAACAGATGAACAAAAAATTACAGAACCTCCAAATTGCCTGGTTCTGAATGTGAAAAATATTATTGCGATCGCTCAAAGTGCTGAATATAAGATCAACAATCTTAAACGGATAAAGGAATAATAATTTTTAACGCCGTTAGAAATAAATTTCCGGAAAATAACCATATATCACCAATATTTACTTCTTTTTTTGAAGAAAGCCATAATAATTTTAAGCACGTAAAAAATAAACGAACAAACAAAGATTAAGACTATATTTCCGGTTGAAAAACTAATTATATCCCCACAAATAACATATTATTACCTGATATGAATGATGAGGGATTAGGTAATAGTTTGGGAAATAGTTTAGGTGAAAACGATTTTCAGCCGGATACAGATTTTTCCGGATTATACAAAGAGATAGACTCCGGTGAAGAAGAAATCATTATATCATTCATCAGGGAATGGAGCGGACATTTCAGAAGAAAAGAACTCCGGGAGAAACTTCAGGAAAAACTTCCGGAAAGAATTACATCCCAGAATTATAACCGGATAATTCAGAAACTACTCAAAACCAATATGATTGCACTTGATTCCAAAGGTTACATTGGCTGGATCTTCAGCAGGGAACTATACACAAAATATGCCACAAGACCTGATCTTAGACTCAGACAACAACCATAAAAAACCAACCAAACCAGATCAAAGAACATTCAGGCCACAAATAACTCATAAAAGATAAAAGCCACATCAAAGAACATCAACCCATAAAACAACTCAGAGAAGACAAAAAAACAGATCAAATAACTCAAAACAGAACATCTCAGCCGGAAAAACCATGCAGAATATGAAATCAAAGACAGATCAAATGGATAAAACAGACAACGGGGATAATGGGGATAACAGAACAATATCATCAGACATCCTGACAGAAAACTTCGCAACAATAACAAAGGCAAACGGCGGAATCAAAAAACTCCGTGAACTAATCCTCCAGCTTGCAGTGCAGGGTAAACTTGTCCCCCAAAACCCCGATGACGAACCGGCATCCGTCCTCCTCGAAAAAATCAAAGACGAAAAGCAGAACCTCATAAAAACCGGCCAGATTAAGAAGCAAAAACCCCTACCCCCCATAGACGAAGATGAAGTGCCATACGATTTGCCGGAAGGATGGATCTGGACGAGGTTAGGCACAGTTACAAACTACAATGGGAGAAAAAAAATACCTCCATCAGATCTTAAAGAAGATTACTGGCTGCTTGAACTGGAAGATATTGAAAAGGGATCATCAAAGGTAATTAAAAGATTATGTTGTGGGGAAAGATCTCCTAAAAGCACTAAATCTTCTTTCAAAACAGGAGACGTATTATATGGTAAACTACGTCCTTATCTTGATAAAGTCATAGTTGCTGACACAGATGGTTATTGCACAACAGAGATTGTGCCAATAATTCAATATTATGGAATAATTCCAAATTATATCAGATTATTTTTAAAATCCCCTGAATTTATAAAATATGTAAATTCCAAAACCTATGGGGTAAAAATGCCAAGATTAGGAACAAGTGATGCAATAAATACTTTCTTTCCACTCCCACCACTCGCCGAACAGCACAGAATAGTTGAAAGAGTTGATTGCCTCATGAAACTCTGCGATGATCTTGAATCCCGGCAGGAGAGCGAATCAGAGAACAGAAGACTTCTTCTGCTCTCTGTCCTTAAAAATCTCGAAGATGCCGGAAGCGAAGACGAAAAGCAGGAGGCATGGGAAATACTCTCCGGCAGGTTTGACGATTTGATAAACTCCGCTGAGGATGTAAAGGAACTCAGAAAAACAGTCCTGCAGCTTGCAGTGCAGGGCCGCCTTGTGCCGCAGAACCCGGAAGACGAACCGGCATCCGTCCTCCTCGAAAAAATCAAAGACGAAAAGCAGAACCTCATAAAGACCGGCTGGATAAAGAAGCAAAAGGCCCTTCCACCGGTAGATGAAGACGAAATCCCTTACGCTTTACCGGAAGGATGGATCTGGGTTAAAATTCCAAAAATAACCCATAATTTCGGTCAAAAAGTACCGGACAAACCCTTTAATTATATTGATGTTTCCTCCATTAACAAAGAAAAAGGAAAAATTTCACTTGATGAAAATATAATTCAACCTAAAGATGCTCCATCAAGAGCCAGAAAAATTGCAAAAATAAATTCTGTAATTTATTCAACTGTAAGACCTTACTTGCTCAATATTGCAATTATAGACCAGATATTTGAACAAGAATTTATAGTTAGTACCGCATTTGCTGTTCTACATCCACATAAAGGAATATCAAATCGCTTCCTGTACTATTACCTAAGAAGTTCAACATTCATAAAATATGTAGAATCTCAAATGACAGGAATGGCATATCCAGCAATTAGTGAATCAAAATTTAATAACGGAATTATACCACTCCCACCACTCGCCGAACAGCACAGGATTGTCGAAAGAGTCGATTGCCTCATGAAACTCTGCGATGAACTTGAGGAGAGGGTTGTGGCACAGGAAGAGTCGGCGGAGAGGCTTTTGTCGTCAGTATGTGCCGGGATTTGCGGATGAAAATCAGCCATACAAAAGTTACTCTAAAATTTAATATAACAGTTAGATCATATAATATCATATACAGTAATAGATGAGAACTCAAAGACCAATATTTAACTGAAAATATAATTAAAACATACAAAAACTGAAACATAAACAGGTAATTAAAAATGAGTAAAACTCTCTATTTTGAAAGAAAATATAAACAAAACATAGATAATTTTAATTTAACTACAGAAATAGACTCTGTTATTGAAAAAAATACAGGAAAAAAGTTAAAATTAATTAAAAAAAGCAGTCCTGTTCTCAGCAGGGGAGGATGTATATTTAAAATAAAAGATTATGACCTCGAAAACAGGATTGAAAAAGCAATTAACCGATATTCCGAATAATCTCTTTTTTTATGAATAATTTTAAAGAATTATATAATGATAAATTTTTACCTGCATACAGCGATCTTGTCGGCTACATAGCCAACAAACCTGAAGCAATTATTGAGCAATTTGAGCGGGTTTTTACTCATTTAATGGTATATCATACAAATTCAGATGAATCTGTCAGAAATGAAAATCTAAAGAAGGCCCATGACCACCTAATCAGAATAACACTTGACTGCAGAAAACTATTATGGATAGAGCTGGATGACATTGTCAAAACAATAATTGAAAGCCCAGAAAAGAGAAAACTCAGTCTTAATATCAATGAATCTGAATTGTTTGTAATGTACAGCGAATACATCAAAACTGCTCAGAATGCAAGGCAGATGGAAATCAGTTCAATAGGGATCGATCCGCTAAAGTGTATTGAAGAATATGAGAAAACCATAAAAATTGGATTTAAAATTATTGAAAGCCAGGATCCTTCTAAACTGCACTATGTCAATGAACTTGTTGATAAAATTACCATCAGTGAATGGATCAAAGCAAATATAATTCCCATATTTGTAGGTGGAGTCATAGGTGGAATTATTGCAGGATTAATTACCCAGTTCATATTGAATATTCTTAATTAAAATTATATTCTCCGGGCAATACACATCTGAGAACATTTAAGATAGTAACAATTCATTTTTAAAGCAGATATGGCAAAAACACCGGCTGTAATCAAAAATATTTCAGAACTAAGAAGGCGGTTCTATAAATCAGTAAAACATAAAGAATCCCTGCTCGCCCTCATAGCTGAAGCCGAAGTTGCAGAACAGGTTTACAACTCCAATGCTATTGAGAACAGCACTCTCACATTTGAAGAAACCGACAAAATACTGCTTGAGGTAGATCCCGGCAGATACATATCAATACAGGAGCATTTCGAGGCAGTAAATCTTGCAGAAGTTATCAGATATATCAATGAAAACGCAAAAAAAGAAGAACTCACCCCGGAAATAATCCTGAAACTTCATGAAATGCTTCTGTCAGACATCCGTGATAACATTAAGGGAAGATTCCGTAAAACCGGAGAATGGGTACGTGTCGGAGGTCATATCGGACTGGACCCGGATCAGATAATGGCGGCCATAGAAGAGATGTTTGCACACTATTACGCAACATCTGAAGAAAATATCATCAGAAGAATAGCTAAACTTCACTTAACCTTTGAATACATCCATCCTTTCATTGACGGAAACGGGCGTATTGGAAGAGTAATAATCAATTACCTCCTGATTCGCGAAGGATATGTTCCAATAACCATCACATTCACCGACAGAAGCCTCTACTATGACGCATTTGAAGAATTTGAAAGTTCAGGAAAAACTTCATTAATGGAAGCAATAATCGGAAAGGCACTTACAAACAGCTACCATAAACGGCTTGCATATCTCGAAGGAATGGAGATTGTAAACCTTCGGGAATACAGCCGGAGATTTAACATATCCCACTCAAACCTAATCAACAAAGCCCACAGGCAGACAATTCCGGCATTCCTCGAAAAAGGAAAGTGGAAGATCGGAATTCCGGCTGAAAAACAGAAATAAAAATAAAAATGAAAACAGAAATGAAAATAAAAATTTCACCACTTATATATGATCATTTCCCCTGCCAGTATCTTATCCTGATGATGAAGTACTGCCATTTGAGTATTTCATATCCGGAGAACCTGTTCACCTGACTCCCACAACCCGCCGAATAATAAAGAATAATCAAAAGGGCGGATGCAATTATTTGACACATAATGAATGCCCGGTCCTCCCCTTCTTATAACCAAAATCGTATGGAATAACTCCCCTCTTTATTTGATTTTGATTTTTTTCATCACAAATTCTTATATCGCATTGAATTCAATCATCATCTGATTAGAATGTCCGGCGAACAGAAAAAAACTTACAAATTTACTGTAATTATAGAAAGGGATGAAGATGGCATATATATAGCGGAAGTACCGCAGCTAAGGGGATGCCATACTCAGGCTAAAGATCTAAACACTCTCATTGAACGAATCAGAGAAGCTGTAAAACTTTGTATTGATGAGGATGATGCAATCAGTCCACTGGAATTTATCGGGCTTCAGCAAATCGAAATAACAGTATGAAATAAACCATCATCTCAGAATATCCCCCCAAATATTTTTTTGGGAATTTTTAGAGATGAAGCTATCTCCAAAATCTCCGGAAAAAGTTTGCAGGGCAATTTAGAGACTTGGATTTATAAATATAAGAATAAAAAGAAGTCATTATTTTTTCAGGCATCCGGATGGAACAACAACTGTTGTACCTTACCATAAAGGAGAAGATATCTCTGTTGGTCTCATTGCAAAAATAATCAAAGACTGTGAAGTTTCAAAAGAAGAATTCTATGAGTTGTTATGATGATTAGGCTCTTCACCGGTTTTCTGAGTATCATGACAATATAATTACAAGAAGGATTTATAATATTGTAATGTGAAGAACCCACAATACCATCATACAACAGACATATATCAAAATCATATAATAAATCAAAAATGTTGTTGTATGGAGGGTTCGCTAAACCACAAAATAGAGAATATATAATATTACTAAAAGTGAGAAATTAAATGAAATTCGATACAGAATTCGTACAAATGATCAGGTTCATGGATGTAATATGAAAAGAATTATTGTTGCCCAGCGAAATTATCCAAATTCTGACACCGCTGCAAATTCCCGGAAACTGGCAGAGCTTAAGGAATTATCACATGCTGCCGGCTATATGGTCGTGGGCACATTTGTGCAGTCAAAAAAGCCTGACAGGAATTATCAGATAGGCCGCGGTAAGGTGGATGAACTTGCGGAGTTTGTGGAATCTTTAGGTGCTGAAAAAGTAATTTTTAACAACCAGCTTTCAGTAACGCAGATCTATAACATATCTGAGACATGCAGATGCGAAGTAATGGACAGATTACAGCTCATCCTTGAGATATTTGCTGCAAGAGCCACTACAAAGCGTGCAAAACTACAGGTAGAGCTTGCAAAACTGCGATATGAGCTTCCTAAAGTAAAGTCTATCGTTTCCATGCAGAAAAAGGATGAAAAGCAGGGATTTATGGGTCTTGGAAGTTACGAAAATTCCCATGAGCAGGACATCAGGAAAAGGATTACAAGGATCAGAGCTGAACTTCAGCAGGGAAGCGGGAGCGAGTCACAACGCATTTTCAGGCATGAGAGGGGATTTTCCCTTGTAGCTCTGGCAGGTTATACGAATGCGGGGAAAAGCACTCTTTTCCAGTCACTTGTAAAGGAAGAGACAATAATTAAGAACATGCTCTTTACAACACTATCTCCCACAACACGTTCTCTCACAGTAAACAGCAGAAAAATGCTGCTGACAGATACTGTGGGATTTATCGAAGACCTCCCGCACTGGATGGTGGATGCTTTCAGGTCAACGCTTGACGAAATATTCCTGGCTGATGTCATTCTTCTTGTAGTGGATATGAGTGATCCAATGGATATTATAAGACAAAAACTTGCTGTCAGCCATGACATCTTCCGGGAGAGAACAGAAGGTGCTGTGATAGTTACTGCTCTTAACAAGGCCGATCTTCTCCCTGATGAAGAACTGCAGGAAAAACTGGAAGTGATCAGTTCCCTTACTCCTGCCCCGGTCATGATATCTGCAAAATCAGGAGAAGGTCTTAACGAACTTAAACAGCGATTATATGAGAAACTTCCGGAATGGGAACACTGCAGGATATCCATCCCGGTTTCCGAAGAGAGTATATCCATGGTGTCATGGCTTTATGATGAAAGCGTTGTGCACACAATCGAATATGGCGACTCCATTATCATGGAAATAGAAGCAAGAGATGAGATCATTCAGAAAATAAAGCCTTTCGCCTTGTCTTCTGAATGATATTAACATCCGGAAAATATCTGTGTGCACAGTTACGAAAAGTCAATATATAGATCGTTTGTATAATTGCAAACGGAATTTATCCACACATTTCCCTTCGCTTCATACTATTATCCCCATATTTTCTTTTTTTGATCAATTATGCAAAGCATTCTTCAGAAAGATTATAGCCGAACAGCACAGAATTGCTGAAAGATATGACATACTTCCAGCCCCGCAACAACTGTTCTTTACTATTGAAATAGCCTTTATAAAATAATGTTCTTTACTAAAGAACAATTATATAAACTAAAGTTCAACAGTAGGTTTAGATATGGATAAAGATCAGCTATTGGATGTAATCTTACAGCAGCAGGAGATCTTTAAGGAAATTCCCGGAGATCTTGTTGAGCGTGAGATTGATCCCGAAAAATACATGCGGGGAAAAGAGATCGTAATCATAACCGGAATCAGAAGATCCGGCAAAAGTACAGTCTTAAAACTCATATCCGAAAAGTACCGGAATTCCGGTGAGAACATCCTATTTATAAATTTTGAAGACATAAGGCTGGCAGACATCAGCACCAAAAATTATAATGACATAGAAAATATAGCAGTAGAACTCTTCTCCGCAGAAAAAAAGACAATATTCTTCTTTGACGAAATCCAGTACGCTCCTTCATGGGAGAGATGGCTTAACAACCTCCACTTCAAAGGGCACAAAGTATTCGTAACCGGCTCAAATGCAAAAATACTGGGCCGGGAAATTGCAACATCACTTACCGGAAGAAATATTGTCCTTCCACTTCATCCATTTAGTTTCAGGGAATATCTGAAATTAAAAGAGATCGAAATTCCGGATGAAAAGAGACTCACATCTAAGAAATCCGCAGAAATACTGCACTATTTCAAAATATACCTTGAATGCGGAGGATTTCCTGAAGTAATAAAAGAAGACAATATTGAACTCTCAGGCTGTTATTTCAATGATATTTTAAAAAGGGATATCGAAAGCCGGAATAAAATAAGGGACAGTACAGGAATTTCAAGGCTTGCAACCTATCTTGCCACAAATTCAGCCTCAATATTTACTTATTCAACATTAAGGCATATCACAGGAATTAAGAGCAATAATACAATCAGCCAGTATATAGATTATTTCAGGGACTCATACCTGTTCTACACCCTCCCGGCATTTCACTATTCCCTCAAAAAGCAGGCAGGTGCATCATCGAAGGTATATTCCGGAGACAACAGCTTTTTAAAGACAGTATCTTTTAATTTCTCGGACAACACAGGTCAGAAACTTGAAAACCTGGTTTTCTTATACCTGCTCCAGTCAAAGAAAGGATACAGATTATTCTATCATTCCGGTGAAAAATCAAAGAAAGAATGTGATTTCCTGATTATAAAAGAGACATATCTTAGCTGTGCCATTCAGGTATCATCCACCATAACAGATGAAAAAACAAAGGAAAGGGAGATTAGCGGCCTAACAGACGCTTTAAAAGAATATAACCTAAGCAAAGGCTACATCCTGACTATGGACAGTTCCGGAATAGAAAATACAGAAGGAAAAGAGATAATCATAATTCCGGTCTGGAAATACATGCTCTACCCCGAATTATATCCATAAAACACAGAGACATCAGACAGACCCGGAGGAGTCCGGACTAAGCAGCCACTTCCATAGCGGAACCATCCGGATACCATCATCCAACTCACCTTCAGTATCCTTTGTGAGAAGCAGCATATCTACAGCACCAGTAAAAACGGAACTCTGACCAATCTGACATTTCTCTGAGAACTCCCCTGAAAATTCAATAAGTCCGGCAGTCTCCCGTTCTTTAATATCATCAGTATAGGTAACATTAATCGCCTGAAGGCTGCCGTCCCTCTTTTTTATGACAAAATCAGCCTCTTTTCCTGTTCCCGGTTTCTTCCAGTAGTACGGGGAAAAACCACGCCTCATAAGCTCAACAAAGACAAGGTTCTCAGCAAGCCTGCCAACATCCTTTGAAAAGGCAAAAGATACGGAATTTCTAAGACCATTGTCTATGCAATAGATCTTCTTCTGGTTTCTCTCCTGTGCTTTTAATGAATAGCTGAAATACCGGACCTCGAAGAGAATCTTTGCCATCTCAGCAAAGTGTATGTAATCATGTATGGTATTATTGTCAATCTGCAAAACATCCGAGAGATTCTTATACGAATAAACGGACGTGAAATTTGAGAAAAAATACATAAGAAGAGAACTCAGGGCCTTCTGGTTTCTGACATTCTGAATCCGGACAATATCCCGGTAAACAATACTGTCATAATACACCCTCAGATAATCATTCCTCATCTCATCATCATCCTGCAAAACAACCTGAGGAAAACCTCCGGATTTAAGATAATCCGACAGATAATTCATAATCTTATATTTATCACTCGCAAGAGCCACAGGAGTGTCTGAATAATCAAACCCTTTAAACATAAGATATTCTGAAAAATCAAGAGGATACACAGAAACCGGCAGATACCTCCCGCTCAGCAGAGCAGACAGTCCTGAATCCATAAGATATGAAGAAGAACCTGAGATGATTATCTTAAACATCTTCCGGTCATAATAAGACTTAATCCACCTCTCCCACCCATCAATACTCTGTACCTCATCAAGAATCAGCCAGGCATCATCCCCGGCATATACATCCTTCCTATAAGTATCAATCACAGTTTCAAGTGGATTTTCAAATTCCAAAAGAAGAGGATCATCACAGTTTACAAAGAGAATTTTCTCAGGTGAAACTCCGCGTTTTAAGACCAGTTCGTCAACAGTCTGAAAGAGAATAGTCGTCTTCCCCGAACGACGCACTCCGTTTAAAACGAGAATTTCGCCAGTATCAAGGTATTTTCTGATCTTTAGGAAATATTTTTCACGTATAATTCCGGTTTTGAGCATCTCCCCTCTCCACCAGGGATTAAGTGAAACCAGAAGATCAAGACATTTAGACATCAGAATTTACTATGATTATAATCATACATAATACCTCTTTTACAAGGATTATAACATCATCAAAAATAGAAATTTACTATTATTATAATCATACATAATACCTCTTTTACAAGTAATATAACCTTATCAAAACAG
Organism: Methanoplanus limicola DSM 2279; assembly: GCF_000243255.1. Taxonomy (NCBI): domain Archaea; kingdom Methanobacteriati; phylum Methanobacteriota; class Methanomicrobia; order Methanomicrobiales; family Methanomicrobiaceae; genus Methanoplanus; species Methanoplanus limicola. The sequence goes on from NZ_CM001436.1 coordinate 2,674,587, forward strand.
AAATTTACTAACATTATAACCGAAACAAAAAACAGAAAAATCCTGAAAATTAGCAATCCAAAAACAGATTTTACGACCTTAGACCATCAAAAAAAGATTTAAAGCCCGGAAAAAAGTTTCAGAAATATCTGGAAAACCTCAGGGCACAAAACCTCAGACCATCTCTCCGGCCTCAAAAACATTCCACGAATGTGTCGGGAATGAATCAAGATAACCGTCAAGATATCCAAACTGCGGATGCTCCTCAAGATATTTATCCGCATCAAATGCAATTCCGGACGGAGCACCCCACCGTGCATTGAAGGTCATATTCAAAGCCATAGCAGAATTCACAGTTTTTCCGTCATACGAACCGGCCGGCTTATATGGCTGCCGGTTGTAAACCGGATTTGGATCAAGTTCATAGTGGCCCTCAACCGTTCGTGATGACGCAATTTCCTCCTCAAGCCAGATATCATAATGATCAGATAAAACTGCTTTGGCATTCTCCGGACTTATCCTGCCCTTTAACTCCTCCATAAGCTGAGGCAGCCGCACCATCCTTGAAGCCACACTGCCCCTTACATCTGTAGGATCAAGACCAGAACACTCAAAATTCCTTATCCTTGCATCCTCAACGGAATTTGCCCCTACAAAGTACCCGTCCTTAGTCTTAGAAACATTAAAGAACTTAAGCCCCTGCTCAAACCTCATAATCTCCCCGGTATTCGCGTCACCGACAAGCCAGGTATTGGCAAACCCGCCGCTCCGGTTGGTATTCATAATAGTGACAAAAGAATCAGGGTCATCAGCATACTGCGAAGCCTTCCTTAGCCTCATAAACGAAGGTGTCCTGTTCTCCTGATATTTGTTAAAACCGGAGATCGTAGTCTCTGTAATCATAAGCCCGGCATCAGTAATCAGAAAATCAGTCGAACTGTCAATCAGGCCCGGAGCACTCTGCATCAGAATGCGGTGGCCTGAATCAGGCTTCACATCAGCGATGATGTGGAAAAACCTTGCACGCTCATACGGTGTCCATGTGGTATGCGCCACAACCGCACCGCCGTCTTCCGTATAATTTCCTGTGGCAGCAAAGGCACTGCACGCCTCCATATCATAATCCATCTCACTGTAATATCCGGATTTGACAATCGGCCACCAGTACCCTACAGTCTCCTTGTAGGAGTTCCAGCCTAATATGTCCTGAAATGTAACATCAGCACCGGCAGCTTCTGCACCATCGGCAATACCATCCATCTCAAGAATATACTCCTCATCAATATTTGGCACATACATCCGGACGGCATTCTCCGCAAAGAAATCAAAATCCACCCCCGTATTATAATACGTCAGATACCTGATGCTCTCCATAATCTCCAAAATTTCGGGCGCCATCAGATACCCGTGCTGATACCCCCTCTCATAAGGTGAACCCTCAATATGCAGATACGTCCACCCGTCCTTCTCAAACCTGTATCCCATGCCGTCAGGAGATTTTTCAGCCGCCGAATCATCAGCTGCAAAAGCGGCACCTGCCTGAATGGCAAAGAGAAACAGAACTGCCAGAATAAAAGACACAATACATAACCTGACCCGTAAACCCGAATATTTACTCATATTTTTACCAGACATATAAATTATAAACAAAGCATATAAAACAGTTTCCGGAAATATTCACATAACAAAATATCCGACAGATGAAGGAATATAACGGTATAAACCGGACATATAACTTAAAATATACAGACCAGAATGAGAATTAAACCCCATTTTATGGCCTATTCACAACACCCACATAACGGCCCGTATTTCCACTTTCCCTACATCACCCATAGCAGACATCCTCCGGGTACAGACCACCGGTACAGACCCCTCATATACCAGAAATCCGGGCATTAAAAGCTATTTTAACCACAATTACCCCTTAGATTCCACACATCAAAAATACAGATCAAATCACAGCCAAAACAGGAAAATAAGACCAATACGCCATTTAAAAAAAGGAAGTCCCAGATAAATATCCGGAGACATCAGAGACACATGCACAAACATAAATAATGAAGATGGAATAATTATCCGGGAAAAATCCCCGATAACAAAACAGACTATAACACCGGAGATAATTAAAAAATTGCAGGAGAATATAAACCCTCTACAGAGTCCTCTGCCCTCTGTCAATATCCCCCTGCATAATCAGATCATATTCATCCTCTGACAGTTCCTGCGGCGAATAAGAAACCCCTCTCCTCTCAAGATTGCTGACAAAAGACCGGAGATGATTTTCTGAACCACGTTTCAGGTTATCATAGATTAGAATAATATCCTGCTTATCTGTCCCGGCAATTGCATCATTGAGATCAATGATATCAATCTCCTCAATAAGGGCACCGTTCTTTAAAGCGTCAGTCTCAGAGACCGAACCGGATTTCACCAGATCATCATACAGCGCCTGAAGCTCAGGATTTTCAAACACACCCCTCTCTTCACCTCCAACAGGATTTACAAGACCATACCTCTCAATAAGAACAACCATACTGTCCATATGAGTCTCTTCTGCCGAGGCAATATTTGAAAAGACCGGCTGCCCCCATTTATCATAATAATACAGATAGGCGTCACGTGCAAGCTTCTCCTCCTCAGCCATAAAGAGAATATCAGCAGCTTCAGCCTCAGTCAGATTTCCAACGGGATAAACATCAGTACTCTGCTTAAAACCTGACGGATTAAAAGCCGTTACATATTCTGAATCCTTAAATCCACCCTGACCACCGGCATACCCCGAACCATTCTGAATATGCTGTCCGCCGTCAAATCCACCACCGGAACCATTCTGGCTGTTAAGCCTCTGCCCGTCACCGGTACCATCCTGTTTATTCAGACCCTGACCGGTTCCCGGACTGTTATCAAGACAGCCCGAAACCACAACCATACAGGCAGCCACAATCAGAAGAGCAGCCATAAATCGCAAATTACGCATCATAATCAAATCCTCTAACCTGTTCACTCCGAAAATATGACCCGAAAGATTATATTCTTTATTGTGAAATACGAGATAAAACCAAAAAAAATCCGGCGATGAAATCAAAACCCAAAATAAAGAACGAAAATTATCAGAATCCAAATAAATTTCAGGGGCACCTATATGAACACCAAAAAAATAATAATTTATCCTGAAACATTAACCACAATATCAGGGAGTATCCACAGATTGAAACCAAAATATCAGATATTTATCATCACGCTAATTCTCACCGGAATTCTCATCGCCGCAGGATGCACAGATGACCAGTATAAAACAACGCCCGGATATGACAATTCCGGCACAGAAGATGACGGGACCATAATTATCTTTGTAACCATACCACCACAGAAAGAGATGGCAGAGGCAGTCGGCGGAGATTATATAACAGTAAAAACACTTGTACCGCCCGGCGCAGATCCGCACTCATACGAACCCTCACCGGGAACGCTTGAAGACATCTCAAAAGCAGACGCCTACGCAATAGTCGGGTCAGGCCTTGAAACCGAAGAGAACTGGCTTGACAGGATAACCGGACTTAACCCGGACCTGAAAATAATCAACTGCTCATCAGGCGTGAAATTCATAGCATCAGAAGCAGAAGAAGATGATTCAGGAGAGACCAATACAAACGGCCATGCAGACCCGCATATCTGGCTGTCAGTCTCAAACGGAAAAATTATGACGGAAAACATGAAAAGAGGCTTCACTGAGATAAAACCGGAACTCAGAGCAGAATTTGAATCCGGAGCAGAGAACTATATCAGTCTTCTTGACACCCTGAACTCAGAAATATCAGATAAACTGAAAGAGAGAAGAGGCGAATACATCCTCGTCTATCACCCGGCATGGAGGTATTTCGCAGAAGAATACGGCCTTAAAACCATATCAATAGAAAAAGACGGAAAAGAACCGACACCGGCCGGAATAAAATCAGTTATAGACCAGGCAGAGAAATACAGCATAAAAACAGTTCTGATCTCCCCACAGTTCAGCATAAAAAGTGCCGAAGTCATCGCAGAAGAGACAGGCAGCAGAGTTATGACAGCAGACCCCTTAAAAGAAGAATATATCGAAAACATGAGAACCACAGCCGAAGTATTTTCAGAGGCATAAAAATTATGAAAGAACCGGCAATTGAGATAAATAACCTCACCGTCATGGGCGGAGGTCATCCCCTCCTTGACAATATTGACCTTACAATAAACAGGGGCGAATTCCACGCAATAATCGGGCCAAACGGCGGCGGCAAAACAACTCTGTTAAAAGTCATACTCGGACTTATAAAGCCGGACTCCGGTTCAGTGAAGATATTCGGCAAAAAGCCGGAGGAGAACCGGAGTCTCATAGGCTATGTCCCGCAGTTTAGGACATTTGAATTCGGATATCCCATATCAGTCATGGACATGGTGCTCTCCGGAAGAATGGGCCATATAAAAGGGATAAGAAAGACATATTCCGAAGATGACATCCGGATTGCAGAAGAATCCATAGAAATACTCGGCATAGAGGGACTTGCCGGAAGAAATCTCACAGACCTCTCCGGCGGTGAACAGCAGAGGGCAATAATCGCAAGGGCGCTTGCCGGAAAACCTGAAATGCTTCTTCTGGATGAACCCACAGTCTATGTCGATACCCCGACAAACAGAATGTTCTTTAAAATGCTTGAAGAACTCCATGACAGGATGACCATTCTCCTCGTAACCCACGACATCGGGGTAATATCGTCTGATATAGATTATGTGGCATGCCTCAACAGAAAAATTTACACACATCACACAAACCAGATCACCCAGGACATGCTGGACTCTGCATATAAATGTCCGGTTGACATCATAGCACACGGAATACCGCACCGGGTATTTCAGGAGCATGATGAAAGGGACAACTGCGGCGGTCTCAGACCTGAAAAAGAGAGACTCTCAGAAAGGAGAGAGCAACAGAAGAGGTGATATGCATGCTTGAAATATTTGCATACGAATTTCTGAGAAATGCCCTCATAGCCGGAGTCCTGGCAAGCATCATATGCGGGATCACAGGGACATTTGTGATTGTAAAAAAGATGGTCTCACTCTCAGGCGGCATATCACACGCTGCATTCGGCGGGATAGGCATAGGCTACTTCTTCGGTTTTGAACCTATCGCAGGTGCAGCACTGTTCAGTCTCGCAACCGCCGGCGGAATAAACTACATAAGGAAAAAGGCCGGCGAAAACCTGGACACACTCGTTGGTGCAGTATGGTCGGGAGGAATGGCACTTGGAATAATGCTCGTCTATATGTCCCCCGGATATGCACCCGGACTTATGACATACCTCTTTGGAAACATACTTCTTGTCCCCGCGTCCGATATAATCCTGATTGGAATACTGGCACTTGCGGTTATAATTATCGTAGCCGTCTTCTTCAGCCAGATGGTGGCAGTAACCTTTGACGAAGAGTACGCGACCGTAATGAACCTCAGCACCGACCGGTTTATGCTCCTTCTCCTCTGTATGATTGCACTCACCGTAGTGGTTCTCATACAGATTGTCGGCATAATACTCGTAATCGCACTCCTCACACTTCCGGCGGCGATAGCCCACAGATACTCATCCGGGATAAAAAATATGATGATAATATCCGCTGTACTTGGAGCAGTATTCACAACAACCGGAATAATGATCTCATATTACCTGGATGTCCCGTCAGGGGCTGCAATAATTCTCCTGAGTGCAGCGGCATACCTGGCCGTAATCGGAAAAAACAGCCTTAAAAAAAGAATAAAAAGTCCTGCCTGAAACCGCAGGCCCTAAAAAATACACAAAAATTCCCGGATTTAAACCGCATAAGCGGTCATAATTCCGGATTCAATGCTCATAAGTCTCCTTTAACTCACGGGAGACGATGTCACCCCATTTAATCCTCTCCCATTCACCATTTCTTACAGTGAGAACATCGTATGCAGGATATATGTCCCCGTTCTCATCAAAATGACGCGGGCCGCAGAGTCCGAGATACCTGATCTCCTTCATTGAATCCTTAATCTCATCAGCATCATAACCGCCATCCGCAATCGCCTCGGAGAGAATCTTTGTAGTGTCATAACCGTAAGGAACCGGCCAGTTTATGACATCAGACCCGTACATCTCATAATATTTCTTTTCAAATCTGTCTGAATGGATCTGACTGGACTGCATCGTTGCAGTAAGACCCTCAGAATAAGGCCCAATCTCCTCAATAAGCCCGTCATCGATAAGCCCTTCAGAGCCAAACCAGACTGCATCAATCCCGGCATCCTCCGCAGCCTCAAGAATCGAAACCGCCTGCTCATAATAGCCGATAAGAATTATACCGTCCGGATCTGCGGCCTTAATCTTCTCAGCAAGATCGCTGTAAATGGCAGCCTTTGGATCAAAGCTCTCAACCATTATAAAATGGCCGCCGTACTTAGGATAAGTCTCAAAGACAGACTCTTTAAGCCCCCTCCCATAGTCATCATCAGAATAAATGAGAGCAACCCGTTTTAATTCCGGATGGAGCACTGAGAGCAGTCTTCCAATACCACGCCCCTGGTATTTGTCTGATGAAATTGTCCGGAAGACATAATTTTTATAATCTGAAAGGGACGGATTTGTGGCCGAAGGTGAGATCAGAACAATACCCCTCTCTTCAGCAATCGGTGCGATTGCCATCGTTGCAGTACTTGAAACGGCACCGATAACCGCAGGAATTCCATTATCTGCATAGTAATTAATCGCCCACTTGCTCATATAGGGATTGCCGATATTGTCAAAATAGTCAACCACCAGCTCTTTTCCAAAGATGCCGCCGCCCTCATTGATCTCCAGAACAGCAATATCAATGCCCCGCTTAAAATCCTCACCATAATTAGAGAGAGAACCTGAAAGCGGTAGAATTGCCCCGACAACAATCTCATCAGGATAATCAGAAGACTCAATTACCAGTATATCATAAGCAGAGAAGAATAATACAAGCCCCACAATTATTATACCGGCAATATTTACAGGCGTCAGAATATCACGTATATTTCCGGGCCTCATTTATCCGCCTCCGTAAAACTGTCATCTCCCGCCGGAGTCACTCCTTCCTTATCACCGGAATTCCACGAATCAGACTCATTACCCTTGTCTGCACCGGTTTTAAAGAAATTCAGCTTACACATAAGATATGATCTCTTCTCTTCGGAAGAAATTCCGCCCCCTGCCGGGTCATCACGTATTCTGCCGGAATATTTCTCGTAAAACCTCTCATACAGGAGTTCACGGCCCTGATCACTGAGGATATATACAAAGATAAGAAGCCCGACAGTATTTGCAACAACCATTGACGGGAATGCACTGACAACCACACCAACGTACTGCTCAAATGTTATCCCTTCAGTTAAAAGCGGCAAAAGCACAAGAATATGTACACTCTCAATAATAATTCCAAGAATTATTGCATGATAATATGTGAGCCTGCCCCTTGTCCATCTCATATATAATCCGGCTATAATTCCGGCGGCGACAGTCCCGGCAAAGCAGGCAGTGGCAGTCCATCCTCCGGACGAGTACCTGTAAAGTCCGCCGATCACTCCTGCAAGCCCGCCCACAAGCGGACCGCCCAAAAGTCCGGCGACTGCAGGACCCGTATCCCTGAAATTGATTATAAGGCCATCAAACGGAATACCTCGATATGTACCGTAGATGGATATTGCGCCAAAAATTGCTACGGCCCAGATGCGGTCAAGATAATCCGCCCTCCCGTCAAGGAACTTCTGAAACATCCCGGTCTTTGAAAAGGCATAGATAACAAAGCCGATAACAAGGAGCCTCTCAATTAGCGGCAGACCGAATGTCAGAATACTCGACTCAAGAATCATTGCGACATACAAAAATACAATACTGCCTGCACCTGTGATAAGAATCCATAACCTGCTCCCGCGGGCATATTCAGGCAGTTTAAGATCGAGATATATTATCATAAAGCCAAGTATGCCAAACATCACCGAGGCAAATGCAGCAGTATGATGCACAAGTGCCACCGGATCAAAGAGAAACATTGCAGTCAGAATAACTATGGTAAAGAGAAGAAGGCAGACCCTGTAGATAACCTTCTCACTGCTCTTTACTGCGGTTGAACTTTTAATAATATGAGATATAGCCCTCGCACGCCCGTCCATACCTGAAAGGGTCGCACCAAACATGATCAGGTATCCGGAGAGCAGAAAGATCATAACACCATAAGGGATGTATGCAAGGACATAGAGCACCTGGGAGACCATACTGTCAATTGTTATCGCCTCGCCGTGGCCGAGATATGAGACTGCAAAGCCACTGACGCCAAGAGTCATATACAGAAATGTAATAATTCCCACAATTGAGAATGCAATGCAGAGATCGAGATTGACGCTCTTTAAAAACCTCCTATAATTTATCTCCTCAGAAGTGCTTTCCATCTTCTCATGAAGCCATGTTGAATATAATAGAAGATTCAGTCCTGACCCGACAGCACCCATCATAGCCATAATAGCGATGACTGAGCCTTCCGGAATATCGGGCTTAAACCCTTCAATTATCGCACCATAGGGAAGTGAAAATTCAAAGAGGCAGTATATTATCGCAATAAAAAGACCAAGAACAAGAAAGATTACGAGCTTTTCAACCCGCTCATATGAGTCCTTCCAGAGCAGGAAGAGAATAACAACAATGGAAGAGACACCGATAAACCACGAGGGCCATATTCCGGGGATGAAATAATCCAGAAATATTCCGGCATAGATGAGCATTCCTCCAAATGCGAACATCTCAAGGAAATAAATTATCATTACCAGGTACGAACCCCAGTTTGAAGGGCCTGGGAGCCGCCTGAACCCGTCAAATATCGTCTCTCCGGTTGCAAAGGTATAACGTGCAATTCCGTTTGCGAACGCAAACTTAAAGATAATTGTCAGGACGACGACCCATATCAGTTCAAAACCGAAATGTGCACCAATCTCAACCGCTTCTGCGATCCCGCTCTCACCTGCGGCGGCGATGGCTAAAAGCAGGCCGGGACCTAAGAATATAAAATAGTCACGGTACTTCTCAGGAAGTTTCTCAATTAAACGTGCAAACATCTCAGACTTGTTTAAATGTATTCACTCCGCTGATAAATTAATTGTGTATTCTGACAGGCAATAGCAGTATTTCAGAATATAAAATAATCCGGGACTTGGGGCAGATAAAAACCCAAAATATAAAATTCTTTAAAAATACAGGTTACCTGTAACAGTTAACATCCGGGAGGATGAGATATGATGACAATAAAAGACTTAAAAGGACAGAAATTAGGCATTCCAGTAACACTTCCCCCATTTGATCCGGAAAATGACGTTCCGGATGCTCCGGACTATGAAAGCCCTGACAGCTGGGTATCCCTCCCGGAATACTTCAGCAGCGATAAACAGGCTGTTGACGTATTCTGGATCTATCCGACTATCCTCTCTGATGACAACACCTACTTAATGGACATAAAAGACCCAAAACTAAGGGATAAGGCAGAGTGGACAATCGTTGAGCAGGCGAGCATATTTGACGGCCAGGCCAACATTTACGCACCCTATTACAGGCAGAACAATGTCAAAATTAATCCGGTAATGCTTACCACTGCAAAGCCAATCTTCGATTTGGGCCAGCAGGATCTCATCCGGGCATTTGACTACTTCCTGAAAAATTTCAATAAAGGCGAGAGGCCGATAATTCTTGCAGCACACAGCCAGGGATCTGTCAGGACGGTTGAACTCTCAAAGGCAGGAGAACTCCTGACCGGGGATGCTGAATCACTAAATAGGCTTGTGGCAGCCTATACCATAGGCTATTCCATAACTCCGGACGATCTTGAGATAAACCCCCTCATGAGGATCAGTGAGAATGCAGATGATACCGGATGTTTCATCGTGTACAACACCATCTCAGATGAAAAGGATAAGGAGAAGGAAGCGCCGACAATAATACCCGGAACTTATGTCGTAAACCCCCTTAACTGGAAGACCGACACCACTTTTGCTCCTGCTTCTGCCAATCTTGGAGCTGCATTCTTTAAACATGAGCACCCGGAAAAACCAGACAGGTACAGTAATTTTGCAGCAGCACAGGTAGTAGGCAATGCTCTTGTAATAACAGATATATCAAACCCTGAGGAACTTCCGGCAAAGAGCGTCACGTTCCCGAAAGGCGTGTACCATATGTATGACTATGCAGTATTTTATGAAAACCTGAGAGAAAATGTCAGGGTTCGCATCACGGCATATATGGAAAAGAACAAACAGTAGAGTCCGGGAATAAAATCACAATAAACTCATTCAAAACTCTTTTTTTCATTGAATTGCCCTCTACTCACACCGGAGACTCTGCCTGACAATGCACCTTTCCGGTCAGGAAAATTTATCAGAGTTTAAGATTACTATAACTCAGAAAGGGAGGATTTCTGTTGCCGGGAAAGGAAAAGATCATCAGAGAGATTGGAGAAGAGAGTATTCTTCTGCCGCTGTATATCAACTCTGCAATTGAGGCAAACGAGAGGATAAAATATTATTTTTCACTCCTTCAGGCTGCAAAATCCTATGCTGACAATCCAGCCACCCTGCCGCAGATTCCGGAAGAAGATTTTCAGAAAAGATCTGATAAAAATGATAAACCGGAAAATGTCATTTTTGAATCATCACTGAAAGAGGAGGATATATATTTCATCCCCGGTTCATCAGAAATAGTCTCGGATATTGGTAAGTGCATCGATGAAATGATTAAACCGCTCTCAATCTCCGGATATCCGCCCGCAGAGGAGTTTAAAGAAAGATATGAGACAATCTCAGGCAGAATTCCGGAAATATCCGACAGTATAATAACGGGAAATACCATCTCACAACTGATATCAGGGATACGTAAAAAAGGTGACTCCATGCACATCCTCGTAATGGACATTCACAAAGCCCTGAATGATCTGCAGGCAGGTTTAAGCCATGAGGAGATTGACAGAGCAAAGGTCTGTAAGATAAATGAATCAGATATTGTGCATCTGAAAGCATTTATGGAAGGCTTAAATTCCACCAGAATATTAAAGTTCGGACATCCGGGACTTGACACCACCGCAACCTCCACCAGTGAAGGACTGATAATTCAAAACGACATAGGCGTAACAGATGCACATGTAATTGTCATAAAAGTAAAAGATGGCAGAATTACATTCAATTATACCGACATCCACCGCCAAAGACTTGATTTTTTCAGATCGCTCTTCAGAAACCATGCCATATTATGGAACGATACCAGATCAAAAAATGTAACAGATTTTGAAAAGGATATATTTTTCCTGGCGAAAGGAACCTTCTATGCAGATAATAAAACCGGGACTGATGAATTCCTGAAATTCCTCGGATCAAGAATTGTATTCCTGATAGACTGGAACAAAGCAAGGAAAAACCTCAGAAAATTTTTAAGGAGCAGCGACTGCATAAAAGTCCTCATATGGGCCGCAGACAACAATTACGGGCACCGGGGTTTTCTCGTACTTGGCGGGTCCACCCTCATTTACGAAGCACTTGAAATTGCCGCAGATGTGCCGATAAGATATGGTGAACCCCTGCACATCTATCTCGGACGGGAGAGGGCGTCTGAATTCTTCAGATGCCTGCTTATGACCGCCTCAACAGGCCTTATCGAAAAAAAACCTGAATTATTCATAAAAGACGAGATCAAAGCATTGCTGCTCCGGCAGATAAAATCGGCACGGCAAAGCCTACTTGACATTATCGCCGAACATGCATCACTAATCACAGCAGAATCAGAACTGCTCCTGCAATCACTTGAATCAATACAGTCAGGAGGGGAAAAACTCTGTCTGAAGAATATAAACCGGGCAAAATTCCGGGAGAGAAGAGCAGACGATATTGTAAACCGCGTTCGGGCGGTTACAAAGAGAATGAAGGACGGCGCATTTTACTCAGAACTGATAAGTCTCTCTGATGATGCCCTTGACTATATTGAAGACTCCATATCCGTCTGTGGATTTGACCCGCCGCTTATATCAGACAGTGACATTCTGTCAGATATGATCAGAATGGCCGATACTGTAAACGAAAGCTGTATGCAATATCAAAAGACCATACATATTTTCAGCATTATAAGTGGCAAAAACCCGGACGATGAGATGAATGCCTTTCTCCTCTCCGTTGATATGGTGGTTGAGACTGAGGAGATATGTGACAGGGCTTTCAGAGATGTGCAGAAGAGTATTATGCTTAATTCCAAAAATTTCAGGGAGGCAATGGTCTCATCCGAAATCACAAAGGGTATGGAAGAAGCAGTGAACTCACTGATGAAATCGGCATTTCTGATTCGGGAAAATGTCCTTGAAAACCTGAACAGATAGGTGCAGGTTATGAAACAAAATGACAGAGTGGTATATTTCGGAAAAGAAGACGACACTGAAGTTCCGGCAGAATTTTTCGGCAATAAGACAGCAAAACTAACCGGACTTTCAGGCACGGGACTTGCAGTACCTCCGGGTTTCACATTCGGAATTTCACTTTGCAGGGAATATTACGAAAATGACAGGCACCTCCCAGACTGGTATTACAGCCATGTAAGCCAGGGCATATCATATCTTGAGGATATGACCGGAAAAGAAACGGGCAGCAGGAAAAATCCGCTAATATTATCGGTCAGATCAGGTGCGGCGGCATCCATGCCGGGAATAATGGAGACCGTACTCAATGCAGGTATCAACAGGGAGACAATTGAAGGGGTTATTTTTTCGTCCGGAAATCCACGGTTTGCATGGGATTTATACAGAAGGTTTCTGGAATCGTTTGGATGCACTGTGCTTGGCCATTCCGGAAGCGTATATAAGAAAATCATCAGCGAATATCTCTCTGAAGAGAAAATTACAGAGGAGAAATATCTCTGTTATGACACATTAAGAAGTATTTCAGAGGAGTTTGAGAAATTATATCCGGAAAATATTCTGAATGAGGTCATCTCAGATCCAAAAAAGACTATAGAATACTCAGTAAAAGCAGTCCTTGACTCATGGACTGACAAAAAGGCAGAAGACTTCAAGAGATTAAACCCGCAGATAAAATACAGCGGAACTGCCGTTACAATTCAGACAATGGTATTTGGCAATATTAACAGAAGATCAGGTTCAGGAGTTGCCTTTACAAAAAATCCCTGGACAGGCGAGGACATCTCTGTTATCGATTTTCAGTATGGGTGCCAGGGCGGGGAGATCGTATCAGGGTATTTCAACGGAATAAAAAAAGAGGAGATTGACCGTAAAATACCCGGTCTTTCAGAGAGAATAATCAGTGCCGGCAGAGTCCTTGAGAAGAGATACAGGGATATGCAGGATTTTGAATTTACCGTTGAAAACGAAAAACTCTACATACTTCAGACAAGAGACGGCAAAAGGGCAGATATCGCCGGGCTGAAGATCGCCTCCAGTCTTGTCTCAGAAGGCACTATAAGTGAGGATGAGGGCATAAAACTGACAGAGAATATCCGGACTGACAGAATATACACCGAAAAGATAAACTCAGATGAAATTCCGGCAGGATACGGCAGTTCAGCATCACTTGGCGCAGTATCCGGAAGGATAGCATTTAGTGAAAAAAAGGCAGAAATTCTTGGAAAAAATGATACTGTTATACTCGTTAAGGAGTTCCTCTCTCCGGATGACATAAACGCAATATCGCTATGCAGCGGACTGCTTGCAAAGAGAGGCGCAGTAACATCCCATGCCGCCGTTGTTGCAAGGGAAATGGGAAAGGTGTGCATAGTAAACTGCAGGCAACTTGAGATAATCCCGCAGAGAAAAATATGCACTATAGGCAGATCGGAATTTAAGGAAGGAGATCATCTGACACTTGACGGTGCTACAGGCGGCATATATGCAGGAATTCAGGAAATAGTCAGAGAAAAACCGGAAGAACTGACAGAGATAATTAATAGCCGGAAGAAAAATTCCGGAAGAAAAAAAGGACCATAAATAGAGGAAAAGAGGAGATTCAGCCGCTATTCATGACCATAATACCGGAATAAAAGCTCAGTTGCAGCCCTGACCTCCTCCCCGTCTTTTCTTACGCCTGCAAGATAGGCATTGAATACCTCATCTGTCACCACATGAAGTCCCGGCTTGAACATATCTGCATGCATCTGAAGATCAAACGACCTCGCTTCGGCTTCAGTAAGCTTCAGTGATTTATATTCGCCGTTATGAGGAGTATAAACAGGATTTTCAGAGCGGGGCGTCTTCAGCACAAGATCGGCAAGCGGTGTCATAGGGATAGGTTCTGCAACCGAGACAAAGGCATCATCAAGGGAATGCCCGGTTATGAAATCTCTGGTAAGCTCAAAGTCCTCCTCAGTCTCCTTTGGATGGCCGACAATGAAACTCCCGGCGACCTTCAGCCCGTGATCCCGGCACGCAAAAACTGCATCAGATGCAGCCTGAACAGTCGCACCCTTGCCCATATCCCTTAATATTCTGTCAGACCCGGACTCAATACCAAAAAATACCCAGCCGATCGAATAATCCCGGATGGCATCAAGCACCCTCTCGCTTATGCAGTCCACTCTGATATCCGGCGATGATATATTATTTGGCCCCATAATAGCGGCCATCTCTTTTAAAAGCCCGACAAAGGCATCCTCATTGAACTTCCCGTCATCAGCCATGTACAGTGATCCCGTCCCACCGGAGACCGAGAGCCTCGTAGCACCCATCCTCTTAAATTCCCTAACCTCAGCCAGGATATCGTCAAGATTTCTGCTCCTGATATTCCGGCCAAAAAATCTTGGAACCTGGCAGAATGTGCAGGCGCCTGTGCACCCCCTGTGCGTCTCAATATATGCAGATGCACCGCGGATGCTCTGGGCACTGATGTCATCCGGAATAAGAGGCAGGCCACGGTCCACAGATGCCTGCCCCCTCTTAGGACGGACTACAATCCCCGAATCATCCATAAAGGCAATTCCGGCTATATCCTTTGAAAATCCGGTGCTAAATAACTCAGGGACTGTCTCCTCACCTTCACCAATGACGACAAAGTCAGGCTCAAGTTCACCTATAACCATCTCAGGATATGCCGAGACAGGCCCGCCGATTACAACCGTTCCGCCCTGTGACCTCTTATTACGGATAAACTCCCTAATCTCCGGTGAAAGAAGATGCTGGGTGGAATAAAGGCTGATTAGAACTATATCCTCAGTATCGCCGGCAAAGTTATTGGCTATCTTTACCTCATGACCACTGTCACGGAGAATGCCGCCTATGAGCATGGCTCCGTATGTGTATATTTCAGGTGAGATGACAGAGACTTTCATTTCTAATTAGTCTTTGTCCGAACCGGAAAAAAAATGTCTGTTATGAACCGGAATATTATCCCGGTAATTTTACTCTCTCTTTACTTTTCCAATGCAGAATACAAACCCTGCTGCAAGAACTGCTCCGATTACTGCAAACGGAGGAAGCCCGCTCTTTGTAGGCTGTGCGGCAGGCACAAGATTGCCCTGAACAGAGGATGTACCGCCTGCATTGACAGTTGCGGTAACTGTTGAATCAGAGTAGCCTGTGAGCCTGAAGGTAACACTGTACTGACCTGCTGCCATTGACTGCTGGAAAGGTGCAATGCCCTTGTATTCATTATTGATAAAGACATTTGCACCTGTTGGGTTGGATGTGATATCAAGTGTCCCTGTTGCCGCCGGAGTGGGTGTGGTTGAATCCATATTCACAGAAACAGTTGCCGTTCCGCCGCCCATAACTGATGTTGAGACGGATTTGTCTGAATAGCCTGAAAGTTTAAGAGTTACGGTATGTGTTCCGCTCGCGACATTGTCAACAACATAGCTGCCTGAGTACGGCGTGACGCCGATATATGACCCGTCAAGGTAGATATATGCCCCGCTCGGTGTTGAAGAGATATACAGTGTGCCTGTTGAAGGGTTTGGAATTTGGGATAATGTCCTTGATACTGTGGTCACCTGTCCGGCATAGACATTGACCTGCCCTGACCATTCATAGTAACCGGCTTTGTTAAGCTCAACTACATGTGCGCCCTTCACAACACCGGAGATCGTAACCGGAGATAGCCCCTGATAGCTGCCGTCAAGATAAACGGAAGCACGGGTTGGTGTTGAGGTGACTGCAATAGTTCCGTGGTCGTTAACCGGAACAAGGGTTGCCGTAACTGAAGACTGCTGCCCTGCCGAGACTGAAACTGTTGAACCCCAGTCCTGGTAGCCGGACCTTGTAACCTTTACAGAGTGCGTACCTGCGGAGAGTCCGTCAACAGAATGTGGAGTAAGCCCGTAGTACGATCCGTCAACATAGAGTGCAGAACCGGTTGGGGACGATGATACATAAACAGAACCTGTTGTCGGTCCCTGCGGATTTAATGTGAAATAATAATCAACAGTCTCTCCGGCAGACGGAGTATTCAGGTTTGTAACCTGGCTGTTCTGGTAGCCGGACTTGGCTGCGTATGCTGTCTTAGGCATGCTTGACGGACTGCCGTCCAGATATACCGTATAGGTGTACTGCTGGTTCACTGTCGTTCCGACTGCAAGGCCGTCAACGTAGATGGTTGCCCCGTCCACATTTGTATGGAAGGTGTACCAGCCTACCTGATTTCCTACAATTTCTGCTGAAGCAGAACCTGATAATGCCGCAAGACATAGCAGGGCAACAGCAAAACACTTCATTTTTCCTGAAACCATAATAATCAGAAGTAATTCAGCCATAATATATAAATACTTGCCGGAATTCTGAACGCAGACAAATAAAGAGCAAAAATATGATAAAAAACAACAATAAAGATAAAAATTACAAATCTGCCCGCAGTCATCCGGATAAGAGGGACCACTACAGGAAATAAAGAAATATTATTTTTCTGAACCGGAATCCTTCCGGGTTAAGAAAAACAGACCTGCAATGAGAGGTGCGATGAGAATTATAAAAATTCCTGCGGGGGACTGGTTCTTCTTCCCGTTTGGATCTATAATCTCAATCTCAGTGACGGCGTAATTTCCGGATGAGAGCGCTTTTTCATTGTCGGAAAGTGTTGTCACATGAATTTTGTAAATGCCCTCATCAAGTCCGCCCACGACAAGACCTGTATCCCATGAATAATCCCATTCAGCACCGCCTGAATATATCTGATGATGGGGGATCCGTGCGTGACGGAGATCCCCTTCAAGTGTGGTTCCGCCCTCAGGAAGGTCCGGCCCTGTAATGAAGAGATAGACAGATGCTGAATTCATATCACCACCGGACTTACCCTTTAACTTGACAATATCACCAATCTGTGCACTCTCCTGTGACGACTCAATAGTCATGGAATCTGCCGCCTGTGCAGAGACAGGAGAGACTGCCAGAAGCAGGGCCAGAAGTATAAGGACACAGGCTTTCGGAAAAGTAGAACCTGCAAAAGCTGAAGATAACCTGAATTTATCCATGCAGAACATTAACAGCAGATAAAATATATCACTTCTGAAAAAAACCGGAGAAGAAAATAGACAGATAATGCCCTTAAAGTTGCGGAAAAGCAGGAGAGCGGGTTTAGATAACCTTACCTTCAACCCGTTTTGCATATCCGGTCATAAAATACGAGAGAATTATACATACACCTACGACCATTGCAAGAACAAGCCAGTGAACCGGCCCTATAGAGTCAACCGAAAGCCTGACAATCAGATTTGCCGGATTGAGAGGCACTGCCAGTGATGCGAGAATGACGACCACGAGGGCTGTTGAGAATATAAACTGGGCATTCGTCCTCTCACGATATTTAAGGGCTATAAGCGCCCCGATAAGAATTATAACCATAGAACCGGCGGTGACATGAAGAATTATCGGTATAAAACCGCTTATTGCAATCCCGTTGGCCATCAGGAGCAGAAGCCACCCCGCAGACTGCACGGGCACGAGCAGCAGGCATGCGGCAGTCTTGCCCCAGATCATCTCAGGGAAGGTTACCGGGGTTGACATCAGGGTTTCAAGGGTATCCTGCTGGTACTCCTCAGTGATGAGGTCAATTATGAGCGCACCGGAGATTATCGCCGGCATAAAGACGAGCAGTGGAATCAGAAGGCCGTACACAAACTCATAAAAGTCGCTTGACGGGTTTGTCTCAGGGAGTACAAGTTCAACAGGCTTAAACTCAAGCCTTGCCTGCCGGATCTCTCTGAGCCTGTCCTCATAATCTAAAAGGGCATCCTTCAGTTTCACATTCACAATGCTTGACTGGATGTCATTCTGTATTACATACAAAGTGATTGTGATCGGATCTGCCGAATACTCCTCAATTCCGGGAATCCAGATGACCGCTGAGAGTTTTCTCTCCTTTAAAGCAGCGAGTGCGGTGCCAAGCTCCATATCATAGATGACAAAATTGTCATTGGAGGCAAGTTCGCCTGTGAGGGGCGATGTGATATTTCCAGTAACCGCGACAGGATATTTAATGGTCGAATACCGGCTTATCGAGTCAGGGTTATACATTGACGCCAGTCCCACAAGGAGAAATGATGAGAACATGGCGATAAAGAGCTGAAGCAGTATGGCAAGGACTATTGTCTTCTCAGAAAAAAGACCCTGAACCTCTTTTTTGGCGATGATAACGCAGTTTCTTCTCTTCATTTCTACACACCCCATCCTAAAATGAAATAGAGATTATACAGGACATGAACTATAGTCGCCGCAATCAGCCCAAAGGCATATGCACGCCTCCCACCGATTTTAAGGCATGATATGGTCGTCAGAACGCCAACCATATGCAGTGAGAGCGGAAGCCAGAGCACCTGAAGGCTTGCAAACATAATCTCGCCGAATACCGACTCCGTAATCTCAGCGAGGGTCGCAAATAAGAGGAGCTTTTCTGCCGCAAGAAAGCCAAGCGCTATCACAAAAGAGGCGGCAATGATATTTCTCAGACTGAAATATTCCGGAGATGTATAATAGAGAGTATAGACCCCTACCGACTTTGCAAGTTCCTCAATGAACGCCGCAGATATAAGTATGGCAATCAGTGAATACGGCATCGGCAGATTGAAGAAGAGCACGAGAACCATCATCTGCGCCATAAATACAAATGGAACAGAAATTGCACTTATTGCAAAGAGGGAAGAGTTTGTCCATTTATCGGATATAACTGTCCGGATAAACTCCCTTAACCTTGGAATAAGCCTGTGGTAGTTAAAGAGTCTCTCCTCGGTGAAGTTCTTTGCTGAGAGGTAAAAGATCACTGCTCCGGTGATGAAAAACAATGATGTTGAGTAGAGAAAATCATAAAATGTGAAGCCATCGCCCTGCAGCTGAAGGATTATCAGGGTAAGGGGTGATACGAGACTTACCACATGGATATTTGCAAAGATGCTCGGGAAGAAGATATACGATGTTGCAACGGTGGAGAAGAAGATAGATATGAAGGATAACTCCTTAAAGCTCCTCGCCGTCATCCCGATAAATAGGGCATTGGCAAGGAAGAAGAATATCACCGGAATGAGCGGCAGGAGAATTATGAACTCCCCGCTTGTAAGGGCAGTTAAAATGGTTGATATCGCAAGCATCATCAGGAAATAAGGAATTCCTTTCCCAAGGATTATCTGCCATCCGGGAACCGGTGAGGCAAGCAGCGCCTCACCGCTTCTGCCTATCCTCTCATTCATAATACTCATCATGAAGAACTGTGACGTGAAGTAGAGCGGGAATACAAATACGAATACCAGTATTATCGAGTCGAACGGGAGCGGCGGTGCAAGCTGCGAAGGTGTCTTGTACTCAAGTGCATTTTCTCCCGAAGAGGTGAGCATATCGGTATATCTTGATATCCGGCTGTCTTCCCCCTCACCCTCAATAAGTCCGAACCGGAACTCCTCAGGGTTGATATTTCTGGCATCGGCAGGCGGAGTCACATACTCTGCCGGCAGTGAGGGTACGGGCGCCCTGAAAGGGTTTGGCGGAGATACTGCAAGCTGCCCGCTCTGGGTTGCAAGAAAGTCAAGTTCACTTATTACATACTGCTCGTCAATGAGCAGCGGATATACGGCAAATATATCATTTTCACGATTGTACACGGCAGTTTTGTACCGTGTATAGTCCTTGTCAAGGGCGTTTAAGGCAGCAGACGCCTTCTCCGTATCCAGGCGTGACACAATACCGTCAATAATTGTAATATCAAAATAACCATATGCTCCGGCTGAGGCGGATGCAGGATCAATCAGATATATCTGAAATCTCTCATCACCTGCAAGGACGGATGCAGCATCCGCGCTGTCAATCCCGGCGGTATATATGTCGTCCTGGAGGTGCATGCCGCTCTGCTGTGTAAGTCCGGTTGCCGCAATCAGCAGAATGAAGAGGACAATGGATATGGGAAGGACATCCCGGCTCATCGTGCCGGCAAAACGCTTTATCTCCCATTTAGAAAGTGTACCTATATTTCTCAGAGCAGTTCCCATTCTTCCCTTCTCCCCTCAGCTGATATAATATTTTCAAAGTTTGCGGAATGGTATAACACATACCAGTTATGCGGCGAATTATTATTGCAGGGATGGTAATTGCGTAAGTCCACCCTTATCTCTGTTTCTTCTATTAGGCTGATTATATAAGAAGATTTAGAGTGCGGCAACCAAAAAAGTGCAGAGATGATAAATCAGACTGTGCCCGCCGCAACAGGAATCTTTATTAAAAAATGGTGTAAAGTAATCCCTGATAGTGATGATTCGCGCCCAATCTCTCGTAAAGGACTTTGACGGATTCACAGCTCTTGACGGAGTTGACTTTGAATTCGATAAACCCGGAATATTTGGAATAATAGGCCATAATGGTGCAGGGAAGACAACACTGCTAAAGATCATGTCCGGGCTTATTAAGCCGACTTCCGGTGAACTTGAGATCAACGGGGTGGACGTAGTCAGGCATCCGGACCTGCACAAGAGAACTCTGGGCTACCTTCCGGAAGAATCCAGGCTTTATGAAAATATGAATGTCTGGAGTTACCTTGCGTTTTTCGGCGAGATATACGGCCTTTCAGATGAAGAGATCAGAAAGAAGAGCCGGGAGCTCCTCTCCAAGCTGAAGCTTGATCCGGGCGACAAAAAGATGGGCGAATTTTCAAAGGGTATGAAGAGAAAGGCGGCCATTGCGAGGTCACTTATGCATGACCCTTCATTTCTTGTATATGATGAACCGACATCCGGCCTTGACCCGATGACATCGCGTTACATAAGCGAATTCCTGCGTGAGATTAAAGATGAAGGGGAGAAGACGATCATTCTCTCGGCGCACAATCTCTACCAGGTGGAGGAGATCTGTGACCGGGTGCTCATACTCAGAAGAGGCAAAACCCTCGCCCTTGGAGATATGGATGAACTTAGAAGTAAATTCGGTTCTGTATCATATGAGATAGAATTTGTTCTTGATGACCGGGATCTCCTCGAAGGCGTTATTGGCGACTATTCGGAGTCTGCCGGAATTATCTCGGCAACGGTTGAGGATGTGGACGACTTAAGCAATCTGACGAATGTTGTCGCAAAGGGCGGCGGCAGAGTTAAAAAGATAGAGTCACACTATCCAAGCCTTGAGGATATGCTGGTTATGATTGGAGAATAAGCCTTTGGGCAGCAGAATAAGACCGAAATCTATTTTTACAGAATAAAAACCACTTAAATTATTTCAGAAATTTCACAAAAGAAGTTGTAACGGGCCTGAAGGGAGTTGAACCCCTGGCCTACGGATTAAGAGTCCGTCGCTCTGCCTGACTAAGCTACAGGCCCACAACTGCGCATCTGCGCCTATATAACTAACACATACGGCATTTTAGAACTTTCGGTTTTGATCTCCACCGCTTAACCGGTGAAGGGAGAATAACGCCGGTTATGGTCTGCTAATTATAGTGCAGAATCTAAGCGCAGAAATTTCCGGAAGGAAACGGAGAGCGTTTTAAAACGTGCTTCCGGCAGGATCAGAAGAGATGCAGGCATCACCAGGATGTGAAAGTGCAGCTGCCGCTACAGTACAGACAACAGATTTTTTTGGAAATAAAAAAAAGCAGCATAATTGTAATTACCGGAAAAAACCCTGAAAAGAAGTTGTAACGGGCCTGAAGGGAGTTGAACCCCTGGCCTACGGATTAAGAGTCCGTCGCTCTGCCTGACTAAGCTACAGGCCCACAACTGCGCCTTTGCGCTCACATATCTTGCATCCGTGACGATATATAGATTTCGGAAATCCCTTAATAAATCCAGAAGTAGATATATGATGTTACATGCCAGATAGCCTGCCTAATGGCTCCTCGGATAAGGTGAAGTACCTCATCCTTGGCTGTGGAAGCATCGGTTATAATGTCGTTGAAGAACTCGCGCATGATTCTGATGAGATCATAATCATCGACTCCGATGAAAAGAGAGTCGAGGATTTAAGAGATCAAAACTACGAAGCAATAGTCCGCGACATACAGAAAAACGATTTTCTGGAGTCACTACCGGCTCCGGAAGTCGTATTTGTCCTTTCAAGCGATAAAAATGCCAACCTCGAAGCAGTAAAGACGGTAAAGGATATCTATCCATCGGCTTACGTAATCGCAAGAGCTGTTGACAGGTTAAGTCTCTCCTTCCTCGAACAGGCCGGTGCAGACATAACACTTTATCCGCAGGAAGTCTTTGCAAAATCCGCAGTACACCATATCAGAAAACTTCACTCTTCAAGACTCGCAAGAAAACTCTACCGTTTCCTCTCAGAAAGTGAAGGAATAATGGGTATATTTCTACATGCCAACCCGGACCCGGATGCGATATCAAGCGCAATGGGCCTCTGTGCAATTGCAAAAAGCGCGAGCGGCGGGAAACTTGAATGCAGAATCGTATATGATGGCAAAATAGGTCATCAGGAGAACAGGGCATTTGTCACCCTTCTTGACATAGAGATGGTGAAATACTCCGAAGAAGTCATAAATGAATGTGATTATTTTGCACTTGTTGACTCACCAGGACCAGGTATAAACAATTCAGTACCCGACAACATCCATGTCAATATAATAGTTGACCACCACATGCCTCCGGATAACGAACAGGCGGTTCCGGCCGAATTTGTTGACATCAGACCAAATGCAGGTGCAACAGCATCGATAATAACACAGTACATACAGGAACTCGGCATATCAATTGACCAGAAGGTTGCAACCGCACTTATTTACGGGATCAGGGCAGACACAAGGGATTTTTCCAGAAACACAACACCACAGGATCTCAATTATGCCGCATACCTCCTGCCCCTGACAGACGGAGATCTCCTCAGCAAGATTACATCACCCTCAATGTCGCCGGAGACCCTGGAAGGTTTTGGCAATGCTATCAGGAACAGGAAAGTCCAGAGCGGTTATCTCTTCACAAATGTCGGATATGTCAGAAACCGCGACATAATTCCGCAGGCCGCAGACCTGATGATCCAGCTTGAAGGCATAAACACAGCGATCGCATACGGCATAGGGGAAGAATTTATTACCATATCGGCGAGAAACAAGGACATAAGGCTACATGTAGGCAATGTCTTAAAAGAGGCATTCTCCGACATCGGTGAGGCCGGAGGCCACTCCACAATGGCGGCAGCGCGGATACCGCTCAACTCTTTTTCCCTTGTGAAGAACAAGGAAGAACTTCTCGCACTTGTAATTGAACCGATTCTCGAACGTTTTGCTGACCTCGTAGAAATAAACAAAAAAGAGCCAAATGAAATTTAAAGACTGGGAACCCCATTACACAAAAATACTCGACTATTTTGGATTTGAGAGGGAAGGGGATGAGAAAGCCGCCGTCCTGTCATCTGAACTTACTGACAGAGATGATATAAATCTCTTAAAAAAACTCTGTGAGGGCAGTACAGTGACAGTATGCGGAAACGCACCCTGCCTCGACCCGGACATAAAGAAAATAAAAGGAAAAGTTCTCGCCGCAGATGCCGCATCCGAGAGACTATATAAGGCAGGCATACTTCCGGATGCGATATTCACTGATCTTGACGGCTGTGACGAAAGTTTCATTGAGATGAATGACAAGGGGACTATAATTGTTGTCCATGCTCACGGAGACAATATATTTCTCCTTAAAAACTGGATACCGCGCTTTAAAGGCCCGCTCGTAATCACAACCCAGTCGGAGCCATTCTCAAACGTCCACAATTATGGCGGATTCACGGACGGAGACAGGGCGGCATTTACGGCAGACGAATTTGGTGCGGAAGAGATAATCTTTGCCGGGTTTGACCTCGATGACAGATCAGTAAACCCTATGAAACGAGGAAAACTGATGATTGCCAGGGACCTCTTAAGTGAAATTGGATATGAGATCTGATAATTCCGAAAGTAAAGAAGCCCAGGCCGTAATCATCGATGGATATGTCGATGAACCTGCCTGCCTCGGAGTATCACCCTACATCTCACCATATGTCCGCTACGCAGCAGGCGTGTGTGCAGAGAGGGGGTTTAATACCGGATATTACACCATTGACCAGCTCAGAAAGAACCCCGCCATATTTTCAGAACTAAAGAGAAGCGACTGTGTAATAGTTATATCCGGAGTTACAGTGCCGGGGAAGTATTTTGCCGGAACTCCGGCAACGGCAACTGAGATAATGCAGATAGGAGAGTCTCTGACAGAGCCTGAGACATTCTTCGGCGGCCCTTTAAATCTTGGATATTCGGGAGGCGGAGGCCATTATGCAGAGAAGCAGTGCTTCTCGTCCTATGACCATATACTCGAAGGTGAGATAGGATCAGCCCTTGACAATGCACTCTCCGGAAGAAAACCGGAAGGAAAGCTGAACTACGAAAAAATAGACAGGTTCAGCACCGCCGGAAGTTTCATCATAAAAAAACACCCCCGTTTTCCCTATGTAATCTGTGAGATGGAGACAGCACGCGGGTGCTCAAGATCTGTAACGGGCGGATGCTCGTTCTGCACAGAGTCAGTCTATGGTGAACCTGTTTTCAGAAGCATGGAGGGCATATTTGCGGAAGCCGGGGCACTTCATGAGAATGGTGCGCAGCATATCAGAGTCGGGAGGCAGCCCGACATCCTGGCATACGGAGCAAAGACCGGAGATGAATTTCCGGAACCAAAACCCGACATTATTGAGAGGCTCTTCTCCGGAATAAGAAAAAATGCACCCAGCCTCCATACACTGCATATAGACAATGTGAATCCCGGCACAATTGCAGCCCATGAGGAAGAGGCAAAGGAAGCTCTGAGGGCGATTGTCAGATGGCATACAGCAGGGGATGTCGCGGCATTCGGCCTGGAGTCAGCCGATCCTGCGGTAGTCTCTGCAAACAACCTCAAAGCCTCAGCAGAAGAGGTCATGAGAGCCATTGAAATTGTAAACGAAGTCGGAGCAGTAAGAAGAGACGGAATACCGGAACTCCTGCCGGGGATAAATTTCGTCACCGGACTTTTGGGTGAGACGGCTGATACGTACCGGCTCAACCTTGAATTCCTGCGCGAAGTTGTCAGGCGGGGGCTGCTTGTCAGAAGGGTAAATATCCGGCAGGTGATGCCATTTGAGGGAACGGACGCTTATGAGAAGAATACAATCGGCATGCACGATAAGGAATTTAAGGCATTTAAGGATGATGTCCGCCGGAATTTTGACCTGCCTATGTTAAAGAGAGTATTCCCGGCAGGGACCATCCTTAAGGAGATATTCATCGAGGAGAGCGGCAAAACCTCATTCGGGCGGCAGATGGGATCATACCCGATACTTGTCGGAATTCCGGAGGAGACAGAAGAGGGAACTGTCACTGATGCAGCAGTCACAGACTGGGGATTTAGATCAGTAACCGCAATGACAGTTCCGGTCAGGATAAATGAACTGAGCATTCATGCTCTGAAGTATCTGCCCGGAGTCGGGAAGAAGAGGGCGGCATCCATCATTTCAAAGCGGCCGTTTAAAAATATTGAAGAATTCAGAAAAATCACGGGTGAGACACCCGTTGATGACATAATAAAATTCTGATCTGCATTGCAGGCATCTATCAGAGTGGTCGTCCCGGTGAGACACCCGTTGATGAGATAATAAAATACTGAGACAAGAATTTTTTTCAGACGTTTTTTCTTTTATCCCCGGAATGTTCCTTAATCTCAAGGAATTTCAGGATGTCTGTCCTTGTGACGATGCCGGCGACCCTGCCGTTTTTCACCACCGGAATTCTGCCTATATTCTGCACCGACATGAGCTTAAGCACATCTGCGAGCGGCTGTGACGGTGAAACGGTTAAAAGATCGGATGACATCACATCCCCGACAACCAGGGCTTCACTGTCGATGGAAGAGCGGGAACCGGCGTCTGTAAGAGTGACCATACCTACGAGGTCCTGCCCCTCCATAACAGGAAAGCCAAGATGCCTCGTCTGATACATGAGGTCAACAAGCTCTGAGAGCGGCATACGCGGGCTTACAACCGTCACAGGAGAGGACATTGCATCCTTCACATAGACATCCTTTAAAAGCTCATTATACCTCATCACTGATGCCTCCTGCCCGGCACCGAGATAGACAAAGACTGCGATTATGATGAGCACAGGACTGAATACCAAAAGTCCGACTATGCCGAATATTATCGCAAAACCCCGGCCGACATCCGCCGCTATTTTTGTCGCCCGGTGAATCGGCATCCTCTTTGCAAGAAGTGCCCTGAGCACCCTGCCGCCGTCCATTGGAAAGGCCGGAATGAGGTTGAAGAGGAAGAGAAGGACATTTAAAAAGCCGAGATAGCCGAGGATATAGAATATAAGTGAGGCATATGCGGGCTGCTGGATTGTAACAAAAGAGATATAAGCCGCTGCCGAGGTCAGAATTCCGATAATGAGGCTTGCAACCGGCCCTGCAAGCGCCATAGGGAGTTCCACAGCAGGATCGGGCGATTTGCCTTCATCTATTGAAGATATGCCGCCAAGTATCAGCAGGGTAATACCCGTAACTTCAAGCCCTTTTGAGAGCGCAACAACAGAATGTGCCAGCTCATGTATCAGTACACCTGCAAAAAGGGATATTGTCACAACAGCGCCGAGAACATAGGGCATAGTTCCGGCAGTGATAAGCGAGAGGTCCATCCCGTAAGGCAGACCGTAGATATCCTCAAGAAAGGATGCGCTGTATTCAATCTGGTAGCCGATTATATATGTAAAAAGGGGAATTACCAGAAGAAACGTGAAATGTAACCTGATAGGAATACCAAACAGTCTCCCAATCTGTATTGAATCCTGCATTGAGATAGATTATATTTTTAAATATTAAGTATTATACCTTCAACCGGTAACGATGAAAACACAAATCACCGAACTCTTCGGGGTAGAGGTCTATACAGACAAGGCTGTCCGTGTCGGAACGGTAGATGATGCCATACTGAATATTGACACAAAAAAAGTAGATGCTCTTGCCGTTGGCGACTTAAATCCTGAACTTGTTCAGATGAAAGGATTCACCGGAATTAAAGTGCCCTACAGGATCATAAAGTCAATCGGAGATATAATTATCATCCGTCATTTCACCAATATGTTCCCGAAGAATGAATCCAAATAAAACAGAGGATCTGAAATTTTTTTATGCAGGAAAGAGAGATCTTCAGCGCCCTTTATGCAGTGCCGCCTGTCATTGTCAGGCTTGACGGAAGGGCATTTCACAGCCTGACAAGAGATCTGGATTTCAAAAAACCCTTTGATGATAATTTCAGCAGTGCCATGTGCAGGGTGTCTGAGAAACTGATCTCTGAAAGCGGGCTTGAACCGGAATTTGCATATACATTTTCAGATGAGATAAGCCTCTATTTTACAAATCTTCCATTTAAAGGGCGTATCGAGAAGATAAATTCAGTCTGTGCCTCATATGCGGCGTCCGCCCTTCTGCTCGAACTTGGCCTGAATAAGCCTCTGGCATTTGATTCAAGAGTAATAATGATACAGAAGGACCAGATCAGGGAATATCTCTCGTGGCGGCAGAGTGAGGCATGGAGAAACCATATGAACGCCTACTGCCAGAGCGCACTTATATCCGAAGGAAAATCAGGCACCGAGACTGCCAGGATAATGAAGGGGATGAAATCCGGAGATATGCATGAGATGATGTTTAAGCGGGGCGTCAATCTCTCTGAGACACCGGCATGGCAGAGGCGCGGAACGATAATTCATAAGGCAAAAGTGCTCAGGAAGGGTTTTAACCCGGTCACAAATACTGAAGTTACAGCCACCCGGACCATAATTACGGCTGACAAAAACCCACCCCTCTTCAGTGACACTGAAACTGCGGATGAATACATTGAAAAACTGCTGTCACGCGGCAGCGGACAGTAAAACAGAAAATATACCACACTTTTTTGTAATAGCCCGGATTAATTTCCGGCAGAAAACAAAGCCGGTTTCATTGAAAGTGAAGAAAAACTGTTATCGGCTCAAAAAATATCTATGAATATTTTATTCAGGACAGGCCCGAAATTCCGATATTCATCTTTATTCCTTCAACGTCCCAGTCCTGGACAAGGGACGCTTCAATATCTCCCATCCCGGAGAATTCAAGGGACTTTGCGCGCACTTCGTTCATTATTGTCTTCTTCCATCCGGAGACCAGATTCAGAATCTTATCATCCTCCACCTGAACAACGGCATTTATTGAGTCATCGACCTGAAGGTCAAGCTGCTTTCTCATCTCCTGGATTCTCCTGATGACCTCCCTTGAGTACCCTTCGGCTATGAGATCGTCATCAAGTGTTACATCAACACAGACAATGCCCCCGTCCATCTTTGCGGAGAAGACATTCTCCGGGAGCTCCTCTTCAAATGCAACATGCTTATCTGTAATTGCGTAGCCGGAGATTTCGGCTGAGCCGTTTGCCCCGATTTCACGCTTAAGCATTGCTGCGTCCACACCTTCGATTGCGGCTTTGACCTTCGGCCCCTCCTTTCCAAACTCAGGCCCTATAGCCCTCATAACAGGTTCAGCCTTTACGCCCATGCGGTCCCATGCACCCTTAACAACCGTAACTTTGCGTGCATTGGCACGCTGGCAGCAGAGTTCATTGAGCCTTACAACCGCAGCTTCGGCGACTTCAGAATCTGTGATTACAATAGCCTCTGCAACAGGCCATCTGAGCTTCCTCCTGCCGTCCTGCCTTGCAGTAGCAACAGCGTCATCAAAGGACCTTACAACTGCCATCTCAGCCTCAGCTGATGCTTCTTTTAAGGAGTCATCACCTGCAAACCAGTCAAGCATATGAACGCTTGCAGGGTCGGCGTCTGATC
This sequence comes from Methanoplanus limicola DSM 2279, assembly GCF_000243255.1. Taxonomy (NCBI): domain Archaea; kingdom Methanobacteriati; phylum Methanobacteriota; class Methanomicrobia; order Methanomicrobiales; family Methanomicrobiaceae; genus Methanoplanus; species Methanoplanus limicola. Next base: position 2,703,889 of record NZ_CM001436.1, read on the forward strand.
TCAGGTTGCTGTATATCTTCTCGGATATATGCGGAGTGAACGGTGCAAGCAGGCCTGAAAGCCTCCTCATGACATAGTACATAGTCTCATATGCCTGCTTCTTGCTCACCGAATCCTCCTCAAGCCACATCCTTGACCGGACAAGCTGCACATACCACCTGGAGATGTCCTCAAGAATACAGGAGATAAGCGTCCGGGTTGCACGGTGAAGCTCGCAGTTTTCGATGTAACCGGTTACTTCGGATGCAACAGTATTGACTCTTGAGATGATCCAGCGATCCTCATCAGGCATTGACGCGAAATTCTCCCTGACATACCTGCCGTCCCAGATGCCCGTCACATCTGTTTCCGGTACGAAAGAGTCAAGGATCATATACGGAAGCGGGAAGCGGTACACATTCCACAGAATATTTGCCGCACGGTTTGTTGTCCTGATGCCCTCCCAGTTGAACTTGAGATCGTCCCATGGTGCGCTTGCAGACATGATGTAAAGCCTGAGCACATCAACACCGACCTTCTCAATGACCTCCTCAGGCGTTACAACGTTTCCAAACGACTTGCTCATCTTCCGGCCGTCAGAATCCAGGGCAAAACCGTGCATCATCACACTCTTGTAAGGTGACCTGTCAAAGGCAATCGTTGAGGCGCCGAGCTGTGAGTAGAACCACCCTCTGGTCTGGTCCTGACCTTCGGTTATGAAATCCGCCGGCCAGAGTTTCTCAAACTCATCGGTTTTTCCGGGGTAGCCTATTGTCGCCCATGAGGCCATCGCGGAGTCGAACCAGACATCGAATATATCCTCAACCCGCTTCATAGTCCCGCCGCATGAGCAGGAGTATGTGATCTCATCCACATACGGGCGGTGAGGATCAGTAAGGTTTGAGCCTGCCTTCTCATTCAGTTCGGCCATGGTGCCGAAAGTGTCATGATTACCGCAGGTGTCGCACTTCCATACCGGAATCGGAATGCCCCAGTATCTCTGCCTGGATATGCACCAGTCTCTTGCATCAGCGACAAAATCGTGGAATCTTGCACTGCCTGCCCATTCAGGATACCACTTCACCTTTGCAATTTCATCAAGCATCTGCTCTTTGATCTTCGGGATTGCAATAAACCACTGTTCAGTGGCAAGAGAGATAATCGGGGTCTTACAGCGCCAGCAGTGCCCGTATCTGTGCACAATCTTCATCTCACGCAGGAGATGATCGCCGAGCGCTTCAAGAACCTTTGCGTCAGCGTCCTTTACAAAAAGTCCGGCAAAAACTCCGGCCTCTGCTGTAAAGATACCCCTTCCGTCAACAGGGCACAGGGAATCAAGATTCTCCTTCTGTCCGACGAGATAGTCATCCCAGCCGTGCCCCGGTGCAGTATGAACCATTCCGGTATTCTCAAGAGTTACGTGATCTGCCACAACAACCCTGTGTGCGACCTCCTTTTGCCTTGGTACAAACTCAGCAAGCGGAGATTCATATTCGGTTCCGGCAAGTTCTGCACCGGTCTTCTTCTCCACTACTGAAAAGTCCTTATATCTTCCTTTCTTAAGGACTTCCTCAGCGAGGTCCTCGGCAATCCAGAGATACTCCGACAGGCCCTCCTTCTCTGCAAGGACTTTCACATAGACAAAATCCTCTCTGACAGCAACGGCAACATTTGCCGGCAGTGTCCACGGAGTTGTCGTCCAGATGACAAGGTACTCCTTCTCTGCACCTTTCACCGGGAATTTGACATATATTGACGGGTCCTGCTCATCCCAGTACTCAACCTCAGAGTCTGCAATCGCAGTCTCGCAGCGCGGGCACCAGTTCACAACACGTGAACCGGTTTCAAGAAGATTTTTCTCATCCGCTTTCTTAAGCGCCCACCATGCCGCCTCCACATAGTCAGGAGTTATTGTCTGGTACGGGTTGTCAAAATCCATCCAGATGCCGAGCGCTTTGAACTGGTCAGACATAATATCCTTATGCGTGACTGCAAAGTCCCTGCACTTCTCAATGAATTCGGATATGCCAAACTTCTCGATATCCTTCTTGGACTTAAAACCAAGTTCATTTTCAACGCGGACCTCAATCGGCAGTCCGTGCATGTCATAACCTGCACGGTCAGTCACATTTAATCCGCACATCCTCCTGTAGCGCAGAATTGTATCCTTAAGGATCTTATTCCACGCAGTACCAAGATGGATATGTCCGGTCGTATAAGGAGGACCGTCAACGAAGAAGTAATCGTCTCCTTCACGTCTTAGTTCCTTAACTTTACCGTAGGTGTCGTTTTCGGTCCAGAATTTTAAGACCTCGCCTTCCACCTCTTTTGCATTAAAGCTGCTTGTCACCTCTTTCAACTGCAATCCCTCGAATAGTCCTGTAATATTTGTAATTCTTTTAACATAGCACTTTGGAGAGCGGCATATATATTTGGGCACATGAATACCGCATACAGCATATAGATCCTTCGCCGGAGAATATGCCGCATCAATTAAACTACAGAGACGGATATGAGAAAATATACAAATATTCAGGCTAAAAAGAGAGATATAAACAGAAATTATCCTACGAACAGTTATTCCGGAAAAGAACTCCGGCAGGAAAGATAATTGCAGACAAAAATTCACAGCAGAAAAATATGAAAATATCAATAGTTAATTCAGCAAAAGACCCCGCAGGATGCCATATCAGGGAAGAACTCCTGGAGATGACCGGACATTCAGGCAGCGGGATATTCAGGTACTTCACACATGAGATCGTCTTTTTAGAGACTGAAGAGCGCCTCATATATGAGGATAACCTCGATGTAAGAACTGACTGCGACCTGATAATATTCATCTCAAGGCATACAAGCGTAAACCCCGCCCCGGCACTCACAGTGCATGTAACGGGCAATTTTAAGACCGCAGACTACGGCGGAGAACCGGAGTCACTGGCCATGGCAGCTCCGGAGTGGATGCACAGGACACTGAATGCGCTTTTGAAAAATGCACCCGATGGCTACAGCGTGTCCTATGAAGTGACCCACCACGGCCCGACTGATCTCAGAACACCTTCTTTTTTCGTTGAGATCGGCAGCACTGAGAAGGAATGGGCGGACAAAGATGCAGCATCCGCCGTTGCCGGTTCACTCCTGGAAGTGTTAAAGGAGGATTCTCCGGAGGTCATCCGGCTTATAGGGTTTGGCGGGAACCACTATGCCGCAAGGGAGACTGAGATGGCGCTCAGTTCAAACGCGGGATTTGGCCATATATGCCACTCACGCGAAGTTCCGGATGCGGATAAAGAGACCGTCATCAGAATGATAAAAAATTCCGGCGCACAGGCGGCATACATAGACAAAAAAAGTGTCCCTAAGAGCGATCTGAGAAGAATTGAGAAGATACTTGCAGACCTTAACCTGCCCCTGCTCTCAGAAGGCGAGGTTATATCAGCCGGAGAACTTGACTGGGAAACATTTCTTGAGATCAGAGAGATGGCAGATGAAGTAAAAGGCGCAGGAAAAGTTAAAATCATGGCCATTTCCGGAAAAGGAGAATTATTCCGGTTTGGAATAGACGCAGACCTCTTTGAGGAGGCACTCAGGGCAGATAAAAGCGCAGTCGTTAAAACGCTTCAAAAACTTCCATTAGTCTGCATAACGTCGCTTTCCGGAAATTTACTTCCGGAATTTATTTCATATAAAGAGAACAGATTAAAATTAATAAATGATTTAATTACTTTGTGTGTCAAAACCTTACACAAGGAAGAATTTACTGTCACCGACAATGACAGAATAATTATCAGAAGAGTCAGGTTTGACCCTGATGCGGCAAAAAAAGCAGGAGTCCCGCCGGGTCCGCTATATGGCAAACTGGCATCCGGAAATGAGATAATTATTGAGGGGAGAAAAATTACTCCGGAGATGGTCTCAGTAGTTGATGAGAAAATAATTCACTTAGAGGGTTTGGAAAGATATCTATGATGAAATCAATAGTGGAAGAGGCGCTGGCAAGGAGCAGGGAGGATACCGAAATGATTGTTGATCGTCCCTACAGCAGCGAGGATGAGGATCTGGAGGAGATTCTCAAATCACTCAGGACAAGAATTACAGTTGTAGGCTGTGGCGGAGGCGGATCTAACACCATTTCAAGAATGGCAGAAGAGGGTATTGACGGTGCAACCCTGTATGCACTTAATACCGATGCACAGCACCTAATCAGAACAAAGGCAGATTACCGGATCCTCATCGGCAGGAAGAGAACAAAGGGATTTGGTGCAGGTTCTGTCCCGCAGGTGGGAGAGGAAGCGGCGCTTGAAAACGAAGAGGAGATTAAGGCAAAGCTTGCAGAGAGCGATATGGTCTTCATCACTGCCGGGCTTGGAGGAGGAACAGGCACAGGTTCTGCGCCGGTAATCGCACGGGCCGCAAGAGAAGAGGGCGCACTCACCATCGCAATTGTAACCCTGCCTTTCACGGTTGAGGGCGCGATAAGGGCCGAGAATGCCGAAGCCGGTCTTGAGAGGCTGCGCGATGTTGCAGATACTGTCATAGTGGTTCCGAATGACAGACTTCTGGAAGTTGTACCCAACCTCCCACTGCATGCAGCCTTCAAAGTATCCGATGAAGTTTTGATGCGTGCCGTCAAAGGTATTACAGAACTTATCACTCAGCCAGGTCTTGTCAACCTTGATTTCGCCGATGTCCGTACAGTTATGGAACGCGGAGGAGTGGCAATGATAGGTATGGGTGAGAGTGACAGTGAGGACAAAGCGGCTGATTCAGTCAAGAAGGCACTCAGATCTCCGCTTCTCGATGTGGACATATCCAATGCAACAGCTGCACTTGTAAATGTAGTCGGCGGCCCTGATATGACAATGAAGGAAGCCGAAGGTGTTGTACAGGAAGTCTATGAGAGGATAGACCCTGATGCACGTATTATCTGGGGAGCACAGATTGATCCGGATATGCACCATAAGATGAGAACCATGCTTGTGGTTACAGGCGTAAGTTCGCCACAGATTTACGGGAAGGGTGATGAGTATTCACAAAAGCCCGCATCCCGCGAGTACGATATAGACTTTCTCAGGTGAGTAATACAAAATGTCATTTAATTTTAAGTTTAAGTTAGACGAAGAACTTTTCAAAAAGTATATGCGTGTTTTAAAACTTGCAAGAACACCATCACGCGACGAATTCCAGAAAATCGCAATAGTTGCGGCGGCAGGTATCGCCCTTATAGGGATGATTGGATTTATCCTCTATGAAATAATCCTTTTAATACCCTGAATCAATATTTCAGACAGGTACAGCAAAATGAGTACTGAAGAATCCGAGAATAAAATATATGCAATAAAGACAACTGCCAAACAGGAGAGGGCAGTTGTTGACAATATTGTTGAGGCGCTGAAGGATCACGAAGAGATCCGCGTAATGTCAATCATGGCGCCTGATGAACTTAAGGGTTATGTGCTTGTTGAAAGTCCTGATCCCATCGCCAGAATGGAACAACTGAGAGAGATGGTGCCAAATGCAAGAACTGTGGTAAAAGGGGCATCATCATTCCACGAGGTAGAACATTTCCTCGTGCCAAAACCGGTAGTGAGCGGTATTGACGAGGGAACTATTGTAGAACTCATTGCCGGACCTTTCAAAGGTGAAAGAGCTGTTGTAAAACGGGTAGATACATCAAAAGAAGAGATCACAGTAGAACTTTACGAGAGTATGGTTCCAATCCCCATCACTGTCCGCGGCGACAATGTGCGCGTGATTGAAAAAGTCCAGGAATAATACTATTTTTTTCAGGAACACCTGAAAGTTTTAAATTAATACAAAATCAAATAATAAAGACCCAAGCTTGGCAGTGGAAACTATATCACTGTCGGCAAAGGTGATATTACAATGGGAGAAGTAGTCGAGGTATTGGTACCCGGCGGTAGGGCCACAGCAGGGCCACCATTAGGTCCGTCACTCGGACCTCTCGGAATCAATGTGAAGGCAGTCGTTGACGAGATCAACAAGAAGACCTCCAGCTTTAACGGAATGCAGGTTCCTGTTAAAGTTGAAGTCGATGACAAGAAGAACTTCACAATTTCCGTAGGTGTCCCGCCGGCAACTGCACTTGTTATGAAAGAGTGCGGCATTGCAAAAGGCTCGGGAGAACCGAACGTCAACAAGGTTGGCGACTTACCGTTCGAGGCTGCTGTCCGCATTGCAGGCATGAAATTTGACGATATGCTCTCATATGACATGAAGAACGCCGTAAAGGAAGTTATCGGTTCATGTGTCAGCGTTGGCGTCACTGTTGACGGCAAAGATCCTAAAGAGATGTTTGCCCTCATTGATGCAGGCGATTATGACAGTCAGCTCAAATAAAGAGCATAGACTATGAAAACCCATAGAAGATCCGGGAATTATCCGGGTCGTTGAACTATGGAGGTATTAATTTGGTAGAAAGGGTCCAGATTCTAAATGCCGTAAAATCGGCGATAGAAAAGGCGCCAAAGAGAAATTTCCAGGAATCAATGGAAATTATCGTCAATCTTAGAAATATTGACATGGCACAGCCTAAAAACCGTATAGATGAGACAATGCTTCTGCCACATGGCACAGGGAGAGTGGAAAAGATCGCTGTGCTTGGTAAAGGAGATATCACCACTCAGGCAAAAGCTGCAGGTGTAGATCTCATCATCGGACCTGAAGAAATTGAGCGTCTAGGTGGAGAAAAACGTGAAGCAAGGCAGATGGCCGACACTTACAGGTTTTTCCTTGCAGAGACAGCTGTTATGCCTCTTGTAGGCCGTTTCTTAGGTACCAGGCTTGGTCCGCGTGGTAAGATGCCACAGCCAATTCCCCAGGGAGTTGACATCGGACCTATCGTAGAGCGTCTCCGCAAATCAGTCAAATTCAGAACCAAGGACAAGAAGACCTTCCATGTGAAAGTCGGTTCAACCGGTATGAATCCTGACGATATTGCAGAGAATATCGATGCGGTTTTGAAGAAGGTAGAAGCCAATCTTGAAAGCGGTGTTATGAACATTCGTTCAGTTTACGTTAAAACATCCATGGGCCCGGCAGAGAGGTTAGTATAATGGCATTATATACAGCACACCTGCCGCAGTGGAAAAGGGACGAAGTTGAGGAGATAAAGAGACACGCAGAGGAATACAAACTTGTAGGTCTTGTAGACTTCCAGGGTATCCCTGCAAGCCAGATGCAGCAGATGCGCCGCAACCTTCGTGGAAGCGCAGTGCTTAAGATGACAAGAAACACACTCATCGAGCACGCTTTCGCAGAGATGGGCGGTGAAATCGAAGGCATCAACAACCATATCGAAGGTCACAGCGCTCTTATTTTCACAAACGAAAATCCCTTCAGACTGTACAAAAAACTTCAGGAGACAATGACAAAGATGGCTGCAAAGCCTGGTGAAGTTTCCCCTGAAGATATAACAGTTCCAAAAGGTCCGACATCATTCCCACCGGGACCAATCGTTGGTCAGCTGCAGCAGGCAGGAATTCCTGCGGCAATTACCGGAGGAAAGGTAGTTATTCGTGAAACAAAAACCGTTGTCAAAGAAGGCGAAGTGATCAACGCAAAGATGGCAGACGTACTTTCAAAGCTTGATATAAAGCCAATTGATGTAGGTCTCAGTCTTCAGATTGCTTTCTACGAAGGAACTTTCTTCGAGCCCAAGACACTGGCGATTGATGAGACAGAGTACTTCAACAATCTCGTACTTGCAGCCCAGCAGGCATTTAACCTTTCAGTTAATGCAGTTATCCCGACAGCTACAACAGCAGGGGCAATTATTGGCAAGGCTGTACGCGAGGCACGCAACCTTGGTGTTGAAGCGGCAATATACGAGAAGGATATTGTTGAGCTGATCATAGGACGTACACAGAGAGAATCTCTCGCTGTTAAAGCGATTGTTGAAGAAAATTAATATAAAATAATATAAGGTGAATTAAAAATGGAATACATCTACGCAGCACTTATTTTGCACAACGCAGGAAAAGACGTAACTGAGGAAGCCGTAACTTCTGTCCTCAGTGCAGCAGGTATCGCAGTTAACGACAGCCGTGTAAAGGCACTCATCGCAGCACTTGACGGCGTTGACATTGAAGACGCAATTGCAAAGTCAGCAGTTGCAGCAGTAGCAGCAGCACCGGCAGCAGCAGCACCGGCTGAAGCAGCACCAGCTGAGGAAGAGGAAGAGGAAGAAGAAGAGGAAGATGCATCAGGCGGCATGGCCGGTCTCGGAGCACTCTTCGGATAAATCTCTTTTTTTTAATTCCTAATCTTATACTAAAATCAGAACTATTCTGCGGATCCTTCTCATCCGGAAAAACATATTTCAGACAGCTGTAACATTACTGCATTTAACTTCAGCTTTTTCCCGGATTTCCGGCTTAAAATATTAAGAAATAATTCAGGCAGAACCAAAACTGAGACTTCTGATCAGAATATAAATTCTTATTTCTCTGCGGGTAACAGATATCAATAATGGATGCACTCATTATACTCGCCCTCACCCTTATTCTGATAACCGCCCTTGCATTTTCAAGGAAAGTGCCGGTTTTTATCACCCTTGTAATGAGTGCACTCTTCTTTGGCCTTCTCGCCGGATTTGATCCGGATATAGTTATAAAATGGGCCATAGCCGGCATGGGAAGGGTATTTTCCGGATTCGCAGTCATTATACTCTCAGGAATAGTTATTGTCAGGCTGCTATCTGATCAGAATCTTCTCTCTGCCATGATGTACGGGATAAATAAACGGATAAAGAACCCGTGCCTCAGTGCCGGAATTTTAGGTTATCTCCTGTCCGTCCCGACAACCTGCTGTATCACAACATATATGATGCTGGCACCGGCACTGAAGATGACAGGGAACAATCTCAATAATACCATAGATGGTAAGGACAGGGTTGAAGAGGACAATTACAATAGTGCTGATGAAAAGAGATCAAATACCCTGCTGTATACAGCGGCTGTCGGAAGCATAATCTCCTATGTGTTCATATTTCCGACACCGGTGACAATTCCCCTGTTTGAAGCTTTCGCACCGGAATTTCCGGCATTCTCATTTGATCTGCTTGCGGTTCCGGTTTCATCTGTCTCCCTTCTTGTCGTGATCTGGTTTTTCTGCAGGAGATTTCTCTCAAAAGAGAATGGAGCCAGTACTGAAGAGAAGATAAGTAAGGGAAGAGATGAAGCCGATGATGAAAAAATTCCACTTAAAACCCAGGCAAAGGCATGGGCACCTTTCCTTACATTTATAATATCAATCCCGGCAGGGCTTTTTCTGCTGAATCTCTCCCATGTAAGCCTCATGCAGTTCATCATGCTTCTGGCAATGATGACGGCACTCATTCTTGCCCCCGATGGAATCAGAAAACGCAGTTTCTCAGACGGTGCAAAATTTGCAGGGCTTATTCTCTTCGACTTCTGTGCCGCAGGGGCAATCGGGAGTGTAATATCAGAATCAGGCCTTGCCGACAGTGCATTTGAGAGCATGCTGCCGGTGATGCCCGTGATATTGATACCTTTCCTGACCGCTGCAATGCTTGCAACCGCCCAGGGGTCAAGAGTTGTTACAGCTGTTATTTCTGCTGAAATTATCGGGAAGAGTGTACTTGCAGAGATAATCCACCCTGTTCCCTTAATCATGATGATAATCGCAGGGACATGCTGTATATCATACCTGACGGACCCATACTTCTGGCTTGTTAAGAAGACAACCGGAGACGAGATAAAGACAGTCCTGAAAAACTACACCCTGCCGCTTGCATGCTACGGGATTTTTGTTTTTGTTATTGCTGTTGTGTTGTGGATGTTTGTATATCAGGCACCGCAGGCAGTTGCATAACCGCTATTTAACAGCAGGTGAACTACCTCTGGGCTAAAGACCAGAGAGGCTTCCTGCTTCATACCCAGGAGTAACCTCCACAAGTCCACAGGCCCTTCCCCTCGTTCCAAGGGTGTAAATATATTATGACTCATCTCCAGTATTCTGAGATTGAATATTTACCATATATATGTAGTGTTCATAGCGACAAAAATTAATCAGGGCACAGAAGGGGTACCCGGAGAACTGACAGCCGGAATATCACCGGCAGGTACTCTAAATCATACCATTGACTTTTAAATTTCAATTACTGCGTCAGAAAACAGATAACAATCATAAAATTCCGGTAAATAATTATAAAGGCTAAAAAGCAGATAATTCATATAGTTCATTAATCAACATAAAATGAACACAAAATTCATAAATTACGTAAAAACAAACAAATCAGATAAACACAATAAAGGAAAGATAATTTCCGGTTGTGGTGATTAAAATGAGAAAGGTATGTTTATCAGGAATATTATTACTATCTGTCATTCTTCTTGCAGGTGCAGCATCAGCCGCAACTGTCGGAGGAGATCAGGGATGGTATAATGTCCACTGCAATGTGGACGGTGCAGCGGTTTACATGGACGGAAATTACATGGGTGAGATTGTAAACGGAATACTTACAGTCCCTGTTTACTCCACCGGAACTCCGTACAAGACAGTATCAGTTGAGATGCCGGGCTACACAACATGGACAGAAAACATTGATACTAACCCGGCAGCAGGAGAACAGGAAGACATCTATGCAACATTAAACCCTGTACCCACACCTGAGCCAATCATGATCGGCGGCGACACAGGATATTACGTTGTATACTGCAATGTTGACGGTGCTGATGTCTACTTCGGCTCAGACTATAAAGGACAGACTGCAAACGGCGAACTGACAGTCGAGGTGTACACCACCGGAACCCCGTACACAACATACTCCGTCCAGAAGAGCGGATATACACCATTTACAGCACAGATCACTGAATATCCAGAAAAGGGCGATACCGTAAAGCTTCATGCAACACTCAACCCCGCCCCTGCTCCGGAGCCGACAAAGTCACCTGTCGCACCCGGAATCATCCTTTTCTCGGTTATGGCAGCACTTCTCTGCGGATTCTTAATCTCCAGAAGAGAATAAATTTAAATGCAGAACATCTTCATCCTGAGGATGAGGATATTTACTTTTTTTCGGACTATTTCTCCACACCTCAGATCAGACATCCACACAAAAATTCCGGAACACTATAGAGACCATAGCCACAACAGCAAAAGAAATAATATTTTTCACAGACTGGATTTAAAAAATATTATTTCCAAAGAAGATACTGTTAATAAAAAAAGACTATTAAATGGGAGAATCAATAGATATACCATAATTCTAAATGACCTATGTCAAGAATAATGATAGTTGATGATGAGGAAGCGATAAGGGAGATCATGACCCTTTTCCTAAAAAGAGACGGACACGACATAACTGCCATTTCATCCGGAAGTGAAGCAGTCAGAAATTTTAAATCCAGTCTGAATTCAGGGGCACCTTTTGATCTTGTAATACTTGATGCAAACATACCGGGGGACATCGGTGCAGTAGAAATTATTAAATCAATAAAAGAGCACGATCCTGATATATCAGCAGTAATTACAAGCGGGGATTCGGTAGGCGGGGCAATGAAAAAACCGGAAGATTTTGGATTTGACAGGGCACTGAAAAAACCGTTTAAATCCGCAGATCTGATAAACCTGGTCAAAAGTCTGGTAAACAGCTAAAAATACCGGACATCTGAAAGAGAATTATAAAAATTCGTGTAAATATTATTCTGGAATATGTACAGGTTAACAGAAGAAAAAAAGACCCGCCCATCCAAAACTGATCATCCCTTCATCTTTCCTGCATATACAGCCTGACCATATGAGATACATCCATCGCCAAGAGGAAAATCCCGGTTCAGAACAGGAATCAGATCATGACTTCTGATAATATTAATGACAGTCTCACGGATCATCTTATTGTAGGCAACCCCCCCGGAGACCGCAACCTTATCATAACCTAAAATTCCGGCAGACTCAACCGCAATCTCAGCAATACCTGCCGCAAGATTATACTGAAAGGACGCAGCAATATCTGAGACATCTGTACCGGAGAGATATTCAGCACGTGCCCGCCGGAGAAGGGATGAAGTCTGAAAAACCCTGCATCCCGATTCAGTCTTAAATTCCCTCTCCCACTTTGCCGGAGTCCCGGCAGACGCAGAGGCTTCAAGCTTCATCGCAGGTTCACCGTCATAGGTCTTCTCCCGGCAGATACCAAGAAGGGCGGATGCAGCATCAAGCACCCTTCCTGTGCTGCTCGTCTTTGCAACATTAATCCCTGCCTTAACCTGCCGGTCCAAAACATTCAGCTCAAGCTCAGACATACCCCGTCCGGCTAAAATTCCGGCAGTAAGGTCATCAGGCAGAATACCATACAGCATCCTCTCAGGAAACCGCGTTGCAAGATCACCGCCGGGCATATCAACAGTCTCAAGATGACCCACCCTCTCAAGTTCAGGCACGCATCCGGCAAAGACCTCACCGCCCCATACAGTCCCGTCATCACCAAGACCAACCCCGTCAATTGCAATGCCGACACAGGGTTTGGTGCATACCGCAGCAATATGTGCACGGTGGTGCTGAACCGGAATCAGTTGTGCACCGGAAATATCAGAGAGCTCCTTTGCATACCTGGTCGATAAAAACTGTGGGTGCATATCATGTGCAATGATATCATATTCCGCACCTGTGATAGCCGTCATCTTATGAACAGTCTCCTTAAGATAGTCAAGGGTTGAGGGATTTCTCACATTGCCAACATGCGGGGATGTATAGCAAAAACCACCTTTATAGACTGTAATATTTGAATTCAGCTCAGGACCGACCGCAAGAATACACCTGCCACCCAGGTCAGCAGAAGTTCTCTTAGGTGCATAACCGCGTGACATGCGGATTATATACCCGTCCCTTACAACAGAATCATCACAGCGGTTCTTTATAACCCGGTTATGTGTCAGGAAATAATCGACAGATGACCTAAGTTTTAGAAGTGCGGTCTCATATTCAGTGATCATCGGATTTCCGGGCGAATTCGCACTGGTCATAATCAGAAACGGGGCTTTCAGATTATCAAAGAGAAGATGATGAAGGCCGGAATATGGCAACATAATGCCGATCGTATCAAGGTTTGAAACTTCACAGAGTGAGTCCCTCTCACGCTTCACAAGGACAACAACCGGATGCTCAGGCCCTCTTAAAATCTCCCTCTCCTCATCTGAGACATATGCGACAGAATCAATAAAACTCATCCTGCCGGCCATTATTGCAAGGGCCTGCTCAGTCCTCCCAAGCCTCTCCTTTAAGCATGAAGCCGAACTTTCAGTGCAGGCGATATGAAACCCGCCAATACCCCTTATTGCCATGATATGCCCGGCATCAAGAAACTCAGCAGCCTTCTCTAAAGGATCAGTGCACTCAACCGGATTTCCTGACCGGTCATAAAGAAAGAGTCCCGGACCACAATTCCGGCAGGCAATAGTCTGTGCATGATGCCTCCTTGAGAGCGGATCTTCATACTCCTTTCTGCAGCCGGCACAGAGAGGAAATTCATCCATAGTCGTCCTCTCACGGTCATATGGAACATCTAAGATTATACTGTACCTCGGCCCGCAGTTGACGCAGGAAGTTGCCCAGTAGCTGAAGTAACGACCGTTCTTATCTCTGATATCATCAATGCAGTCGTCACAGATGGAGACATCTGCCGGAATAAAACCGGAAAGAGTGCCGGAACTGCTCTTATCAATATAAAATCCGGATACTGCTGCGCCGGAATAATCCAGAACATCAACCGAGTCTATCTTTGAAAGTGGCGTCCCCTTCCCGATCTCAGATAAAAAAGAGTCAAAATTATCTCCGCATGCGACAACCCTGACCTCACTCCCAAGATTCTGCACCGAACCGCTGATATTGTACTTCTCTGCAAGAGAATATACAAAAGGCCGGAATCCGACCCCCTGCACAATACCCTTCACAACAATTATGCCGCATTTCTGCATATTATATCCTCTTTTTTTTGCGAATGACGCCGGCAGGGAATAAACCAGGAATCATTAATTATCATATTAAGTTTGCAATATATTATAAACAGGCATCGGATTGCCATATAAACGATGCTTCACAGACAGAGAGCATTGCGCCTCTGCCGAAATCTGATATTTATTTAAAAGGAAATTTCCGATTCAATCCTTAAATTCACTAAATAGTTTTATTTTTTTTAAAGTCAATATATGTATTGGGTTTTACTTTGACGGGACATATTAGAATTGTAAATGATCCTCTGGATCTCGTTCCGCTTCTGATTACATTCAATGATCCGGATTTTAAGCTGGTTTACAGCCAGCTGACCAAAAACTGGATGACTGAAGAAGAACTGTCTAAAGAAGCTGATTCTGAGAAAGTGCGTGAGTGTATTATTCTCTTAAAGAAAGGAAATCTGATTGAAGAAAAGTGGAGAATGCCAAAACCCGGTGGAAAACCGGCAATGGAATTTAAAACAACATACAGTAAATTCAGGGCAAATTTCCAGTGCCCGATGGATGACCTGGGAGATATAATACACATATCCGTCTCAAACAACGGAGACCTCAGAAACAAAGCAGATGAAATAATTAAAGATGTACGCGCGGGAAACAATTCTGTCAATGACATAGGAAGGAAATACGGAATAAGTCCTGTATTTGTGAAAGGTCTTGCAAAAAGAATACCAAATCTTGAAGTGAAGGGGCAGGGGCTGATCTTTGTTGAAAAACCAGAATGATCCCCTTTATATTATTCTGAGAAGCAAAAAGGAAGCGACAAGATTTCAGATTCTCGTTGAAATTGCTGAGAATCAGCCAGCCTTAAGACAGCAGGAGATCGCCGCAAAACTTGGCGTAACCCCTCAGGCAGTCTCTGAATATATAAGAGAACTTGTAGATGACGAGATGGTGGCTTCACAGGGCAGGGGCAGCTACACAATAACACCAAAAGGTGTAGAATGGGTCACAAACAATGCCGAAGCTCTTGAATCCTACTCAAAGCATATTACAAGGGATATTATCCGGCAGGTATCGGTCTGGACCGCAATAGCTGAATGTGACATAAAAAAAGGTGACATCGCAGGTGTCACTATGAAAGACGGCTACCTCAGGGCAAACCTCAGCAGAGAAGATGCAAGAGGAGAGGCAATTTCGGATGCCAAAGCCGGCATGGACATAGGAATTTCCGGCCTGAAAGGGATAATCAACCACCACAGCGGAATCGTACATGTCTGCAAGGTACCAAGAATAGAAAGAGGCGGGTCAAAAAATGTCAGACCTGAAATGCTGCGGGACATTCTTGAGAAGAGCAGATTTACCGGTGCAGTAGGTATAGAAGCAGAGATTGCCATAATAAATGCCGGAGGAAAGGCAGATTCATTCTTTGGTGCACGCGAAGGAGTAATAGAAGCGGCAGTTCACGGACTTGACTGTGCAGTCGTAATCGTAGATGAAGAGTTCACAGACTTCTTAAAACGGCTTGAAACTGCAAACCTGAGATATGTGATTCATGACCTGATATCACGATGAAAATTATAATATCCCCAAATAAAAGTCAGTACAGTCTTTTCTTTTACAACAGACAGTCTGTTACAGCAACAGGAACTGTTGAACTTTCAAAGACCTCAAGAGGTTACAGGCCAAAGAATTTCCGGATGAGGCAGACCGGCGGCAGGCATTATAAAAATACCCCTACAAAAGATCTGATAAACCTCCTCAGGCATGCTGACATCAGAATAACCTCAGAAGACAAAAAAATAGAATCTTTTCTCTCTGACCTCCAGATTAAATTTGCCCGCCTTACGGCATGCAGAATCTGCCTGGTTGAGGACAGGATAACCCCGCTTAAAAAGAAAAATTCAGTCAGTTACGGAAAGGAGAAGATCTGCCTCGACTGTGCAAAGAAGGAGCTTAGAAGAGAACTTGGCTTTATGGGCGGCATGGGCATTATGTCCACTGATCATCTTGAAAGGCTCCTGGAACTGTATATGGACCTTGACAGGGTTTTAGGCATAGTTCAGCCTGAAAATCCGGAAAAATCAAATACCCTCTTTGACACACTTGAGGCACATGAAATAAAAGAGACAACTGCATTAAAGGACCTTCCCCTCCCCAAAAAATTCATAGAGGCATCAGGTGTAGAAAACCTCATGCCCGTTCAGGAGTTATGCGTCAAAAGCGGCCTGTTATCAGGGCGTGACATCCTTGCAGTTGCAGCAACGGCAAGCGGAAAGACATTCATCGGCGAGATGGCCGGAATTAAGAACCATTCCGAAGGCAGAGGCAATATGCTCTTCCTGGTTCCGCTGGTTGCACTTGCAAACCAGAAATATTCAAGATTTACAAAGAGATACCCATACCTTAATGTCGCCCTTAAAACCGGAGTTTCAAGGCTCAATATTCCGGAAACAAAGATAAAAGCACGCAGAAATATCGAATCATCAATAATTGTCGGGACATATGAGGGGATTGATCATCATCTCAGGCTTGGACGGGAGTTAAGGAATATCGGTACTGTTGTTATTGACGAGGTCCAGACCCTTGAAGATCCTGAAAGAGGACACAGACTTGACGGGCTTATTGCAAGGCTTAAGAAAGTTGCACCACAGGCCCAGTATCTCTACCTCAGTGCCACAATCGGCCTGCCGCATCTCCTTGCAGGGAAACTGAATGCCGAACTTGTCAGTTATGCTGAACGTCCCGTTGCCCTTGAGAGGCACCTGATATTTCTTGAGAAGAAACAGAAAGTGCCGACAATAAAGAGAATGGTAAATATTGAATTTCAGAAGAAGTCATCCAAAGGCTACAGGGGCCAGACGATAGTCTTCACAAATTCAAGGGCTAAATGCCATGAGATCGCAGCAGCGATTGGCAACAACGCCGCGCCTTACCACGCAGGCCTGACCGCAAAGGAGAAGCATGAGGTAGAGGATAAGTTCGAAAACGGAAAAATCTCTGCCGTTGTAACAACTGCGGCCCTTGCAGCCGGAGTTGACTTTCCGGCATCACAGGTCATCTTTGAATCACTTGCAATGGGTATTGAGTGGCTCAAAGTACAGGAGTTCTTACAGATGATGGGAAGGGCCGGAAGGCCTGATTACCATGATACAGGCAAGGTAGTAATTCTTGCAGAACCTGGTGCCTCATACTCAAGGGAGACAAAGATAACCGAAGAAGAGGTCGCAATAAACCTTCTTAA
The DNA here is from genome assembly GCF_000243255.1 of Methanoplanus limicola DSM 2279. NCBI lineage: Archaea > Methanobacteriati > Methanobacteriota > Methanomicrobia > Methanomicrobiales > Methanomicrobiaceae > Methanoplanus > Methanoplanus limicola. Next base: position 2,721,043 of record NZ_CM001436.1, read on the forward strand.
GGGTGAGATGTTTGAAGTTGCCCCTGTCTATGACGACGAACAGTCTTCAGAAGAGTTTGCCGCAAATGCCATAGTCTGCAAAGGAAATATAAAAGATATTGAGATGATGCAGAATACAATGGTCGGCGAGATGCAGGATATTGCAGGGGTTTTAAAGAACGAGGGGTTGATCACCTACAACAGGGACAGGATAACAGTATCACCCCTTGCAAAGATAATGGCTGAGCATTTCATCGGAATTGAAAGGCTCAGAATGATAACAAAACTTGTAAAAGTCAGAAAAAATCCGGTTGACATCATCGCTGAGCTTGACTGCCCCGAAGATGACTGACAGTTAGATACATAATTCCCCTTTTTTAAGCGCTAATTCTTCCATGAATCAGATTTCCAGCAATGGATAGCAGTAAGTGTTATTCATACATTTCAGAACCGGAAAAATAAATCATATCAGTTTACCGGATTTCAGATAATTAATGAGTCACATTTAAATTATATCATATTGTATAGGAATCATATGGAAATCCCTGTGGATTTTCTGATTAAGGAGGAATTAAATTATGACATACTGGAAATGCAGAGTATGCGGATATGTATATAACCCTGAAACAGGAGATGAAAAGAACGGAATAAAACCAGGTACAGCATTTGAAGATATTCCGGAAGACTGGGTTTGTCCAAAATGCGGTGCATCCAAATCAAAGTTTATTAAGGTTGACTAAAATGGCTGAAAAACTTAAATGCTCAGTCTGTGGTCACATATACAACTCTGACAAAGGCGATGCCGGGGTAGAACCCGGAACTTTGTTCAGTGAAGTACCAAATGACTGGAGGTGTCCTGTCTGCGGAGCTAATAAAAGTGACTTCGTAAAAACAGAATAAGCATGACTGTAAGAACAATTAAGGAGAATGTCTACTCAGTGGGTGTTATTGACTGGGACAGGCAGGTCTTTGACGAACTGCTGCCGCTTCCGGAAGGTACAAGCTACAATTCGTACCTAATCAAAGGGTCTGAAAAGACAGTGCTCATTGATGCAGTAGATTCTGATTTTGAAGAGGAGTTTATTACAAATCTTGCAAAATCAGATGCAACGGCAATCGATTACATCATTGTTAATCATGCAGAACAGGATCATTCAGGTGCACTTGGGATATTTATTGAACTTTTCCCGCAGGCAAAGATAATCACATCAGAAAAGGGAAAAGAACTGCTGAAGAGTCTTCTTGGAATTCCGGATTTCAGAATTCAGGAAGTATCTGATATGGAAGAACTCTCCCTCGGAGATAAAACCCTCCAGTTCAGAATTACCCCCTGGGTGCACTGGCCGGATACAATGATGACATATTTAAAAGAGGACAGGGTTCTCTTCTCATGTGACTTCTTTGGGGCGCACTATGCAACATCATCCCTCTTCACTGAAGACTGGCATTCACACTATATTCTGGCAAAGCGGTACTTTGCCGAGATTATGATGCCATTTCGAAAGAAGGTATCAGAATATCTTGAGATGCTCAAAGATTACGATATTGAAATCATTGCACCAAGCCACGGCCCGCTCTGCAACAGACCGGAGGTATTATTCGAATATTACAGGGAATGGTCCTCTGATGAAGTCAAAAACCTGGTAATTATTCCGTATGTATCTATGCACGGAAGCACAAAGAAGATGGCTTCATACTTAACTGATGCACTTATCAGCAGGGGAATTGAGGTCAGGCCTTATGATCTGGGCAGACTGGACTCCGGAAGACTTGCAATGGATCTCCTGGACGCTGCAACAATCGTAATAGCAACCCCCACTGTTCTCTTCGGCCCGCACCCGAAAGCCGCAAATATCGCATTTATTGCAAACATCCTGAAACCAAAGGCAAAATATGTCAGTATTATCGGCTCATACGGATGGGGCGGCAAGGCAATATCTGATCTTCAGGCTATGACTTCAAAACTCGATGTAGAGATTATAGAACCGGTTTACATCAAAGGAGCACCGGTTGAGGAAAATTTCATAGGACTTGAAAATCTTGCCGGCGAAATATTAAAGAAGCATAAAGAGAAGAATATCGCGTAATAACGGAGGTGTAGGAGATGCCTGAAAAATTTGAATTTTACAAAGGTAAGGACTGTAACGGAATAGTTATGCCCATCAACCCGTATGAGGGAGACCTCTCATGCTGCGGCAGTGAAATGGAACTTTTAGAAGAGAAGACGGCCGACTTTAAAAACGAGAAGCATGTCCCGATTATTGAGAAGGTGGACGGCGGGATTAAAGTGACTGTCGGCTCAACACTGCACCCGATGGCAGAAGAGCATCATATTGAATGGATAGCAATAGCTGACGGTGACTGCTTCATGCTGAAGTACCTGAAGCCCGGAGATGAACCTTCAGCCATATTTCCGGTTGAAAACCCCGAAGTAAAGGCTTTTGAACACTGTAACGTCCACGGACTATGGACAAATAAAAAATAATTCAGATATTATATCACTCTTTTTTTAAGGAGCAGAACCAAAAACTGATATCCACTGCAATATGGAAAAGGTTTTAACTCTGCCATGATGATCTGAATGGTATTCAGGATGAATCGTCTGGAGCAGTTTTCAATAATAGCAGATGATCTGGGGACGGTCTTCAGATTTTTAAGTGTGGGTACAGTATTCCCTCTGTTTATTGCACTTTATTACCGGGAATGGGATATGCTGATACCTATGGGGCTTGTACCGGTTGCCCTGTTCACCCTGGGAACGATGCTGCTTAATTTTCCGGAGAACAAAAGAGAGGCTAAAGTAAGCCAGGCTCTCTTCTCAGTCGCATTCATATGGCTGGTATGTGCCTTTATTGGTGCAATACCTTTCACAATCGGAATTGACATGCCCTATCTTGACGCTGTCTTTGAATCGATGTCAGGATGGACAGATACCGGCATTACCATGATTCGTGATGTAGATTCAACGCCGCACACCCTTCTCTTCTGGAGATCACTTATGCAGTGGATGGGTGGCCTTGGTATCGTTGCCTTCACTGTTGTTATGCTCTCAAGAACAGGCCTTAACCCGTCAAGGTTTTACAGGTCTGAGGGAAGGAGCGAGGCATTTATGCCAAGTGTCGTGCAGCAGGGCCTTCAGATGTGGAAGATATATCTCATCCTCACCGGAATTTCAATAATTGTAATTCTCATCTCCGGTGTCCCCCTGTGGGACGCTCTCAATATTGCAATGGTTGCAATTGCAACCGGAGGCTTTTCAGTGCATACCGCAGGCATATCCTATTATGACAACGCACTACTGGAGGCCCTCATAATTCCGGTGATGATTGCAGGTGCCCTCCCCTTTAAAATATATTATACTCTGTATTACAGGAAAAAAACCGAATTTTTTAAGGATGAGCAGATAAAACTTCTTTTTATGCTCATACTTATCGGCTGTACAATAATCACAGCTGATCTGATTATGTACAGGGGACTTGAAGGCTTTGACGCCCTGAGAAAAGGGGTCTTTATGGCAGTTGCAGGTGCAACAAGCACTGGATTTCAGACAGGTTCTGTAAACCTCTGGGCACCGGTAACTGTCCTTATACTAATCTTTCTTATGTTTATAGGCGGATCCTCAGGCAGTACTGCCGGAGGAATAAAACTCTCAAGGGCAGCTATGGCATACAGGGGAATTCTCTGGTGGTTCAGGAGAAGTTATATCAGCTGCAAGGTGATTGTTCCGTTCAGGTTCGGCGGAAAGATAATTCCGAAAGCTCAGGCAGAGACCGAAGTTTCAAGGAATATTCTGATAATTATCCTCTACATGCTCACAATCTTTGTTGCAATGATACTGATAATGCATTTTGAAACTCCTGATCATGACACGAGCATGGTGCTCTTTGATGTTGTATCAGCCACATGCAACAACGGGATAAGCACAGGATTTGCAGGCCCGGATTTAAGCCCTTTCAGCAAAATTGTATTTATATTTATAATGTGGATCGGCCGCCTGGAGATATTCGCAGTTATAATGTTCTTTATGGGTTTATTCAAAGGTTTTGAGTGAGAGATCATGCAGCTGCCACAGTAACCGGAAAAACAATCGGAAATACCCATATATGCAACAAAATCAGAATTAACATAATAATTACAATAACAACTAAAATAACAACCACAATTATAATTACAACAATAATTGCACCAACAATAATAATGGCAGGCAATGCAGACAATACCTCAAGACCATAGATTATAACTTACAAAACCCTGAAAAATCATAGATTATAACTGACAATTTAATTATCACTCACAGATTATAACCTGTAAATGGGTCCAAAAATCCAGATAATCCTTGAAAGCCAGAACCCATAGTGGTTTTCAAAGAATTTCAATACCGGAATAAACCGTCTGCCCTTATTCCCGGAAATCATACAGCACCTCAGAGCAAAAGAGATCCTTCTCTTAACAGGGGCAGGAAGAACAGGAAAATCAACCTTTATATATCAGATAACTAAAAATGAGAGAGAAAATCACTTCAGAAGAGGGAAAGATTCACGCTATTCCGGCATACGGTCCGGATATAACAGTTAGAGAATTCAGGAAGAAGAACCAGTACAGAAACAGTTTAGTCCGGAATTAACAGGACATACAGATGATAATATCAGAATTGCTTAAGAAAAAAATTATTCATAGAGATATTTCTCATCTGCTCTCTCATATGAGATAATTTCTTCCGGTCTGAAATGAATTCCAATCTCACGTTCAGCAGTTTCATATGAATCTGAGCCGTGAATGACATTCATTCCGATCTCCATTGCGAAGTCACCGCGGATTGTGCCGGGTTCTGCTTCAGCAGGATTTGTGGCGCCAATCATTTTGCGTGTAACTGCAACGACATCCTTTCCTTCAAATACCATAAGGAAGCATGGCCCGGACATAATGTAACTCTTAAGTCCCGGGAAGAACGGCTTTGCAGCATGCTCTGCATAGTGTTCCATAACACGCTCTTCAGGAAGCATTTCAAATTTGCCTGCGACCATTTTGAGACCTTTTGCCTCAAAACGTGCAATTACTTCACCGATAAGTCCGCGCTGAACACCGTCAGGCTTGACCATCAGAAAGGTACGATCCATTGTGGATCACTCCTTTCCAAGAGCCTTGCGACCTGCCTTTGTCCAGGTTACACGGCGTGGAACTCTCTTCAGCTTAAAGTTGTTCTGGCACTTTGAGCCGCAGAAGAAGAGGATAGTACCGTCCTTCTTTACGAACATCTTGCCCGTTCCCGGTTCGACTGACTCACCGCAGAATGAACAGATATATGTGTCCACCATCTTTACCGCCTCGATAGTTTCTTTGCTTCTCTTTCAGTTTCAAGGAGCATAAGGACATCACCCTCGCGTATAGGTCCTACTGTATTGCGGGTGATGATCCTCCCCTTGTTTGAGCCATCAAGAATACGGCACTTAACCTGCTGGGCTTCACCATGCATTCCGGTTGCACCGATAACTTCTATGACTTCAGCCGGCGTTCCTTCTGCCATCCCAGATCACCTCACTGTCTGAGTTCGGCAATCTGTCCGACAAGCTCTTCGATAAGTTCTTTTGCCTTGCCCGGCTTTACAATTGCTGCTGCTGCTGAGCCTACATCGAGGCCGCTTGCTGCACCGACATCATTCTGCTTGTTGATGATGACGTATGGGCACTGTTTTTCGTCACAGATTGCCGGGAGGTGCATTACAATCTCCTCAGGTTCAACATCGCCGCCAATAAGTACAAGCTGCGCAATGCCTCTCTCGATAGCTTTTGTTGCTTCGTTTGATCCCTTCTTGATTTTACCGGTATCTCTTGATAATTCAAGAACTTCAAGAGCTTTATTCTGAATTTCTTCAGGAGCTTCAAATTTTGCGTATACTTTAGACATAACTCACCTCATTCAGGAGCAAGAATAAAGAGGAGATATATTTCTCCCCTTCACGATTCAGGTAGCGTATTACTCCTTCATCACTCATCAGTAGCCTTGATGTAGCTATTATTATTCACCACCGGATGAAATAAAGGTTGCCAAATACCTATACAGGCCACCTGAAAAAAATATGTGAAAACCCTTAAGAGACAATTATGATGACTGAATCTCAATTCCCGCCATATCCTGTGAAATCCTGTAAAAGAGAATATACTGTGACTTCTTCATTCTGATAGATAATCTCCAGTCCCTGTGCAGGAATATTCACATCATATGCCTCCCGCTCTGCCTCTCCAACGTACAAAAGTCCCGCGCCGTATTTCTGCATCAGTGGTATGGTATCAGCCGGATTTTCATAGATTTTCCTGACATCACCCATCCTTGCTCCGACATTACCTTCATCACCCCTCCACATCTGCTCATGGAAAGGCATGCCGGTTACAGACGGAATTCCGGTCATAGATGAAATTCTTGAATAGTAGGTATAATCCCCGCCTTCAGCCTCAACAATAGTCAGATTGCCCTCAAGGCTGTTTAAGAAGGTGACAGCGTCATAATCATACGGCTGCAAAACCTTCATCCATGCAGTGCCGTCAAGAGTCTTTCCACCGTAACCGTAGTTCATATCCGGAAGAATAACCGGGACGGCAAATATGACAGCAAGGACGATTATAAGCATAGCAGTTCTTCTTCCGGATGAGAAAAAATCATCCTCCTCAGAAAGCCCGGCATCTGCGCAGCCATTTTTCCGTTCATAACACCTGTTCAGCCACGCACCAATATAGTACAGGGACGAGACTGCAAGCATCATCCAGGCAACGATTGAAAACTTAAATACCGTATTCATCCGGTAGTAAGTATCCCCCATATTATCCTTCAGATAGATAATCTCTACAAGGGTGATGAGCAGAAGTCCGGCAATGGCAAAGAGATCAGCCGGAGATTTGTTCTTTCTTTTTATCAGTGCCAGGGCGGGAATAACAGCAGCAGCCGCACTTAGATATCCCAGTAGTAAAAAGGGAACCGCAAGAATAATAACCCGGGCATCTTCCCATATATCCCGTGCTGTCTCCGCATACAGTATAACAATAAAAGTTCCCCATACCAGAAGGAAAGGAACAATATCCGTCGGAGTGTTTACTATGCCCAGTCCTTCAATTCCGGCACTGTCCATCATAAAGTAAAAAGGAGCATATATCAGAACCGAGACCACCGGAACAGTGACAAGGAAAGAGAGTGCGTCCCTGATATTAACTCCGGACGAATAATCCCGGTACAGAATACAGCCTGCAAAGAGCAGAAAGAGCGGCGCATAGAAGAGCACATCCCAGCTGTTTACAGGCGGCATGGTGCCAAGGGAGAGCGCGGCTGCAAGACCGCAGAAAACTTTCTCCTTCTGCCCCATACTGCTCCATCCTTTGAGGATAAATGCCAGTATGAAGATGAAGAGACACTGATTCATTATCGAGATAACATGAGCATGCGGGTCGCCCCAGAGCATTGAGAAGAGCGGAAATTCAGTGATAGCGCCTTCAATGGTTCGTGTGCTCCCCCACATAACCCCGTTTATGTCAGAACCTGTAAGTGCAAGATAAATAAACGAAGGATTGACGAGGAAGAGCGCAGCGAGGGGAAGCCAGCAGTACCTCTTCAGCATCATCCTGCCAAATGCATAGAGTGACACTCCGGCATTGGCAAGGACTGTCGGGAGAATAAGATTGAACGCTATTGCTGACTTTGTAAAAGCTGTAAGCCCCAGAGAACCCATCATCCAGTGCCCCAGATAATAATAGACATTCAGGCTTCCGCCGGAGTACCAGGGGTCAAGCGGCACAACAACCGGATTTCTCATCACAGATGCCAGAAAGGCATGGTCCATGAATTTTTCAGCGTACGATATTGAAGGGTTTAAGTACCTCACCTCAAGCATAAAAAGGAAGAGAATGAGAAATACAAGATCCCACTTCAGTAATCCTTTAAAAGACTCCCTGCTGTATTCACCCTTAAATGCAAAATACAAAACCGCAGCGATAAATGGTATAACCGCAGCCTGAACCGGAATTCCGGCAATTCCTGCATACCACGAGAAGAGCGCAAAGAGCATCAGGGAGAGCGGGTATGAAACAGGATAGGCATACTCCTTAAATGAATCTCTGAGGAGAGGCCACAACCCGGTCTGAATCACCTTTAAGACAATCAGCCAGGATATAACGGAAAATACCTGAAACTCCGGGGTCAAATAATCTCACCTTTATCAATGCCTTTTGAAAAAGCTCTCTTCAGCAGTTTTACAGACCAGTCACCAAAGAGGTACATCGAGATTATGCCGCCTCCGAGAGTGACAAGATTTTTCACCAGATGATCGATAACTGCAATAAGCGTTGCAACCGCCGGAGCAACACCTGAGATCTCAAAAGTGAGCGCAAGTGCAACCTCATAAGTGCCCACACCTCCGGGAGTGAGTGGCACAGCTTTTACCAGATTCCCGATGACAATTGCCAGAATAACCACAAGAAACGGGATATTTACACTGAACATAAGGGCAATCACATAGCAGATAAGACTGTCCATAATCCATATGACAAGTGAAACAAATCCAAGATATATCAGAGAAAAAGGTCTTAAAGAAGCGCTCCTGACTTCATTTAAGAGACCTATCAGAACTGCCAGATATTTATTCTCAGAGGAAAAACTCCCGCTGAAGAGTAAAAAGAGAACAAACGCAGCACAGAGCGCCAGAGTGACATATATGACAGAAATGAACCAGTCAGGAATATTGAGTATAAACGGCACTGCTGCGGCACCAAGCAGTGCAATGACAGCAATATCAAAGAAACGTTCAACAACAAGGGACGACAGTCCGGTGGGGTAATTGGTTCCTCTCTCATGTTTTAAGATCAGCAGCCTGACGAGATCCCCAAGCCTTGCAGGAATTATCAGATTAGCAGTCTGCGATATGAAAATACATGCGGTTGAGAGCAGAACAGTAATCCTCTCGCCGAGATTGTCAAGAATATTCCTGTACCTGTAACCACGGACAAACCAGGCTGCAATACAGACAAAAACTGAAATTACAAGGTATGCAGGATCTGCATTATCAAGCGCGATAATGAGGTCATCCCACACCCTCGCAAGCATTATGGCAATAATACCAACCGCAATTACAGTCGGAATTACAATAGCACTAACTTTTTTCAGCATGAAGCCGCCACCAGAGTTTTAAGACAGATGATCCCATTGAAAAGACATCTTTGGGCCTGACAGTTGTTCCTGAACCGGTTCTCCACTTTACCGCAAATTCATCGACACGGTATCCTCTCTTCTGTGCAATAACCAAAGCTTCAGTATCCCAGAACCAGTGCCCGGATTTTATATCCGGAATAAGCTTCAGGACCTTATCCCGGTTAAACGCCTTAAACCCGCACTGGTGATCAAAGAGCCGGCTTTTAAGGATTAACCTGACCATCAGATTGTAGCCGCGGCTCGCGACCTCACGCCCCGCAGTCCGGACAATATCACTTGACGGCAGAAGACGCGAACCTGTAGAGACATCTGCACCGTCTCTGATGTGACCGATAAGCTCAGAAAGGTGTGACATATCGGTTGCAAGATCGACATCATAATAGCAGACAATCTCACCTTTTGCCGCTTCAAAGGCACGGTTAAGCGCCCTTCCCCTGCCAAGCCTCTCATCACTGTGAAAGAGCCTCACCCGGCAGTCCTTCTTCTCCCAGTCAAGGACAAGTTCACGGCTGCCGTCAGTGCTGCCGTCCTCTGCAACAATAATCTCAAAAGATCCCGAGACAGCTTCAAGGGTTTTTATTGATTCAGGAATTGCAGTTTTCAGAGAATCAACATCGTTGAACACCGGAATTACAGCCGATACTTCAATATCATCCTTCAAGAAAAATCCCTCATAATTCTCTTTGCCGCGTCATATCCCGCCACAACCGAGCCTTCCATGCTTCTTTCAGGGTAATTTGATTCCGAAAACATTCCTGCGGGATATAAACGGCCATATGATTTTTCAGGGATCAGATCACGGTATCCGGTAACATAAACAGGCCCGGCATAAGGTTCGGTCTTAATTATAGACCAGTTGATCTCAGAATCCTTTACACCAAATCTTGAGCAGAAATCCTTAACCATAATATCCTTTATATCAGGACCGGGCATCTCTGAGAAGTAAGAGGCAAGATATACTATATGCTCCCCGTACCTCTCTTTATTTACAAAATTGGTATGACCAATTACAGCACCGTAAGGAGCTTTATCCCTGACATTTACCCAGTATATGCCGTCAAGGACATCACGGGTCATCCCGATTGTGACACATGCCGCACCCTGGTAGGGAACAGCACCGATATCAGGCCCGCCAATCCTCCTCAGTTCAGAGGGGCTGACTGTTGAGATGACAGCATCATAATCCTTCCCGTTTACAGTCCAGCCTCCGGAAGAATTCTCTTCCATAAAACTGACAGACGTCCCCGTATAAATATTACAGCTCTTTTCCGAGGATTCTATCTCCCCGTTAAGCCGGTTAATCAGTGTAACGTAACCGCCTTTAAGATAGCCGAGCCTCTCACCCTCAACTCCGCGATCAGACCTGATGGCAATCCTTGAGATGAGCCATGCAGCAGAGACCTTATCTGACAGAGCACCGAATTTGCTCCTGAGCAGTGGCTCAAAGAAACCGGAATAGACCGATTTTCCGCATTTTGCTTCAATATATTCCTTCGCGGTAATATTGTCAAGATCTTCTGCACTCATCTTTCCGGCCTTAAGAGTGAGCATACCAAGCCTGAATTTATCATATAAGGACAGATATCTGTATTTAAGAATATCAGCCGGTGTTGTAAGAGGGTTAATCTTACCATCAATCAGATATCCTGTACTGCCTTTAAGCCATTCCAGATCCCCTGTCAGGCCAAGTTTATCTATAAGTGAAATGAGGTTTTTATCACCGGAAAAACAGTGATGATAAAAGTCCTCGATATATCCATTTGCTGCCTTTGATGAGGAAAGGCACCCTCCGGGCACTTTATTTTTCTCAAAAAGATCGATATCCGCAAAATCCTTCAGCATATATGCCGCAGAAAGCCCGGAAAGTCCTCCTCCAATTATGCAGATATTCATTCCGTTCTATATTTTTACTGAAAATGATTTTATCCTTTTCATTATAATGTCATTGCTCAAAACAAAACATTTAATTTTCCGGTGCAGGCGCATAAGAAAGCTTTTGAAGTTATGAGTACTACATTTTTATATCCTGAAGAGAAGGGAACGAAAATAATCTTCACTCACTGGATGGTGTATAATAAATGAGAGTCTTTTTCATAGGATTTGGCCAGGCCGGGGGCAAAATTGTCGATATGTTCATCGAACAGGACAAGAAAGCCCCGGTTAGAAGCTTCAGAGGTATTGCAGTAAATACTGCAAGAACAGATCTGATGGGCCTGAGAAATATCGAACTCAAGGACAGAATACTTATCGGGCAGACGGTTGTAAAGGGCCACGGTGTCGGCACTGACAATGTCACAGGTGCAAAGATAACTGCCGATGAGATTGACAGCATAATCAACACAATTGATTCGAGAGGAACTCACGATATAGATGCTTTTGTCGTAATTGCAGGTCTTGGAGGCGGTACAGGCTCCGGAGGAACTCCGGTTCTCTGCCGTCACTTAAAGAGAATTTACCGTGAACCGGTATATGCAGTAGGAATACTCCCTGCACCTGAAGAGGGCAGACTTTACTCCTACAATGCAGCAAGAAGCCTTTCAACCCTTGTCAACGAGGCCGATAATACTTTTATCTTTGATAACAGCGCCTGGAAGAATGAGGGTGAGAGCGTAAGGATGGCATACGAACGCCTCAACGATGAAATTGTCAGGCGTTTTGGTGTCCTTTTCCGCGCAGGAGAAGTCGGCAAGACAGGAGTCGGAGAGATGGTTGTCGATTCAAGTGAGATCATCAACACACTCCGCGGCGGAGGAGTCAGTTCAGTAGGATACGCAATAAGCGAGAAAGTGACCAAGAGCTCAAAACAGAAGAAAGGCTTCCTGGGCGGATTTTCGGTTAAGAAAAAGGACAACGCCGAAGAAGTTCTTACAGGAGAGGACAAGTCCGCCAAGATCATAGGTCTTGTCAGAAGGGCAATGCTTGGCCGGCTTACTCTTCCGTGCGACTACACAACCGCTGAAAGGGCACTTGTACTCATTGCAGGTCCTTCTGATGAGATGGACAGAAAAGGTGTTGAGAAATCCAAGTCATGGGTTGAGGAGAATATCGCCGGTGTTGAGGTGCGTGGCGGTGACTATCCGCTTGAGAGTTCAAAAATTGCAGCAGTGGTCGTCCTTGCATCTATCGGAGACGCACCACGCATACGCGAACTTCTTGAAATTGCAAAAGAGACAAAGGAAGATGTTATCAAATCAAAGGAGAGACGTGTCACCATGTTTGATGACGATTCCGTTGATCCATTATTTGAGTGATGATTAAATGAGAACAAAAATCTTTATTTTTCTGGCACTTTTACTGGCACTTATTATCTCAGTGCCGGCAGTATCGGCAGTTAGTTTTGACGAACCGGTTATTACACTAAAACCGGATCAGGCAGCCTACACTCCGGGCGACAGCATCTCGGTAGCTGCCGATTTAAAACTCTCAAGTTCGGGAGAGTCAACATTTCCGGCTTCACATTCACTTGAGGCATATACCGAGCTTGACAATCCGAAGTGGTATTACACAATACTGATAAACGGCCATGGAGAAGAGCAGCAGTCAACAAAGAAGAACCTGATTATCACAGGATATCTTCTGGAATATCCGGCTGATAAAAATGAAATATCCGTACGTTACAGGCTTGAGGCTGAAATACCCGATGTTTCTACAACCAGCGAGAAGATATTCATTGAGATCAGCCAGATAGATGCAGGCGGCGGACTTGTATCAGGAATGGATGAAAAATACCGGGTTGTCAAAAGAACGGTTTTAAATCCGGAAGACATCACAAAACTGAGAGGAATTATCAAAGAGGAACTTGACGCACTTGAAACCCAGATCCAGACAAAGCAGAACTCCGGTGTGGACGTAACAGGCGCACAGAACCTCTTTAACCAGGCTCAGAGCAAATACGAAAGTTCGGTTACTGCATCATACTCAAATGCAAACACAATGCTAAATGACGCACTAAAGCTCATTGACGAAGCAGAGGTTGAACTGAACCGTGCATGGGCACAGAAAGCAATTGATGATGCGCAAAGCTCGATTACGGCCATTGATTTCTACCTGACCGACTTTAAGGTCAACAGGTCAATGACAAATGACGCCCGCGTCATCAACATCGAGACAAAGATTGAATCTGCGCAGTCTTCACTGAACTCTGCAAAGTCACTGATGAATGACAAAAACTACGCTCAGGCATACACAATTGCAGAGACATCAAGAAGCAAGTCGGAGGAAGCCCTGACATCTGCAAAAGAGATTTATGCAGAGGTCTCAAAAGGCCTTATCCCCGACCTTGGCGGCATGACAATAATATTTGTAATTATTGCCGTGGTCATTATTGGTGTCGCAGGCCTTCTGATATACAGAAGATATTCATCATGGGATGAACTTGGATAATAAACAATATAATTTAAAAAATATAACTTTTTTATTCCATACAACCCATCCGGCCATACTTTTTTTAGGGGAGATAAACTCCCATATGGAAAAATCAATCCAGATTCTGTCAAAACCATATCTGCATCCGACCCATAAACTCCAAAAACACTCATAAAGCGGATATTATGCCGGAAAAAATAAAATCCGGTTAATTCACTATACTGAAAAGACTAAAAAACCGGTAAAAAATACAGTTCAGAAAAATTAAAAAATATTGTCGGGAAGAGACCTATTTCTTCATCAGCATCTCATTGATGCTGACAGCAGCCTTCCTGGCAGTACCCATAGCCTCAATGACAGTTGCCGCTCCGGTGGCGATGTCCCCGCCGGCATAGATCCTGTCAACCGATGTAAGGCCATGCTCATCCACAATCACATTACCTCTCCTGCCCCTCTCAAGGCCCTCTATAAGGGATACGAGCAGCGGGTTGGGGCTTTGCCCTATTGCTTCAATAACAACATCCACATCAAGCGTAAACACCGCCTCATCGCCTTTCATCGGAACCGGACACGGCCTTCCGCTCTCATCCAAATCGCACATCTCCATTCTGACGCATTCAATGCCTGTGACAGCAGGACCACCAAGGATCTTTACAGGGTTTGCACAGCATATGAATTCAACACCTTCTTCTATGGCATTGTGTACTTCCTCCTCTCTTGCAGGGAGGTCCTCCTCACGCCTGCGGTAGATGAGATATACTTCCGCACCCATCCTTCTTGATACCCTTGCAGAGTCCATTGCGACATTTCCGCCGCCGACAACTGCAACACGGCTGCCCTTCATAACCGGAGTATCGTACTCGGGGAAGGCATTGGCATGCATGAGATTGACACGGGTCAGGAATTCATTTGCAGAATAGACACCACTGAGATTTTCACCCTCAATACCCATGAAGGAAGGAAGACCTGCTCCTGTTCCAAGAAATACTGCGTCAAACTCCAGAAGTTCCTCAACAGAGACTGTTCTTCCGGCGATGTGATTGAGCTTCAGTTCAACGCCCATATCCAGAATCTGCTCAATCTCAGCCTTAACAATCTCCTTTGGGAGGCGGAATTCAGGGATACCGTATGTAAGCACACCGCCGGCCTCGTGCAGGGATTCAAAAACGGTCACAGAATGCCCGTACCTTGCAAGTTCAGCTGCGGCCGTAATACCGGCAGGGCCGGAACCGACAACTGCCACCCGTTTGCCGGTTGGAGACATAATTTCCGGAAGAGTCATTCCGGCTTCCCTCTCCCTGTCGGCAACAAACCTTTCAAGTGCACCTATTCTGACAGGTTTCTCCTTCTTGCCAAGTACACACAGACCCTCACACTGATTCTCCTGCGGACAGACCCTTCCGCATATTGCCGGAAGCATATTGTCTTTCTTTATAATCGCAGCAGCGCCTTTGAAATCCTCTTCGGCAATTGCCCTGATAAATGCAGATATATCAATATTTACCGGACACCCCTTTGTACACTGCGGACGGACACAGTCCATACAGCGGAGCGCCTCAAGTACGGCATTCTGCTCAGAAATGCCCTCATTGACCTCATTAAAGTCCGCAATTCTCTCATCACCGGCCCGCTTAGTCATGATGGTCTCCTCCGCAGGAGCACTGGTGATCCTGAAACAGTTTAAGGGACTCTTTCTCCTGTGCGGTGTATGTCCTCTGCCTGCTCATAAGTTCATCCCAGTCCACAAGGTGGGCATCAAATTCCGGCCCGTCAACACAGGCAAATTTAGTCTCACCGCCGATTGTGACACGGCATGAACCGCACATGCCTGTACCGTCCACCATGATGGGATTGAGGCTTACATATGTTTTGACTTTATACGGAATGGTTGCCATTGAGGTAATCTTCATCATAATGCCGGGGCCGATTATCCATACGCAGTCAATCTTCTCACCATCTGAAAGCTTCTTTTTAAGTATGTCAGCCGGAAATCCGTGGAAGCCATAGCTGCCGTCATCTGTACAGACAACAAGCTCATCACAGTGTGTCGCCAGTTCATCCTTTAAGAGGAGAAGTGACTCATTTCTTGCACCGATAATTCCCGTGACATTATTGCCCGCTGCTTTGAGTTCCCTTGCAAGAATAGGAAGGCATGCAATACCGACACCACCGCCAATAACCACACAGTTCCCAAAATTGCCCATCTCACTCGGGTGCCCGAGAGGGCCGGCAATATCCCTGATCTCATCCCCGGATTTTAGGGTGGAGAGATATGTTGTCGTCTTTCCGACAGCCATAAAAACAATCCTGACAAGACTGCCGTCAGTCTCCGATATTGTCAGGGGAATCCTCTCACCCGAATCGTTAATTCTGATTACTACAAACTGTCCTGCCCGCGCATTTTTCGTGATATGAGGCGCATTTATCCAGAACTCAAAAATATTATCTGCGATCTCAGTCGCCTTCTCGATTTTATATCCCAATAGATTCACTCCGGAGTAAAAATTTGTGTATATTAATTATTCGTTTAGCTTCTTTACCTTACGCACCCTGACAGCAACTCCGCGCCGGGAATTCTCCATCTCAGCCGGCCCCATGACAGCTCTTCCGGTTGCAAGGGCGCTCTCACCGGAGACCAAAACCTCATCACCAGGGCGGATCTCCGGGCCACATGAGATAACTCCGGGTGCGAGAATATCACCCTGCGGGATGAAGTTGTCAATCCTGACCCTGTAGATGCCGCCAAGAAGCTGCCAGCCGTTAAATGTAGGACGGAAAAGTCCGGTATCATTATCAATGCTGAAGAACTGGGTCTTTCCCTTCAGGACTTTCTCACGCCCGAATCTTCCCTTGATCATAAGTCCGGATGTATCGACATCCTTTCCAAACTGCCAGTTTATTGTTCCGGAGATAACATCAGGCCTCTTCTTTCTCTCACCGGAGAGTGCCTCATCAAGCTTTTTGAGCGAGTCATATGAAGTGGGGCGGTCATCAGCGACAGTCACTTCATAATCCATTCCAAGCCTCTCAAATGAGTCCTTTGCGATATCAAGGGCATCACCGTCAAGGTGCAGAATTATCCTGTCGTAATGGTTTTTGGCAAAATACCTCTCAATGAGTGAGCCGATTATCTTTCTCTCCTCTCCGTCCCAGTAGCCTGTTACAGGCACATCGTAATGACCTGCAGGGTAGATCCTCTCAAGCTCTCTTGGAACAACTCCGAGAGGTGACGTGATTATAATCTCGTGGGCACGGTTCTGGATTGCGTTCTGATATTTCTTATGTGACTGCGACTGCGAGTAGGGCTTTCTTGCCGAACATGGCAGAAGAACAGCTACATCAGACCTCTTAGGGACAAATCTCTCAATGACGCGCTTCTCAAACCTGACTACTTCAGGACGTTTCAGGGATTCACCGGAGTTTGCAGCGAGTGTTATGCTTCTTACAACCGGAATACTGCCCTCGGCAAACTTATACTCGCTGTCAGAAAGCCTCAGGACAGAGACCTGCCATGCGGAATTTCTGCACCTCTTCTCAAGGTGTTCACGCAGTGTGCCGGCCTTTATGTGGTTTTTCACAACCGAAATTTCGGCCTGAAGGGTAAGGCGGTTATGCAGCTTCAGGTCACCTTTAAGGCAGCCTGCACAGGTGCATACACCGGAGGCCAGCCATTCATCCGCAGGATATTCACCGTCAGATGTGCAGAATATGCCTGTGGCCGTCTTCAGATCCACCGCTGTATAGTCGAAGAGATCAAAACCTGAGGAGATGAGAGTTGCAGCATTTGAGGGCAGGGCAGATGCCGGTGCGTACCAGAGAGTGTCGCAGGGATTATTCCTCTTCATCTGCATAATCCATTTTGAGTAGTATACCGGATTTTCGATGACTGTATGCCAGTTGGATACCAGCACAACATCGCCGGACTCTGCCCTGTTTTCTGATGCAGGGTGGACTGCTACAGCACCTTCAGGGTCTGCCAGGTATTTCTCTGCAAATTCATCTCCGGCAAAGAGCGGGACATTTGAGTGACGGGATTTACCAAGTCCCGGAATCAGATTCCGGATATATTCAGAATCCGCCGCAAAGGGTGTCTCCAGATTCAGTTCACCCTCGATGTAAATGCCGGTTCTTGCCGGCCCGTCCCTTATTTTAACTTCAAACATATCTGATTCTCTCCTCAAAGTCTTTCAGGCAAAGTTCTGCTATATCCTCAAATTCCCCGTTCATGCAGATATAAAATTCGGTCTCAGGGTTTGATCTTATGAGTTCATACACACCCTTAAGGCCGGATTTCACCATATCATCATCCCATCCGGGAATCTCAGTCTGCCCCACGGGAAATGTCTCAGACAGTTCAGGGGGGTAAGGGCCAAAGGGGGGCCTGAAGAGAAATACGGAATCAAAAGTGGGAAGATCAGACGGCACGGTGCCTGAAATCTTAATCAGGGATATATCTCCGGCTTCAAACCTCTCTGCCATCCTGTGGTACCTCAGCACCTCGGTTCTCTGGCAGGACTCAGAACCCCTGTAGAAGAATCTTCTCTTGACAGCATTGTCCGACTCTTCAAGCCTTTCCCTGTACTTCAGCAGCTCACGGTACCCGTCAAGCAGGAGAGGATGACTTCTGCATCTCTCATCCACAAGCTCCCATAACGTCCCGTCAAGTATTGCCTGCCTTATTGTTGAGATCTCTGCAAGTGTAACATAGAGATTGTGAAGGGCTAAAAGGCGTTCTCTCTCAGGGGATTTTTTCAGTTCTTCCGCAGTGTGTTTCCGGCAGACATCACATGCACATGGAAGTTCGTTTAACTCATCAAGTTTCAGACTGCCCCTTGTGGTCATATACCGTCCCTCACGGGCATAGAGAGCATAGGCTGCCGAATCAAAGACATCACAGCCCATTGCAGTGGCAAGGGCAAACATGGACGGATGCCCGGCGCCGAAGAGATGGATACATGACGAAGGTGAGAGACCCTCCTTTGCCGCCATTACGACACGGACAAGATCCCTGTAACGGTAATTCTCCATCAGCGGTACAACAGCACCAACCGGACAGAAGACAACGCCCATATCACGGACTGACTCTGCTGCCTTAAGCCTCAGGTCTTCATGAATGCCCCCCTGAACCGGCGCGGCAAGATGGCCGTCGTCAATGACCGTAAGAGCTTCACGTATTCTTTTGTCTGTCACGGACAGTTCCGCGTCCGCTTCATCGTGATCCCTGTCAGGTGATGTGGCAATGTCCATAGGAACGATTATCTCACTGCCAATCGCTCTCTGAAACTGTACAGTCTCGGTATTGGTAAAGCTCACATCGCCATAGACAGACTGCTGAAAAGCGCCGGAATCTGTCATAATTATCCCTGAGAAGTTCAGGATATTATGCAGGCCCTCATTCAGCGCCCTCTCCCTGAACTCTTCGCTCTTGCTGAAGATGTAGGCATTTGTTATGAGAGCCTCAACTCCGAGTTTTTCCATCTCTTCAGGTTTTATTATCTGGATATGCGGGTTTATCACCGGAAGAAGGAGCGGCGTCTTTGCTGTCTTGTCACCAACCTTCAGTTTTCCGGTCCTGCCCATTATATCCTTATGAATTACCTCAAAACTTATTGACAACTAAATTCACTCCTTTTCAGAAAATATCTGGCCTTCAAATCTCTTCAGTTCAGTCTCCGGGTTCTTCCAGAATCCCGGAATAAATCCTGCCTTCTGACAGGTATGGTCCAGGAATTCTTCTGCGTCCCAGCCGTATTCGGTCGCTACCTGCGGAAGAAGAAGGCCGCTTCTGCCAAATCCTGAGATGATCAGGCCATGCTTTCCAATCTCTATCCTATCCGGTCTCCTGAGCGGATCACCGGATAATGTCTCAGGCGGCGTCAGAACTGTAATATCTATAGTAATTTCACTCAGTTCATCAGGCTTTACCCTTTCAAAACGGGGATCTGCCGTTGCGGATGAGGCGGCTGCCTCCCTGAGCGCATCCTTAAGCGGCATCACAGGATACGGAATGCCTATACATCCTCTGAGGCTGCCACCTTTGTTCAGAGTTACAAATACTCCGCGCTTATCCTCAAAAACCGCAGTCGGTTCAGGACAGACGTTCTTTTCTCCGGAGATCGCTTCATTTACCACACTTCTTGCAATGCATAATGCAATCTTTCCTTCACTCTCATCCAGCAGTTCCATTACCTAAATATATTGGTGTCAGGTAATAATAAGAAGAGAGGGAGAGTGCGGCCGACGGCAGTATCTATTTACTGCTGAGGAAAGTCCCCACTCCGACCGGAAATGATGCTGCATGCAAGTGCAGGTGGCGAGAGTCATGGCTCTGGCACAGAAACGACACGGCCCTCTGCTTAGCTGATGAGGCAGAAACAAACTGCCGAGGCATTTTGAGGCAAAGGGAGACGATGGAACGGTGAATCCCTTCAGGAGCAAGCCGAACAGGAGCATAACGGTATTTTCGGACCGGTTCCGGGTACGGCGCACAGCTGAATGCCGCAGAAACATAATGGGGCTTACTCCTCCCACTCACATACTTTTACGGTTATTACCACGACATTTTATTCTGACAATAAAACATTACCAACAGTAATTATTATACCCAATGATCTCTTACAATACTAATTATGCAAATTCCCACACCAGGTGAAATCAGGGAAAAACGGATAAAACTTGGTATGACGCAGTCAGAAACTGCACGCAAATCGGGACTCAGCCAGTCTATGATTGCCAGAATAGAGTCGGGGAGCGTCGATCCGAGAGTGAGCACCCTCCGAAAGATAGTCTCTGTACTTCAGGAAGCGGAAAAGTCAGCACTTACAGCTGTGGACCTTATGTTTTCACCGGTTATATCCGTTGAGTCTGGCGAAAGCCTTGCAAAAACAGTCTCAATTATGGGAGAGAAAGGGATCTCACAACTGCCGGTTATTGACTGCGGTGTGCCGGTAGGCTGCATCTCCGAGTCTGCTATCATAAATGCAATGGAAGACGGGCGCATTAAAGAGATAGGAAAACACCTGGCTAAGGATCTGATGGAGGACTGCTTCCCGGTTGTCGGACCCTCAACAGATACGGATACCATTATGCACATCCTGCACAACAATCACGCAGTGCTTGTCCTTGAAAAGGGCACTGTAAAAGGCGTCATAACAAAGCATGACCTGATTGCAAAGAGGCAGTAAAAAAAAGAATATATTCAGTATTTTTGAAATTCAGTTCAGATAACCCCGCCTGCAAGGTCAGTGAGCACAGCGTAGGGGTCCTTTGCCTTTACAACTCCGGATGCAAGCAGTACACCGTCTGCACCAAGATCCATTGCCGTTTTAATACAGTTTCCGGAATGAATGCCCGCACCTGCAAGGACTTTTGTACTGCCGCTGACATTCTTTACAGCCCGGACAGAATTTTCAATTATTCCAGGGTCTGCTGATGAGACAGATACGCCCGAACCTATAAGCTCAGGAGGTTCGATTGCAATGAATTCCGGAGAGAATGCTGCTGCCGCAGCACTTGTGAATACATCATTGGTGCAGACAATTGTCTCAAGATGCACAGACTTTGCAATCTCCACTGCAAGAGAGATGTCTGCAAGTGTGAGACGCTTCTCAGAATGGTTGATAAGCGTCCCGCAGGCGCCGGCCGAGACCACAGCATCAGCAAGAATATGTCCGGTACCCGCGCCCGGTTTTACAGGGTCTATATGCTGTGCATATACAGGCAGGGAATAGTGCATTGACATTGGATGGAGATCCATATAGCCCGGAGCAATACCTATAATAACCCCCGTCTCATTCATAACCGTCTCTGCGGCTTCTGCAATCCTGTGTCCTGCTTTGCCAAATCCTTCAGTATAGATCTTGAAATTTATAATTATCTCAGGAAATCTCTTGGCCATTCTCTCCTACCCCCTTATTTAGACCTCTTAAGCTTCATCATATCCCCAAGAGTCGGAGTTACAGGACCGGATTTCTCAGACCTGATGTCTGTATCAGTGGACTCAATGAGCTTAATCTTCAGTGCACTCTCAATCTTCTTTCTGACGCCGTCTTCCGGGATCATGCCTTTCTCTATCTTCTTTATAAGGCCCTCTTTCTCTTTGATACTCAGGGCAAGTTCCTTCTGAGAGAGACCAAGCGCCTCTCTTCCCTCCCGGACCCTGGCAGAGAAATCATCCACAATATCGCCGTCCATCATGTCAAAGACATCTCTTGCACGCCTCTTTGGTGCTGAAGCAGCCCCGGAAGCACCCGGCCTTATAGTCTTAATTTTGCCGGCCTGCTGCTGTGCCTGTGCTCCTGCACCCGGCCTTTCCAAAACTGTGCCAAGCTTTGAGCATTTACTGCATACACGCATTCTGGCGCCGCCAATCTGGACGAGAACGGGTTTTCCCCGGATCGTTTCTCCGCAAACCTCACACTCTGTCATAAAAATCTAAACATCTATATATCAAACAAAACCTAAATACCTATTTGAGGGAACGGATGGCAGATAGCCAGACAAAAAAATCCGAATCACTGAATGAGGAGGATGTAACAAGGTACCTCCTCGACAGAATTTCCGGTCTTGAGAAGAGAAATCTCGAACTTCGTGAGGAATTAAGGCAGCTTGAATCAGAGAAGCGCTTTATTGAGACACAGAAGATAAGATTTGAACGCGAGATCAGGAAACTGAAAGGTGAGGTCGAAAAACTGAGAAGCCCGCCGCTTATAATCGGCACTATAACCGACATTGCAGGTGACAGCAGATATGTCGTACAGTCCAGCGCAGGCCCTAAATTTATGGTTCGTGCATCCGGATTTCTTGACACCGCTGACCTGAAACAGGGTGCAAGATGTACACTCAACCAGCAGTCATTAACTATAGTAGACATACTGCCGGTATCCTTTGATTCCCAGATCTACGGGATGGAGATCAGCAATATTCCGGAGGAGACCTATGACGATGTAGGAGGCCTTGAATACCAGATAACCGAGATCCGGGAAGCAGTTGAACTTCCGCTGACAAAACCTGAAATATTTACCAGAATTGGAATTACTCCGCCCAAAGGAGTACTGCTCTATGGCCCTCCGGGAACAGGAAAGACTCTCCTTGCAAGGGCTGTGGCCCATCACACCGAGGCAAAATTCCTGAGGGTTGTCGGTTCAGAGCTGGTCCAGAAATATATAGGGGAGGGCGCAAGACTTGTGAGAGAACTGTTTGAACTTGCAAGAAAATCCGCACCCTCAATAATATTTATAGATGAGATAGATGCAATCGGTGCGCACCGGACAGAGGGGATCACTTCCGGAGACAGGGAAGTACAGAGAACTCTCATGCAGCTTTTAGCTGACCTTGACGGCTTTGAGGCAAGAGGAGATGTCAAAATAATCGGGGCAACGAACAGAATAGATATACTTGACCCCGCACTCCTCCGCCCCGGAAGATTTGACCGCATTATTGAGATTCCTCTCCCGGACTACGAAGGCAGGCTCTCAATTCTGAAAATCCATACAGAAAATATGAATATATCTAAAAAATTATCACTTGAGGATATTGCAAAACTTACGGAAGGTATGAACGGCTCGGAACTGAGAGCCATATGTACCGAGGCCGGCATGTTTGCCCTTAGAAATGAGAAGGATTATGTGGGAATAGATGATTTCATCCTTGCGACAGATAAAGTGGGAAGCGAGATAAAAAACCACATGAAGACTACCAGTGACGGAGTTATGTTTGCCTGAATCAGGAACAATGATTATAGTGCACTGGTTCCACACCCCATAGTAATAGTAATAAGCAGATTTTCAAGCAGATTTTCCGGATCATTCCGGAAAGTTCTGCATTATACTGTATACAGGCCGTATTCCCGCAGGAAAGATAAAAACAGATCAATCCTCTGATCTGCTGTACCTGACCTCAAGGACACGGTCGCACATTTCACAGAAATCGGGGTAATCCTCTTTTTTTGAATTTATATCAATCTTCAGTTTTCCGGAGATAAAACCGTCTTTAATCCCTATAAGACCTGCATTCCCACCGGCATCACTGAGCTTTAAATTTCTGCCATATATCTCTCCTGCAAAAATTTCCGAGCAGTATATGCCGGGAGAAACTTCAAAGAGAACAGAGGCGACATAACGCCTGATGTACCACCTGATCTCGGAGAGCAGGGACAAAGAGCCGCCGAGGGTCGAATTTGGGATTACTACTCCGCAGTCCGTTCTTTCAGGCCGGTAAAATCTGAGAATATCCCTGCTCGTCTCTGATGCAAGAAGGGTAGAAAAGAGATCTATACCCTCCTTCTGAATGAGCAGAAGATTCATTTCAATCACATATACATTATATCCGATGAGCCGGTCTTCTTAGTGACCTTGTCAATGGAATAGATGAAATCGTCAAATGTTACATAGTCTGCATTGTTCCTGACCGCATTCATACCCGCTTCGCGGCAGATGGACTGCAGTTCAGCTCCGGTCATATTCTCGGTCAGTGATACCAGCTTCTCAATCGAGACATCTTTTATATTCATTCTTGAGGAGTGGATCTTTAAGATGTCAGACCTGGCTGTCTCATCCGGAAGTGAGACCTCAAGAATCCGGTCAAATCTCCCGGGGCGGAGGAGTGCGGGGTCAAGCATATCCACCCTGTTGGTGGCTGCCATAATCCTGACATTACCCCGGTTGTCAAATCCGTCCATCTCAGCTAAAAGCTGCATAAGTGTCCTCTGCACCTCAGCACTGCCGGAGGTTCCGTCCTGTGTCCTCATGCTTCCGATGGAGTCGATCTCATCTATGAATACTATAGACGGTGACCTCTCCCGTGCAAGTAAGAAGAGGTCCCTGACCATCTGGGCACCCTCACCTATGAATTTATGGACAAGTTCACTGCCGGACATACGGATAAATGTAGCATTGGCACGGTTTGCAACTGCCTTTGCAATCATTGTCTTGCCTGTCCCCGGAGGGCCGAAGAGGAGGATTCCCTTTGGAGGTTCCACACCTATCTTTTCAAAGACTTCAGGGCGCGTCAGCGGGTACTCCACCGCCTCCCGTACCTCCTCGATCTCATTTCTAAGACCGCCGATCATATCAAAACTGACATTCGGAGATTCTTCCAGTTCCATTACACGCACGCGGGTATCAAAGGTATTGCCGACAATCCTGACAATAGAGAGCGCGTTGTTGACAGCGACCTTCATTCCGGCTTTAATCTGGCCTCTCAGGCAGTCAATAGTCTGCGTAATATATTCCTGGTTATTGCCCTGCTGACGCAGGTAAATCTCACCACTGTCAAGAATGTCAATAACTGTCGCAACAAAGAGAGGAGGGCGCTTTAGCTGTTCATTCTCCCTTTTAAGCTGTGTATTTTCCTTTTGGAGGTTGTTAATCTCCCTGTTGAGGATATCAAGCTTTACCCTTAAATCCTGCAACTGTTCGTTTAGTTCCTGTAGTCCCGGTTTTGAAAAACTATCTCCGGAATTGTTGCAGACTGATTCATCCATGATTACTTTATATCTTAATCTTACAACATTTATTAGATATGTCTTTTACAATCCAGTGCAGGGGTATTTCCAAAGGAAAAGCTAAAGGCGAGATTATTGTAAGCAAGGACCCGATCTCATTTCTCTCAGGGGTTGATCCGGAGACCGGGATAGTTATGGAAAAGGGGCATGCAATTGAGGGAAGGTCAATAGCCGGAAAAGTGCTGGTATTCCCACACGGAAAAGGCTCCACAGTCGGATCATACATAGTGTATGCCCTGAAGAAAAATGGCAAAGCACCAGCTGCGATTGTAAATAACGAAGCAGAGACGATAATTGCCACAGGTGCAATAATAGCCGATCTCCCGATGGTGGATAAACCCTCACAGGATATAAATTCCCTGAAGGACGGCATGATAGCAGAAGTAGACGGCGATGAAGGCGTAATTCTTATCGAAGACTAAAATCTTTTTCGCGGTGCTATCTTGTATTATCATCTTATTTTAACTGACGAGTGTAACCTCTGCTGTACATACTGCAGGGATAAGGCATTCATTGTTCCGGACAGCGACTACAACAGTTTTAAATTGTCAGATACTCCTCCGGAAATTGAATACAGCATTGATTCGCTAATTGATTTCCTCTCAAAAGACAGAGATCCAAGCATTCTCTTCTATGGAGGAGAACCACTTCTCAGAATAAAAATGATTGAGGAGATCATGGACCGTGCAGAGAATACCTCTTTTCTGATTTACACAAACGGAATTTTTCTTGACAGGCTTAAAGACGAATATCTAAGCAGGATATCCTACATCTTCATATCAATAGACGGGGATGAGGAGACTACAGACGGATACCGGGGAAGGGGAGTTTACAGGAAAATCTTTGAAAATCTGAAAGAGATCAGGGAGAGAGGGTTTAAAGGAGAGATAATCGCCAGGATGACTGTTGCTGAAAAGACTGACATCTGTAAATCTGTCCTCCACCTCCAGAACCACGAGAACTTCCGGTTTGATTCCATACACTGGCAGCTAGATGCAAATTTCTGGTATGACTATGGTTTAAGGCCGGAATTTAAGGCATGGATAACTGAGTCATACAATCCCGGAATATCAAAGCTCGCAGAATACTGGCTCAGAAAACTCAAAGAGGGTGAGTTTATCAGGTGGTACCCCTTCGCAGCAACAGCCGGAGATATTCTTAAAGGAATTGCAGTAAATCCGATAAGATGCGGCGCAGGAATATACAATTATGCCATTTTAACGGACGGGAACATTGCACCATGTCCCTGTATGGCCGGACTTGAGGAGTATTACTGCGGCAATATCTGTGAGACAGACCCCTCTGAAATTCTTAAATCAGAGATCAGCGGGGACTGCACCGACTGTGAAATAAAGGATTTCTGCGGCGGAAGATGCCTCTACTCCAATATAATCAGGCCGTGGCCTGCCGAGGGCAGAGAGATAGTCAGGGATTCGGTAAAACATCTCAAAGAGTGCATTGAGGATAAAATTCCGGATATAAAAGAGCTGACTGAGAAGGGCATAATATCGGAGAGGGTTTTTGATTACGAAAAGTATAACGGCTGTGAGATAATCCCATAAATAGCAGCCGGGAGGAGAAGAAAACCGGTGCCAATGACAGGTATCATCTGCCGGATGCCAACAATTACTGGTAAATGCAGGACATTACTATATAAATCCGGATAATTTCCTTATTTAAAATAATATCAGGACCAAATATGAAGATCAACTGGAGAAATATAAAATGGGCGGGAAATTCTTATGCAGCATTGTATGCGGCATGCGAACTGGCCGGTTATGAACTTATTCCGGTTGATAAACCTGAAGACGACATAACCCTTTACAGCTTAAACTCTGTAAACGCAGACCATTTTTCTGATGAAATAAGAAACGCAGAGTGCATAACTGTTGCAGGCGGCCCTCATCCAAGCGCAGACCATAAACAATTTACAGGGATTGCAGACTATGTCGTTGTAGGTGAGGCGGAATACTCCCTTCCGGCACTGCTGAGATACCTTGACCCTGACAGTCCTGAAAAAGACCTTCCGGCAGGTGTCGCAGCGGGTGACAGATACAGGGAGAAGGATTACTGTGTAATTCCGGACGCATACCCGCCGTTTACAAAGATTAAGGGGTATGTCGAGATCAGCCGGGGCTGCCCCTACGGCTGCGCCTACTGCCAGACGCCAAGGCTCTTCGGGCAGGGCATAAGGCACAGGAGCATTGACTGTATTGTTAAGGCTGCATCAGGATACAGGGATGTCAGATTTATCAGCCCGAACTCACTTGCATACGGTTCAAAGACAGGTACATCACCGGACTATGACAAACTGGAAAAACTTCTCTCTTCCTTTTTTTCTGACCAGAATGTCTACCTCGGGACATTCCCAAGCGAAGTGAGGCCCGAATTTGTCACAGAAAAATCACTGGAACTGATATCAGATTACTGCTCCAACAAAAAGATCCATTTCGGCGCCCAGTCGGGCAGCAACAGAATGCTCAGAAAGATAAGACGCGGGCATACTTCGGAAGACGTTGTATCGGCAGTAGAACTCTGCCGGGAATTTGGGTTTACTCCGGTTGTGGACTACATAATAGGCCTTCCGGGCGAAGAGGAGGAAGACCAGAGAGAGACCCTTGAGCAGATAAAATGGGTATGCAGATACGGCAAGGTTCATTCACATTATTTCACCCCTCTCTCAGGGACGCCTTTTGAAGGTGAAAAACCCGCGCCTCTTATTCCGGATGTGAACAGAATTCTCGGAAAACTCTCCCTTAACGGAAAAGTCACCGGCTACTGGATTGAGAGCGGGTCAAGGTTTTTTAATCAGAACAAATGATCAGATAATATGAAGAAAATACTCGTATTGACCGACCTGCACGGCAACTACGGAAAGATGGAGGCATTCCTTGAACTTGATCCTGATTTTGTCGTAATTTCAGGAGACCTGACAGAGATGGGGCCATCCGAACCGGCCATTGCCATGCTGGACTCAATCGATGTACCCTGCTTTGTGGTTCCGGGAAACTGTGACCCGAAGGATATCCTTGAACACCTGGAGGATTCTTCTGCCGTATCAATGCACGGCACGGCACTTGACATTGGCAATATAACTTTTGTCGGCCTCGGGGGCTCAAATCCAACGCCTTTCTGCACCCCCTTTGAACTTCAGGAGGAGGAGATCGAAGAGGTCCTCTCATCAGCAGAGAAGAGGATGAGGAAAAATGTGCATAATATCCTCATATGCCACGCCCCGCCGTTCGGGACGCTGGATAACGTTGGGGAAAATCAGGTCGGGAGTACGGCCCTAAAAGAGCATATGAATAATTATGACCTCATATGCTGCGGGCATATACATGACGATCCGGGTGTAAAAGAGACAGATGGCACTGTGGTCGTAAACCCAGGACCTGCATCAGAGGGCAGATGCGCCGTAGTAACACTCGGCGACGATGCAAAGGATATAAGAGTTGAGCTGTACAGCTTCTGAAGAAGAGCAATCTGATTTCCGGCAGAAAACCACCTGAGAGAGATTATGCAGAGTAAATCTCTCCCGGATTTTTCAGGAAGCCTTCGCGGAGCAGACGGGAAGGCAGACCCGGAATTATGATATTCAGGGCCTCAAAAAAAGTGAATCTGCCGGAGAAATAACCGTAATATACTCAGAAATTACCCTCTTTTTCTATAATCATCTCAAGATATGACGTCTGGATGCTCTCACCGGTTACCTCAAGAAATTCCTTAATTTCGTTTATCTTCTCAGCAGCTGAGTCCTTATCTTCAGAAATTATCTCTATTTCAACGAAATGACCAAGGCCCTCAACGATATCAAGTGCAATTGTGGCATCCATGAACAGATATTCTTCTCTTCTCTTCTTCACGCCCCTTGATACGAAAAATCCGGTTTTTAAAAGCACTTTCTCCATATCCTCAGCAGACGATATGGCGACATTGTACTCTTCTCTCGCCTTCGCGCCCGCAGCCTTAACCTTCGGCCCTTTATATGTAAGTTCAGCTGAATCACCGGTATCTCTGATCCTTAAAGCTTCATCTGTCCTTGCGTAGTCCCGGATCAGGGAGTTGTAATACATATCATCCTGCATACTGACACCGAGATATCCTGCATTATTCTCTTCAAGAATCTGTTTAATGCGATCTATAGATTCCACCCGGTTCTTTGACTCAACTTCGTAGATCATTATGTCACCTTATATTAGGTACGGTTGCAAATAAATATAGACAGGTGTAAAATGACAATCAAAGAAGGAGATTTCATCAGACTCAGTTATACCGGCGAAAGCGAGGGTATAATCTTTGACACAACCTACGAAGAGGTTGCAAAAGAAGACGGAACATATTCAGAAGAGAAGAATTATGGACCAATTGTTGTCCGTGTAGGCGGACAACATCTTATACAGGGCCTTGATGAAGACCTCACAGGCAAAGAGACCGGAACAGAGTACTCAGTAGAGATCTCACCTGAAAAGGCATACGGAGAGAGAAACCAGGAACTCGTCCGCTCAGCATCCACAAAGGACTTCGGCGAGAAGCCAACAGTCGGAATGCGTGTAAAGGCAGACGACAGACAGGGTGTAGTTGTAAATGTAGTAGGAAAGCGCGTAGTGATTGACTTCAACCACATGCTCGCCGGAAAGACAATCTCCTACAAATACACAATCGAGAGTGTAATCGAAGAGCCAAAGGAACAGGCAGCAGCACTCTTCAAACTCTTCTGCGGAAAGGAGATGGAGATGGACCTTACAGACGGTGTTCTTACAGTAATCCTCCCGCCCGGAATCACATATGACAAGAACTACATGTACGGCAAAGGCATGGCAGTACACCAGATCTTTGAGTACGTTGAAGGTGTAGAGGAAGTAATTCTCAAAGAGTCCTTCAAGAAACCAGAAATATACAATGAAGAAACTGCTGAAGTAACTGAGGCAACAGAGGTTGCAGCTGAAACAGAAGTTTCTGAAGTTAAAGAAGAGACAGCTGAAGCATCCGAAGAATAAACCCGGATATTCAGCAAAAATATTTTTTAAAACCAAAATTCAAATTATCAAAAAACCACATGGTTTTTTCGTAAAAAAAGTTCTCTTCTAAGGAAATTGATCAGAGTTTTTCCGATTTTTATCGTGAATGAACAGAGTGAATATCGGGTATGTTTTACACCGGAAATATCAGAAATTCCGGCGAAAAAAGTGATTCATATTTTAAATCTTAGCAGTGCCGCAATGCCGCCAAGCGCCTCAAGCCGGCTTCCGGGTTCAAACTCAGTCGAGAGAACAACTATGCCTGCCCTCATATTCTCAGCAGTCTCAAGAAGTGCTGATATGTTATCGTCCCGAAGCAGGCTGTCACAGACAAGCACCTCGTCCACAGCACCATAGTCAATAGCCTGCCTGACCTCAGATACTCCGTACGCGACAGCACCTCCGGTTGAGATCCTCTTTAACAGCTCATCAATGGCCTTAACTTCCCTCGCAAGCTGAATGTCCTCATTTATCCGGCCTGTGATGCCAAGCCCGATAACCTCCTGCACTGCACCCCTGCCTATACGCCTCGTCTCGGCAGTGATGCACCTCTCCGCAAGTTCAGCATCCTTTGACTTAAGGAATGAGATGAAATCATCCTTGACAAAACCAGGCCCTGCAACGACAACCGGCCCTGTAATTGCCGACAGAAAACCATACACCTCCAGAAAAAATTCCTTCCGGCTGTCAAGACCCTCACGCTTGCCTGAACCGCCCAGAACCGAAGTAACCAGTTCAGGGCCAAACTGTCTGAGCCTGAAGAGTTCAGCCTCACCCTCCTCAACTGTCAGTATATGTATAAGACCCAGTGAAGAGGCCTTAACCGCCCTGTCAATCCTCTCAAGATCATAGGACGTCCAGTTTTTTATCACCGAAATTTCATGTCCGGACTCCAGATTTAGGGAATGGTGAAAGCCGGTATCAGGGCCATGCTCAATAACACCGCCAGCCCTCAGCCTCCCGGAGTTATGATGAAACTCAACCTTCTCAATCCGGATGCCAAGGCGCACGGGCTTCTTCTCCGTCTTCTCAGGCCTTGCCTTGTCGGTTGCAGAGTCAATACTTCTGAAGGTTGTTGCAAAGACGAGGTCACCCGGCGCTATCAGGTGCTTTAAGTGCCATAAGTCATCAAGGGTCTCCGGAAAGAGTTTAATCTCCCCGAAATTTCTCTTCAGCCCGCAGAATTCGGATTTCAACTTATCACTCCGCTATATCCGAGCCGCCCGGCGGGACAAATGCTGCAATATTCTCAGTATTCAGAACTTTCTTAAGGTTCTTCTGCTCATTTTCCGGAATCATCTCCTTTAAGGCCTTAAGGATCTTCCTTGCGATATCGTTCGGCTCATAAGTGCCCGGGACGATCCGTACAAAATAGCCCTTTCTCTTCTCAATAGCTGAAGA
Source organism: Methanoplanus limicola DSM 2279 (assembly GCF_000243255.1). Classification (NCBI taxonomy): domain Archaea; kingdom Methanobacteriati; phylum Methanobacteriota; class Methanomicrobia; order Methanomicrobiales; family Methanomicrobiaceae; genus Methanoplanus; species Methanoplanus limicola. The sequence goes on from NZ_CM001436.1 coordinate 2,752,498, forward strand.
CGGCCCGCCGATAATACCATACTCAGGAGATGTCTGAAGCCCGACTGAAATTCCGGGTGCGACATTCCTGTAATATTTCCTCTCACCCCTGATGACAAAGGCACCGCGTTTTAAGGACTCACCAGACTCGGCAGTCTTGCTCACCTGATCCCTCGGCACTGCATAGACATCCGCGCTGTAAAAACCGGATTTCCAGGCGTTGGAATAGGATACTGCAAAGACTGCCGCTTCGTCCATGCACTCAGTCTCACCCTTAACAGCCACAGCACTTCCGCCGTGGATGTCGGCATGAAGAAATGTATCCTTACCTTCGAGATATTTCCTGACAATATCCTCATTTGTGCCGGCATCACGCCCGCCGATTACCAGGACATCGTCAGATGTGTAAAACCACCTGAACTTATGATACCACTTCGGTTTTATAAATTTAATATCGGTCCTCTTCCTCTCCGGCCTTTCGGTAACCTTAAACCTCTCCATTGCAACGAGTGCACCGGCCTTCTTCTTTTTGAATTTTTTAATCTCGGAGTAATACCTGCCCGCATTACCCTCAACACCCTCAGAGGCATACAGTTTAATCGTTTTTCCGTCCAGGAGAATATCAACGGCTGCCTCTGACGGATAAACCCTCTTTATCATCTTAGCCATCGGATTATCAGCATTTTTCAGGATATCCTCAATCTCCTGCCACGACATCTTTAACGAAGCATCTGAGAGGGTTTTGACTATATCTGCAATGGTCTGGTAGTTGGCATAGATAATCTCAACCTTCTCACTGGCAAGGGTAATTTTCTCCTCAAACTTAACAATAGCCTCCTGCTGCCTCTTTCTGATAATCTCAGCCTTGGAGAGCTTCTTCTTCACTTCCGCCTCAGAGACCTCAGGAAGGCCGAAGTACGAGTCAAGTGCCTGACTGTACGTCTCAAAAGTCTCCTCCGGAATTTCGCCCTCAAAGATTAACGGCCAGCAGCCGCTCTTTGTAATAGCCGGAGACTTTTTGGACTCGAGATCTCCGGAGAGAGTCTTAAACGCCGCAATAATCACCGCAGGGTCGGCCTCAGATGCCGGAGCTTCCCTGGCAATGCCCGATATGCGGCATATCTCCTCTGCATACCTCCCGCCAAGCATAAATGAGGATGCAAGTGTACGTACAATATCCTTATCAGACTCTGCAAGAACTATTCCGGCAGACTCCTCATCATATTCAGTGATGTCTTTTCCCGTGACAGCATACTTCTCCCCCGCAATGATATCCCGGTCCTTAAACCTGTGCCTCTTAAGCGCATTTAAGATCGTATATTCAGAGTCACAGAGAATTGCATTGCCCTCATCAAAAAATTCAAAGATTAGATGGTAAATGCTCTCACTTTTACCTATAGTAAGGTCAAGAACCCTCTGGATTCCCGGCTGATTTATCTCAAGAATTCTTCCGCCGGAGAGATATTTTCTGAGATACATCGAATATCCGGATGGGTTCTCCGGTGATTTCGGAAGTTTTTTTGTCAGGTGAACCCTGACTCCGGACTCAGCAATAATACTGAATTTCTGCCTGTCCTCACCGTTAAGCCTGAATCCGAATGCATTCTGGTCATATTGGTATATCTTTCCAATCCAGAGCGGCATCAGGCCGTTTAACTCAGCTATTACTGCCCTCAGGTCAAGTCCGCTCATTCCTTTTTTAACAGCCATTATATACCAAACTACATATTGTCTGAAGACAAAAAAATAATGACTGATGTTTATATGAGTGAGGAGATTTCTGCAGACCCAATAACAGAGAAAATAAGCAGCAAAAGTGACGCGGAGAAGGTTGCCGGACATCAGCAGCGCATGATAAGGACATGCGTCGGATGTTTTATGGGAATCATAACCGGAGTATTGTCATATCTGTTCATAGGTGACCCTGTATCACCAGCAGGTGAACCAAAAGCGATACTTGGATGGCTTTTGCTTCTTGCAGGGATAGTTTTTCAGAAGCATGTCTTTATGGCATTAAAGATCGATTATTCCGAACTCGGAGCGAAGGACTGGTTTTATCAGGGATTCATGGCATTTGCCTTCTGGTTCATATCATGGACAGTTCTTCTCTCAATAAACTAAATTACATTTTTTATAAAAAATTTACAGGTTGATTAATATGCGAATTGCCGTTGTACATAAAGACAGGTGCCACCCTGTAAAGTGCGGACAGGAATGTATATTATACTGTCCGAGAGTCAGAACAGGCGACGAGACAGTAGTTATCGGGGAAAACGGCAAAGCAGTAATATCCGAAGAACTCTGTGTCGGGTGTGGAATATGCGTTAAGAAATGCCCTTTTGAAGCTATAGATATAATTACACTCCCCGAAGAGCTTGAACACCCTACGCACAGGTACGGACAGAACGGCTTTGCCCTCTATGGCATGGCAATGCCTTCTGAAGGAAAAGTCATGGGAATACTTGGAGAAAACGGTATAGGTAAGAGTACTGCCGTAAGCATACTCTCAGGGCAGTTGATACCAAACAGGGGCGCATTTGACGAAGAACCTACCTGGGACAAATTCCTTGCCGACTACGCAGGCACTGAACTCTTCGACTACATACAGCTCATATCACAGGGAAAGGTGAGCGCCTCCGTAAAACCGCAGTATATTGACTTTATACCAAAAGTATTCAAAGGAAAAGTGAGCGAACTCCTAAAATCCACCGATGAGAGGGGAATACTGGGCCACCTGACAGCCAGACTTAAGCTTGACCCAATACTTGACAGGGAGATTGCCCAACTCTCCGGCGGAGAACTGCAGAGGGTTGCCCTTGCGGCATGCCTTGCAAGAGATGTTAATTTTTACTTCCTTGACGAGATAACGCCCTATCTTGACATATACCAGAGAATGGCAGCAGCAGAACTCATCCGGGAAGTTGCTGAGAAAAAACCTGTTATGATAGTCGAGCATGACCTCGCAATACTCGACATGCTTGCTGACAATATCCACGTAGGATATGGTAAACCGTCGGTATTTGGTATCATTACAAGGCCGAAAGGTGTAAGGATCGGAATTAACCAGTACCTGGAAGGATTCCTTGCCGAGGAGAATGTAAGGTTCAGGCAGTATTCGGTTGACTTTGAGACGAGATCACACTCCAGAGAGACTGAAAGGGAAATACTGATGAAATTTCCGGCAATGAAAAAGAGCTACGGCGGCAAATTCACCCTCAATATCAATGGCGGAGATATACGTCATGGTGAGGTGCTCGGAGTTGTTGGCGCAAACGGTATAGGAAAGAGTACCTTTGCAAAGCTCCTTGCCGGTGCTGAAAAGCCCGATTCCGGGAGGATTTCAGATACTGTAAAAGTATCATACAAACCGCAGTATATCAAGACAGATTCAAAAGACTCTGTAGAGATGCTCCTTCGGAAAGCGACCACAAAATTCGATTCCAACTTCTACAAACACGAGATCTTAGAGCCGCTGACACTTGAGCCGCTCCTTCAGAACTGTGTTGACCAGCTTTCCGGCGGAGAACTGCAAAGGGTTGCAATAGCACTCTGTCTCTCACAGGAGGCTGATATATACATCCTCGATGAACCAAGCGCACACCTCGATGTTGAACAGCGTGTGAAACTTGCAAGAGTACTGAAGCGCCATGCTGAGAGCACAGAATCCGGAGTTCTGGTAATTGATCACGACATATATGTCATAGATATGATCAGTGAGAGACTTTTAGTCTTTGACGGAAATCCGGGAGTTGAAGGAACCGCCCTTGGCCCTTATTCAATGAAAGACGGGATGAACCACTTCCTAAAGGAACTTGAGGTCACATTCAGGCGTGACAAATCCGGAAGGCCGAGGATAAACAAGCCGGGAAGTTACCTTGACAGGGAGCAGAGATCGGCCGGGGAATACTATTACGCGGAAATCTCAAAAACATAATTTTTTATTGATTAAAAAGAACTTTTAGTGAAAGGGTTTTGATCTATGCCAAGGGGAGAAAAACTTACAGATGCCATAAGGTACGAGAAAGTTGAATCATTAAAGACAGATCTCTTTCTCTACATTGACAACAATCCGGAAAAAATCTCAAATAACCTTCCTGTATTTTTCGGGCATGTGATGTCTGCACTTGAAAACGCCTTTCCCGACATTGACGATTCAACCCACGACGATTTTATTGATTCGGTCGCCTACAGGATAATGATCTCAAGTTCAGAGGCAAAAAAAACCGAGTTCATTGAGAAGATCATCCAGAATGCAGTCCGTTGCAAGAGAAAGAAGACAAAGAAATCAACACTCAAGGTATTTTCCGGAATTAAACTGATGGATGTCGGGAAATACTGGGAAGCTATCAGTTATTTCGGAGACCTCTGGAAACACGATGCCAGGATCGGAATATATATTGCATTCTGCTATTATGCCCTCTCTGAGGATGAGAATAAATCATCACAAAATATAAACGAACTTGCAGGAAGGCCATCGGAGTATGAACTTGCATCAAGGGAGATTCTGCTCGAACTTGCAAGGTCGCAGCCGGAGATTAACAGATTAAAGCAGATTGATATTAAAGATACTGAAATCATGGACAGGGCCTTCTGGCTTATGATAAATAAAGCCCTGGAATGGTTCCCCTCAGAGAGATGGTTCTTAAAGATCGGAATTGCCAAGGCAAAAAATGACGGCAATGAGATAAAGAGATCGCAGCTTCTCTCATATGCCATTGAAAAATATACCAATGATCTCGACTTTATGAGGGAATATTACTACTATAAACTGGAGAAACGCGATGCAATGGGTGCCTCAGGCATTGTAAAGCAGATGATCCAGCAAAACCCCGACAACCTCGAACCGGTATATTACGGGATCAAACTGTCTCTCCTTTCAAACAGCAAAAACACCTACAATCAGTACAGGAAGGATGCGCTGGAGAAAGGGATACCACATTATTTAATTCAGCTTTATGACCTTGCGATATATATAATGAGAGAGGAGAAAAAAGAAGCGGATTTACAGCTAAAACTGATTAAAAAGAAGTTTAAATCACTTCATTTCTACCTTGCTGTTATTGAGTACCTCATGAAGGATATCTTCTCTGATGACAGTGAAAGGAAAAAAGCGGCAAAAAATGTCTTCTTCGATTCTCTTGACCGTTATTCAATGCAGGTCATAAAAATTCAGGAGTAATTTACCGGGTCCGGTTTAAACAACAGATTATCTTTTTTTAAAGCCGGAGAACACCGGAAATAATATTGCAATGTATCATAAAGTGAGAGGCCGTAAGGCAGTAAGCCTGAAATTCCGGTTAAAAGGGCCACAATACCCCGATAATTACATCAATAAAGCTCTTCTCCGAATATAAATCACTGCTGTCAGGCATATTTTTGGAGTATGATTCATCTGAACTGACCGGATAATCACCCATATCTTCTGATCCTGCCGGTGACATACCCCCGAACTCACGGTTCAGGACAAATTCTGCCGATGAGAACTGGGTATAGACCGGTGAATAGTAATATCCAACAGTTTTTTTGGTTGAGAACCAGACTCTCCCAAGCGAATCCGGGAAAACTTTCTTTATATTATTCTCGGCAATGCCGTCATACCTTGTGACATGGTCAACAACAACGCCGCCATATAGGAGAACCAGGCCATAATCGGTGGCGGCTGATGTCCTGCCGTCATGAAGAACTGCAATGTCATTTATCTTTCCAGCTCCGGAAGGCAGCATACTGAGGTTCAGGAAATTATGTACATTGCCATCCCCGTAAAAGACAACTGCCTCAGAACTGTTGAAGAAGATCACACCGCCTAAAGGATTTGAGACCACATCTTCGCAGCCCACCGGAAGAAGGCCCGGGTCAATCTTTTCAAAACGGGGTGATGTTCCGGTTGAATTCTCAAGAAGAAAAGCGCCGCTATACTTTGAGACGATATACAGAGTATTGTCACGGCGATCAGATGCCATATCAATGATGAAGTTCGCATCCGGACCTGACTCCGAGTATGGCTTAAACCAGAACCAGTCACCGTCATAATACCTGTAAAGGCCCGAAGTTCCGGTTGAGACAAACATAGCCTCTCCAACCGGTTCCAGCTCATTTATATCATTTCTGACAAAAAAACGATCATTCCCGGAGATTGTTACAGGCCGGCTGTACCCGTCATAGATCTGCAGAGCACTGGAGTACCCGAGCCAGAGATTTCCGGAAGAGTCAAATTCAACGTCAGTGATGTAATCGTCATAAGGCACTGAATCAGGATTATCACTACCATCATTCCTTTCCGCATGGATAATATTCCACCCGCCTTTTTCATATACTGAAAGTCCGTTAGAGGTTGCAAAATAGAGTATCTGATTGCTGTCCTCAGCCATATCCCTGATGTCCGCAGTGCTTACAGAACCGGAGCCGGGCCAGAACTGGACAACTGCACCGGACACAGGTGAAGCAGATAAAAATAAAGTTAAGATAATTATGCAGTAAAATAAAGAACGGGAACTCAGAATTCTATGCATTTTCCATCTGCCTTTCGGATGATTACCTTACCGTTATCTTCCGGATAATAAATTATTGATCTCCCGACAGTGCCGCCTGTATCTTCCTCAACCAGTGGAATATGGTACTTTTCAAGAGCAGATTTTATAGCTGCAACATTTCTGGAACCGATATCAAGATTTCCCTTAAAATGCTTAAACATGCTCGAACCTCCGGCAATCTTAGCAACGATATCCCTTTTATTGCTGCCGCCGGATATCAGTTCTTCATAAAGAACAGTCACTGCCGTATCGGCAAATTTACCGGGACGTTCCATCTTCCCGTTGCTCTCCGGAAGCATGACATGGGCTACTGCACCCTTCTTCCATTTTCTGTCGTGGAGAATTAAGGCTACACACGATCCAAGACCAATTGAGGTCATTACGAAATCACCTGTATAGTATTCTCCTATACCGACATTCTGTCCTTTCATCTCAGGTTTACGAGGTTCGGTCATGGCTGCAACCCGGATATTATAACTGCGGATTTAACACTTTGTCCAGTAATTCCAGAATGGTATCGAGAGTGTTTGTATCCGGAAGCATCACTATTGTACTCTGAATATCGTGCATTCCGGATTTCAGCTCGGTCCTGAAGAGAATTATCTCATCTATATCGACGGCAATCTGTGCAACTATACTTGCGAAAGCCGCATGTGCCATATCGATGGCAATTGCCGGTGGTGAAGGGAGCATTACAATGCCAAGAAGTGTGGCTGTTGCATCCAGGAACTGTGAGACCATTATATTGCCGACTTCAAGAAGGGCACTCTCATCCATCTCATTCAGTTCGCGTTCCATGTCAGTAGAACCAAGCATGGTATTTGTCAGGCGTATTGCCGACTCCTTTGGCAGGTGAAGCACCACATATCCACCGGGGTGCAGTTCACCCTGGATCTCAAATACAACCAGTGCCGATATTTCATCTCCGAAATAATCTGAAATATCACAAATATCGACCATAATTGCTTCAGGCACAGTCATGTCTATCTGTGACATCAGCATTGTCGAGAGTGATGTCGCAGCATGCGATGCCCCGATATTTCCAAGTTCCGCCATTGCATCCAGCTGCTGATCTGTTAACTGCATAATTATATCTCCAAATTACATTATTATCATTGTATTCACGTCAAGAATCGGCACTACATCGCCGTCTCCGGGGATGGTAATACCACCAACGCCCGGACAGTTACCTATTACATTGCTTACAGGCTTAACAACAACTTCCTGCTGTCCTTCAACAACATCAACAGGTATGCATGACTTTGTGCCATGATTCTGAACGATAACCACTATACCACTATCTTCACATGCCCCAAACATCTCATCAAGGCGGCTTATCTGAAGCACCTCATCCCTTAAAAGGACTGCCTCGGTGCTGCCGATTCTGTTAATTCTCTTAGTATCAATCTTTGCAACCTCAACAACGGCATTTATCGGTATGGCACATCTCTTCTTATTGATTCTGACCATCATAACCTCTATAATAGCCATTGTGGGCGGAAGCGTAAGTCTGAATTTAGTTCCTTTTCCTTCCGTAGAACTGACCTTTATTGAACCTTTAAGGGATTCTATTGCGCCTTTTACAACATCAAGGCCTACGCCTCTTCCGCTGATGTCAGTGACCTGCTCAGCTGTCGAAAAACCTGCCTGGAAGAGAAAGGACGGGACCTCTTCATCGGGCAGTAATTCAGCGTCCTCAGGTGAGATGAGATTCCTCTCAATTGCTTTTCTGAGGACTTTATCCCTCGGAATTCCGCCTCCGTCATCGGCAAGCTCAATTATGACATTGCCCTGATCGCGCCATGCAGAGAGAGTAAGGGTACCCTTTGCCGGTTTTCCGGCTTTTAACCTCTCTTCCGGAGTTTCAATGCCGTGATTGACACCATTCCTGATGAGATGCAGAAGAGGGTCACCAAGACCGTCAATAACACTGCGGTCAAGTTCGGTCTCTCCGCCGGTCATTATGAACTCGACCTCTTTTCCGTCATGGTGGGCCACATCCCTAACAACCCTGGGAAAACGGTTGAATATCTGATTGAGCGGGATCATCCTGATATACATCATCAGGTTCTGAAGGTCTGAGATTGACCTGCCGACCATGCTCAGGGCTTCATCCATCTCTTTTATCTGATACTCCTTTGATATCTGCTTCAGGCGGCCGCCGTTGATAACGAGATCCTCGACAAGGTTCATCATCTGGTCAAGACGGCTGATATCAACACGGATATTTTTGACTTCCTTCTTTTTCTTCTCGCTCTTCTCCTTTTTCTCCGGAATTTTCATTCCGGATACAGACTCTGATAACTCATTGGATGCCGGTTCTTCAGCTGATTTGCCATCATCTGCAGGATTAACAGATTCAGCTTCAGCTCCGGGAATGACTTCTTCTGATTCATCCGGAGTTTTGGGTAAAGATTCGGATACCAAAATCCATCCGGCACTATCAAAGGAGTAATCAGAACCTTCTGCACGGAAAAGACTCACAGATGCGGTGTCAGGCCCTGAGGATAAATGAATCAGGTCATCTCCGGATTTCTCCGAAGTCATTATGACGGAGAAGAAATCCTCAATACTGCCTGCATCAATCTCTTCATAGGTGGGCCTTGAAGAGATGATATCTCCCGCCTTCTCCAGATTCTGAAGGATAATCATTGCCCTGATGTCCTTCATACTGCATTCAGGGGAGATAATTATATCAAGCCTGTACACCGGATTTTTGGAGGAGATATCCCTCTCAGCAGGAAATACCTCAACTTCTGAGACATCCGTGACTTTGGCAGCGCTTAAAAGCGCCTCTTCGCCGTCCTCACTCTCGATTACAACTTCAAATATATCACTGCATACACCTTCATCCAGTTCCCCGGCTGTAGGCCTGCTTGAGATAATCCTGCCGAGGTCCTCAAGGTTCTGAAGGATTATCATAGAGCGGACATCCTTCATATTGCAGTCCTCTGAGAGGCGGGCAACAATCCTGTACCTGTTGATTACGGCTGAACCTTCATTATAATCTGCCCTGAGATCAGGATCAAATTCTTCAGGAGAATAAACTTCTGAACCTTTGCCCCCTGAGGTTTCAGGACTTTCATTTTTATCATCATATGGAGCAGAAGCAGCGGAATTCAGGATTGCATCTATCTCTGAGGATACAGGCCCATTATCTCCGGAAAGAGCACCTTCCGGTTTGCAGGACTCAGCAGCACTCTCTATCTCCTCAAGCTGTGATATGAAATCTCCGATTGAAAAGGTGGAAGTATCTCCGCCGTTTTCGACATCATCGATCATCTCCTCGATACTGTCTGTGCATGCCAAAAGCAGGTCAGTCAGTTCGGGAGATATTTCAATTGCTCCGGATCTTATACAGTGAAAGACATCCTCCATTTTGTGGCAGAGATGTTCCATTTCAGAGTACCCCATCGATGCAGACATCCCCTTGAGAGTATGTGCAGAACGGAAAATTTCATCAATTGCAGTATCGTCAGAACCCTCTTCAAGAATAAGAATATTATTTACGATAGTCTCATGATTTTCAAGAGATTCTGCAACAAAAAGTTTCCGGTAGGATTCTTCATCTGTCATAATTTTTACTCCAGAGCGGCAACCGACTTCATTATTTCACGTGGTATTGATTTTAGCGGGAGAACCCTGTCAACGCAGTTCCGCTCAAGGGCAGACCTTGCCATACCATAAACAAGGCAGTCCTCCTCTTTAACAACGACTGTTCTGCCGCCGCTCTCTTTTAATACCGACATGCCTTCCCCGCCGTCACTGCCCATACCGCTGAGTATGACTGAGACTGTCCTTGAACCAAAGACCTTTGCAGCAGAGGCAAAGGTTTTGTCAACAGCCGGCCGGACCGCATGCACAGGAGGTGATTTGGAATGTGTTATTTTTCCGCTCATCCTGCCACTGTGATCAGGATTTGCAGAAATTATTGTATGATAGCCGCCCTTTGATACATATACCTTCCCGACATGCAGGATGTCCCCGTTCTCAGACTCCTTAACATTCAGCTGTGATATCCTGTTGAGCCTCTCTGCAAGTGATGCTGTAAAACCGCCAGGCATATGCTGGGTGATCACAACTGCCGCATTAAGGTCGGACTTAAGTGACGATACAAGGGAATCCAGCATTGGAGGACCACCTGCAGATGATCCGATAAGTACTATATTGTCAGCCGGAATTCCTCTTGATACAGGTTTGTTTCTGACCGGAGGTATTGTTATCAGATGTTTAATTTTTGTGATTAATTCCTGTTCAATGCCTCTGACCTTGCCAAGATTTTTTGGCTTTAACATAAAGTCATCAGCACCGAGATCAAGCCCTTTTTTTGTAAGCTCTGCATCCCTGGATGTAAGGGTGCTGAGCATCAGTATTTTAGGCGGGTTTTCATAAGATGACAACTCCTCCAGGACCTCTATGCCATTCATAACCGGCATCTGAATATCCAGGGTGATAACATCAGGGGAGAGTTCCTCAATTTTCCTGAGGGCTTCTTTTCCATCCTCTGCTGTACCCACAACCTCTATAGAGGAATCATGCTTTAAAAGGTCAATTAAGACCGTACGCATGAATACGGAATCATCAATTACAAGGACTCTAATCATATAATCAGGAACTTAGCACATTATTTACTTCTTCAAGAACTTTCGGGGCCTGGAATGGTTTTACAATGTAACCTTTGGCACCGGTCTTTATTGCAAGCTTTACCATCTGCTCCTGGCCGACAGCAGTGCACATAACCACACGTGCGCCGGGATCTTCTGCCATAATTGCCTTTAAAGCCTCAATTCCATTCATCTTGGGCATAACGACATCCATAGTGACAAGATCCGGTTTCAGCGACTTATACTTAGCAACGGCCTCCTCACCGTCTTCAGCCTCACCTACAATATCATGAGAACCTGAAAAAAGAATATTTTTTAATAATGTTCTCATAAACATCGTATCGTCTACGACAAGAATTCTTCCCATTGTTAATCATTTAGTATTCTCTTACAATCGGTATTAAGAGTATCGAATATGATTAAAAAGAACCAATATAAAGGTGAATATATCCGGAATTACAGAGGAGATATGGAAATATTATTTCCCGGAACAGATACCGATAAACAACTGCATATAGCACTGCAGGAACCTGAGTATTTAAATTAACCGGAGCAATTATTAATATTTAAAAAGTCAGTCATGAGCAATGGCTCACAGATGATGAATGAAAAACAGAAATATTTCCCAGAAAAAAAATCAGGTTTTTACAGATTCGTTTACAAACCTGACTCCCTTGGTGGTCAGTTTTACTTCACGCCTTGTAAGTACAACATCAACAATCTGCTTTTCGATCAGTTTGTCATAGACAGATTCAAGCTGTTTATGGCTGATATTAACCATCTTCTCTATTGCATGCGAGTCCATTCCGCTGTACACAAGCATGGCGACCTGGCCGGAGACCGAGTCAAGTTCACCCGCTGAGACATCGAGATCTTTGGTTGTATCCTTCAGATAATTGTACAATATTTCCAGGGTTGTGAGCGGGCATAGAATGAAACTTGTTACAACCTCATCGTTCTCAATATGGTCAATATGTATGACATCACTGTCTTTTCCCTGAACTTCCCTCTTTGTAATCTCAATACCCGATACTTCGTCAAGAGGAATTGAGATCTGCTTGTCGCGGCCAACAAACCAGATGGACGTCTTAAGTACTGCAATAGCACCTTTATCCCATTTGGCAGAACTTACCAAAACTCCGCCCCTGATGGCCGGAGACATGAAATATGCAACAAGCCTGTACGCAGTACAGCCCATAATCACAGTCCGTTTAAGAATCTGAAGGACTTTTGGGATAGATGCAATTTTATAGGAATTTCCGGACTTTGTATTTAATACAAGTATATTCCTTTTTTCTTCAACATCATCTATCTCCTTGATTTTTATCTCTTTATTTATCGGTTCGGGAAAAGAGATAGCATTCTCTGAGATTCCGATCTTTATCGCATGCCATTTACTTTCATGCTCAATCTTTACAGGCACCTGTTTCATTCTTCTTCTGACCCCTGGTTTATCACAGCAGACAACTCTTCACTATTCTCTTTATCCCCTGCTCTATTTGTCTTTTCGATCTCTGCCCCCAGAGAAAACATCAGGGATTCAAGACCCTCGATAAGCTCTTCGCTCGAGACCCTGACATCTTTCATATCCCTTATAAGACTTGTCTCCTGGATATTAACTGCCTTTTGGGTATCTGACTTGAGCATTGCAAAGAGATCGCCATCATCACTGCCCTTTTCAAAAGATGCAGTGAAAGACTCCTCCTCAGAATCCTGTGACATCAGTCCGAAACTGCCCTGCTCCCACTCTTTTGGAGGTGCGGCGAATATGTCCTCCTCTTCTTCAGAGATATCAGGGGAGGCAGATTCACCATCTCCGGACTCATCACCGAGTTCTACGCTTACCTCTTCTTCCGGTTCAAATTCATCCTCTTCATCTATCTCAATCTCATCGAGATCAAGGTCGTCCAGGTCACCCAGTTCATCAAATTCATCCCCGCCTTCAAACTCAAGACCGGAGATGTCCTCATCAATACCGGAGATCTCTTCAGAACCGGAAGGACTGCCGGAAAGTTCCTCTGAGGAATCAGTTTCATCGTTAATTTCAGATATGCCGGAGAATTCATCATCCTCAAGTTCAAGATCAATTCCTTCCTTTGCAAGAATCTCTGCAATGGTTGACTCAGGAATCTCCTCTTCTGCCTGGAGAATACTGCTGACAGAGGAATCAAAGTCCTCATCAGATTCCTCCTCAATTCCGAGATCAAGGCTGTCAAAATCTGAAAAGTCGTCCTCGTCCTCACCTGAGTCAGAAATATCATCCTGAGACTCATCTTCAGAACTCTCATCTTTTGTTCCGGGAGCAGAAGGCACCACATCATTTACAGTATGGTCAAGAAGTTCATCGATCTTCTTCTGCTTCTCCTCTCTGGATTTCTTTCCGGATTTTAAGGATGAAAATAATGTGCCGACCCCGGCGAAGAGACCCGCGGATTCACTTTTGCCTTTATCCTCAGTAACTTCCTTCTTCTGGTCCTCACCGTCCTTTTTCCTGCCAAACGGAAGTTTTGCCATTAAACCGGCAAAAGGAACTTTTGACTCCTTATCTCCTTTGCCGGAGAATAAACCGCCTTTCTTCTCTTTATCCTTTTTGGCATCTTCCTTTGGTTCTTTGGGAGGTTTTTCCTTACCGGATTTTTTATCTTCCTCCTTCTTTTTAAAAGTTACAGGCTGGCTCAGCCTGTGCCTGAATGCCTTAAGACCTGACTTAATCTCACCAAAAGTCACCATTCCGAGTGCAAAAAGCATCACAATGCCCATAACTACGGCTATAACGAGAACCAGGAGGGGACTTAAGTCAATAAAAGTTAATGCTGACCCTGCAAAGATGATGGTCAGCATCATTATCATTCTTCTTCTGCTGTCACTCATACCTGCCATTTATATTGCCTCAAATCCCGGTATTGCAAAAAGCACCTTAACTATAATCGGTGCTGCTATGTACATAATTCCTGTAAGAGTCAATAAAATACTACCGAAAAAATAATACATATAACGGTGCCCGCCTTTGACAATTCTTCCGGCAAGGATGTTTGCAACCGTTACAATCATGATGCTCGTAATGATGAAGGTCTGCATCTTATCCTCCGGAAAATTTGTGAATATGTTTATTGAACCCATCATGCTGCCGCCTACAGAGGATGAACTTGAACTGAGTGCCGAAGATGTCTCTTCAAAGGTTTTCAGAACCGAGCTTATGGCATGCGACATTGTAATCAGAATATTATAGAGGAAGGCGAAAATCCCGATCATCGCAACATGCATAGGAATTAAAAGGACAATAAATCCGGTTGCAAGCATCTCCCTCTTCTGTCTGAGAAGGGTCTGTTCAAGCATGGAACCGCTTACGATATATGCCACCTCGTTTGCACCGGCGCCAAGATTGATTGAATCGCGAAAAATTCCAAGATATTTGTAAATAAGGTTGCTTCCGGTCTCCATGATAAATTTCCGCCATACAAGAGTCTCCTCAAGACCGATATTCATCTTGGAATAGACGGCATCAATAAAGGGTCCGAGTACGTGGAGGGATTTCCGGTCGACATCAGCAAGCGCAGGGCCTATTGTAAGCCCCATACCGCCCATAATTGATCCAAGACCCCGGATAAATGTCGTGAAATCCTCATCCCTTGAGATGATGTTTGAATCATCGATCCACCCGAGGTATCCGAGAGGTGCGAGCATTATTCCGACAAGCATGCAGATAAGGCCAAAATTTATCCCAAGTACATAGAGTATTATTCCTGCAATAAGGGCCATAGGGACTATTACCCGCTCAAGCCGGGCAATCATGATCTGCTCATAACTGCCCATACCCTCAAGACCGTGGCATTTCTGGTCATCGGGGATGGCCTTGTACATTGTGATAATGCCAAAAGCGGAGACACCCAGTGTCAGAAAATAGGAGGAATTTAGAGTGGATTCAAGATTGTCAGGGGCATAAATCGCCACCGAGATCATGATGATTATACTTACAACCGTTGCTGAGAGCATGAGTGCAATATAGGCATCACCCCATTTCTTGAGCATCTCAATGCCCTGCTCAAAGTTATTCCGGTACACATTCCTTATTGTGGCGAGTTCTGACCGGAGAAACTCCTCGTCCGGAACTCCGGACTCGATGGAGTTTCCAAAACGGTTTAAGAGACTCTGAAGAATCTGATTACGGACCCTCTCTGCAACCAGCCTGAGGCTTTCGGCGTAGCTGTAATTCCATCTCTTTACAAAGCATTCAACCCTCTTTATCGCCCTTGTGGAGATGTACTCCTTTCTCTCGGCTGTATATGCAAATATTTCAGGCCTTGAGACATTTGCATGGGTGATTGAGGCCATGTATGTGACCATAAAAAGAAGGTCGTTACTCATCCTTTTGTTATCTGAAATATCAGAGAGCTTCTTTTTAATCTCCTTTACCGTATCCTCAAAAGGTAACTGGCCGTTGTTCTTCTCCTTAAGGTCCGCAATGAGATCTTCAAACATAAAGCCGGTTATACCTCGATTTTTATCAGTCCCTGCTTCTTTACCTTCGTCATCATATGGTAAAGGTCCCAGAATCTTGTATAGCCGGCCTTATGAAGTCTCTGAAGAATTCTTGCCCTCTTCTCAACCTCAAAATACATATCGGATTTTTTGTTGTCCGGAATACCAAGGAGGGTTGCAATCTTATTTTCAAGAAGATAGCTGCTGCCCTTTCCAGGGAAGTCAAACTCATCGGTTATCGGATTCCAGATAAACATCGAGACGAAGGAGAAACCGCCACTTTCGGGGTCATAACCGACAAGTTCGTTGACGCTCAGCATTCTCCTGACCATATCACCGTTAGGTCTTCTGACCGCGCTCTGGATGATAACAAGATTGAGGTTATCGACATGAGTCATCGGGATGTTGATAGGGTCACTGCAGAGACGCTGGATGAGCTTTTCAACCGATGCAGCGTGGAAAGTGCTCATTACAGGGTGACCTGTCTGCATTGCACCAAAAGCGACTGCTCCTTCAGAACCACGAATCTCACCGACAAGGATGTAATTGGGCCTCTGACGAAGAGCTGCACGGAGAAGGTCAAACATTGTAACCTCGCCGCTCTCTCCTTCACCCTTTCCTTTTCCTTTTGAGACCTCCCTTGTCCAGTTCTTATGCGGGACAGTAAGTTCAGGGGTATCCTCAATCGTCACAATCTTTGATTCCGGGGCAATGAAGGTGGTGAGGGCGTTCAGGCTTGTCGTCTTACCGCTGGCGGTCTCACCGCTCATAAAGAGAGACATGCCGAATTCAATACAGATCCAGAGATATCCGGCAACCATATAATCTGTAGTCTTCCATTCTACAAGCTGCACTATACTTGCAGGTTCTTCGGAGAATTTACGTATGGTAAAATTACTCCCGTGCTTTGATACTTCTGTACCGTAGACGATGTTGATACGGGAGCCGTCCGGAAGTGTGGCATCGACGATAGGGTTTCTGTATGTGATCGGCCTTTTTATTCTCTCTGCCATCTTTATGACAAAGTCATCTATGTCATCGGAATATTTGAACTCTACAGCAGATTTAATTCCTTTGAATATCTTGTGTTCAATAAATATCGGCCCGACACCGTCACAGGTGATATCCTCAATATAAGGGTCAGAGAGGAATGGTTTTAATATCCCCATCTGGATTTTGTCCCTTATCATCAGGTATTCAATTGAGCGGTACTCGGCAAGTGAGAGAATTATCTTTCCGTCGGACGTCACCGGAATTTTGCTCTTTACAATGGCATCAAGGTCATCTTTGGATGAAAAGTCTTTATTTAAAAACCCGATTATTTTATCTTTAAGGCTTTCTGACTCTCCATGGGTGCCGCCAGTCAGTGCCGCGATGTTCTCCTCCGGAGATTTGATGTATATAACTTCCTTAAGTACTCTCTTCAGTACCTCAATCCTCTCTTCTTCTGTGACGGGATCTTCTTCCAGGACATCGACTATATCAACCAGTTTTTTCTCAATGAGAGGCATTGCCTCGGCAACCGAGTGCATGAATGAGGGTTCGATAGGGATGTAAAAATTTCTTACATCGTCCTGGTCAGCAAAGATATGAATAAATGTAAACTCATCCACGGGGTAGATGATATTCGGGTTATCCATCCCTTTAAGTTCTCTCTTTAATTCTGAGAAGAATAGCGGGATACCGAATAAATTTACGGGAAAAATCTGGAGATATTCAAGGAGGTGCGGACTCTGTGCGACATATTCCTTTGCATTGGCAGGCAGCATCCTGTAGAGTGCTGATGATTCATAATCTGAATAGATGTCATCATCTTCATCCACCTCTTCCGGTTTGAAAGGAAGGTTAATATTTGCACTCAGTGAACCCATGTACTACCTCAATATTGGTGCTGACATATCTGATTACCGGAGTATATCATACTCTTGCAACTGACATCGGAATTATCTTCATTCCGTATCCGGGGTGAACCTCAAACGAGACAACGTTTCCTGTAGTCTTTCTGGCTCCCCTGACTTTGATTACTTCCATAACCATAACGTATTTATCCCCGACAAGGGCCTTTTTCATGAATAAATGTGCATCACAGATTGAACGTATCCTGACAAGTGTGTCCTCTTCAAAGGCATATGTGTGCAGAGTTATAAGGATTGTTTTTCCATGGTCAACGAGATTCTTGCAGTTTGTTAAAAATGCAAGCAGATCGGTCTGAGATGTTGATTCTGTCAGGAGTGTCAGTGAGTCAATGATGATGACATCCGCATCACTGCTCTGGATCTTACGGATAATCTTCTTTAATATTCCCTGCATCTCCTCTTCGCCCCATTCAAATCCGATTGTGTGCATGGGGTATATTCTCAGATAGCCCCAGGCATAATAATCTGATATATCAAGGCTCATGGAGTTCATCTGGTTTAAGAAACTCTTGGATGTGTTCTCTGAAGTGTAGAGGTCCACGTTCAGGCTGGCTTTCATTGCACCCCAGATTATCTGCTGTGTCATGACACTCTTGCCGGTATCGTTTTCACCTTCAATCAGAGTGAGTGACTCAAGCGGCAGTCCGTCTGCAAGTTTCTTGTCGATCTCCGGATTTCCGGTTGACAAAATCTGTCTGTCACTGCCCCCGATTATATCTCCAAGGGATCCTCTTTTTTCTTCTTCGTCAAACATCTCTGCCACCTATATATATGCTGATACTGAAATTCCGTTCGGAGTTGCCATTTTTGCCCATACCGGTTCGTCACCGGTGTATGTTATATTGACCTGCATCACTTCATCAGGGTCGAGAAGGCCGGGGTTGATTATATCCGGAATTATGGATACAATTGCCCAGCTGCCCTCGCCCATTGGATAGTATATAGGAGGTTCTGTACTTGAATTGACTGTGTACACGTCAATGTACTCAAAGTCCTCAATTATTGTGCTGCCCGTATTTTCAATATCAAGGGTAAGGTTACCTGAGGATATACTGGCTGTATTTATTGAGAGTGATGTCCTCATTCTCAGCTCCTGCTGATTCACCTGGTCTGTCTGGGCATATGAGACAACCTGGGCTGTGGTAAGCACTACCCCTACCAGAAAATATGCGGTAATTATCAGCATTATGAGAGCAAATGCAGTTGCAATAAGTGAAGCGCTTGCCATTGTTATCTAACCACTGGTGGTATATGTCCGTGATACTGTTACGCCGTTTGGGAGGGCCAGCTGAAAGTAGAGATAATTGCCTTCGCCGGCAGGAATCGATGCTGAGTTAATCTCTATCTCTAAGGTTTCCCTCTGGTCCCAGTAGTTATTCTCTGTACTTTCTATTACAGAATAACTCCATTCACCGTCGGCAGGTGTCCCGTCAGGGTCAAATATGAGGATATCATAGTCACCCTCTTCTCCGAAAAATACGTCTGACATATCAAGATTTGATTTTGGAACTCTTGCAGAACCGATATTTTTTATCCAGATTTTAGCATCCGGACTTACGGCAAATGTGTTGATGATCTTTATTTCTGTACGCATCCGTTCGTCTGCCGACTGTGAAGAGTCACTGAATGTTGATGTTGCCTGATAGATTACGGGAAAGAATGCATTGACAAGCACTGCCGCAGCTACTATTGCTGTTATCAGAAATATGGCTGTGGCAAAGGTTTCACTCGACATTATCTCTTACAGGCGTAATATTAAATCTCTTCAAGCATATCGATCCAGTCCTCTTCGATTGACTCTCCCTTTGAACTCCCTTTGGATTTTACGAGGTCTTCTATACTCTTGTTGTCCATCATGACATCTATCATCTCTCTGTCAAGGGATGAGTCATCAGGGTAGAGAATTCTGTTTAATACATATAATTCGGCTACGAATTCTTCTGAACCGATCTCATGATATTCCCCTATTGACTGCGGCATCAGGCGGGCGATGTCTTTTATCTGCGTGCAGTACTCGTCCGAGACATAGCCCATTGAACGGTATGACTCCATCATTATTTCCATTCGGTCATGGCCGTACTTTTTGACCATGCGGGCGGTCCACTCAAATATCCTGTGAAGTTTCTGAAGTTTAGGCTTTTCCTTTGCCTGTTCTGAAACTTCAGGTGCATTTTTATTTATGTCATCTATCTGCCTGTGCAGTGCTGCAAGGAGATCTTCATCTTTTAATGATGATGAGAGGGAATCTGTGGTGTTCTTATCCGGAAGAGCCGGGGTGATGTCCTCTTCACCGGGGACTGCCGGAAGGGTCTCTTCCGGGGTTTCCTCTTCTGCTGCCGGAAGTTCATTCTGCTTCTTCGGGCTTTCGAGTGCGGTTTCGGAGTAGTTGCTCAGAATGAAGGGGTTGTCAAGCTCGTTCATTCTCTCTCTTAAATCTATTAATAGCTTCTTTACAGATTTTTTAAGGAGGTCAACCTCATCCTGAAGGTTTTGTAGTTTAACATCAGGATCATCCGCCGAGGCTGTGCTTAGAATGTGATCTACCTGCGACTGGTTAACTGCCATGCTAAGGAATATATTTTTCTATTATGGTTTAAAGCTTTATTGTTAGTGGCCGGGGGAAATAATATTGGGTGAATTTCCGGGCCGGAGAAATAATTGCTCTGTAATTAATGAGTAATATCGGTATAATTTCACAGATGATGTATCAGTCAGGCGATCAGATTGACTTTATGGTTGTACAGTAGTGCACATTTTGGGTTTTGGGACCTGTAAAAAATTATAATGGTTTTTTCTGTACAGTTATTGAACTGTCATAAAGATTTTCAATAAAAGGAATCCAGAATGAATAACCATTGAATTTAGCTTCTGAATAGAAGAAGAGCATAACTATCTGCCATGCCAGAGGGATAGATACTAAGAGAACCATTGAAATTATAAACCATTTGACAGATATTATCTTCATTTCAACAAGAATAAAAGCAATAATTGTAACAAAAACCATGATATACACAAGATACATGAAAAAAGATGTGTAACCACCATAATTGGCTCCAAAAGGATGCTTAAAGATCATAACAATGATTAAAAGCGGAACAACAGTTAATGCCGAGGCAACCATTGCAAGAGTAATCTTTTTCTCATTAATCGTTTCAGTGTTTTTGTTTTTATGGAAGACAGAAAATACACCAAAAATACCCAACAACCCCATTGGAAGATAAGCAGGAGTCATGTACCGAATGTCCGGAATGACGCCGTGGCTTATATTCATACCATGAATACGGTTGAAGTAGGCTGCCCAGATTGCCACTGCTGCAAACAGGAGGAATATGATTAATGATATGTCCTTGTCTGAGAATATGGACTTATTCCTGAAATATAATACCGGCAGAATTACAATTCCGATGAATAGCAGCGGGCAGACAACACCCACCCCGATATTTTCGGATTCAGGCTTCAGTAAAACTCCGAATATATCATATATGAGAGTAGTAACCTGAAATCCCATCTGGTTCTGAATTATATTTACAAAACTGTCAATTCCACCCGATGGTGCCGGGACTGAGTATGAAACATTATTGATTGTACTGCTTCCGATTACATTCCCATTGACGTCCACTGCCGAGAGATGCTTCTGGAGATATACATAAAATGTCGGAACAAGCGGATTTCCGGTTACGTAGAGATTATTTATGAAGAACGGAACTGCACCGAGAACGGTGAACAGTGGTGCAAATATCTTCAGCCTGAAAAATTCAGAGCGGTTCTCTTTTTTGTACAGATTGTAGCCAAGATAGTATACAAGTGAGAATACAAATACTGCCGCGCCGACCTCCGGACGTGCCCAGGCAAGCATGCCCATTAAGAAGAATGCAAAGAATGCATCCAGCACTTTTCCGGATGTGATGTATCTCACCATAAAGAGAATCACAAATGCAGTGAATGCAACTGTAAGCATATGATCCTTGCAGTTTGCTGCCCAGAAGAGGTACGATGAGCACGACATGCAGGCAATTGTTCCGAATACCGAATACCAGTCATTCTTAAACATATACCGGCAGATGAGAAATATTGCAACCGCGGTTAATGCGAAGAGTATATGATTAGTAAATACAACCGCTGCAACTTCCTGCGGTGAATCCCACGTTCCGAATTTGAATGGATAATATAGCAGGATATTCAGGAGCATAAATGCAAATGCTGTGATTATTACCGGCCATTTGAGAGAGATTTCACCAATCTTAAGCCACTTAGGCCTGTATTTCTCAACCAGAAATACCATTGCTATCGGTATTAAACTCCAGAGCAGAACTATGAAGAACCTGAACTGTTCACCGAACAGACTGAATAATTTCAGTGCGGGGAGCGACAGTACAGGGAGCATTAAAGAATAACCGAGGAGGTTGTTACGCGATGAAAAGTATAAACCCGGAGTACCATTAAGAAAGGTTCCGTATTTTCCCTCATTATATATTAACTGCTGACCTCTATCCAGCTGATTTAACTGATTTACAGTTATCCATTCATCATTGATGAAAATGGCCGGATTTGAAAAAGTCATTATGAAAAATAATCCTATAAAAAATACTAAAATTATCAATAAATTATGATCTGCTAATCTGTTTATTTTATCAGAAACAGATAATATATCATCCTTACCTTCATTTTTCAAAAAATTCACTCACCATATAAAATGTCATTAAGAAATATATCATTAATCATAGATTCAAAAATATCAGAATAATTAGAACTAATATTTATAGAACCATATTAATTGCAGTATAATTACACGAAGCTGTTGATTTTGTCAGGAATAAAGCATAATCTAAGTTATCGGACCAGTAAAAACTAGTATTTCAAAATGAGACCCATAATAATTTTTTTAGTAGATATAATGACAGGAAAATTCAGTTACAAGATAATCGAGTCATTATTGTAAAATATTATCAACATATATAATAAAAAAAAGAATTTTAAAGATGCTCTCAGTATAAGAGATTCACCTGCTTAATTCTTGCAGGAGCAGTTCTCTTAATACCATATGACGCACCAGTCGGAGGTTTAAGCTCAAGACTGAATGCTTCATTTGCACCTATGTACTGATTAACATTGTCCTTATAATTCTTTGCGTAGATCGTAAACTGCTTCTGGTTTTCAAGAAGTGCTGACGAATCATCTGCATTGGCCATATAGATAATACCCCACTCCCCAGAACTAAGTTCACCTTTTGTAACCATTGCATCAGATGCTGTCATCGTAGACCTCTCCAGATCTAAGATTGTCCTATCATTCTTAAATACCATTGTGGTCTTTGAAAGATCAACAGGGCTTCCACCAGCGGTCAAACCTACAACAAACTCAATTGCTGAAATTGACTCTTTACTATCAGGGTTGTGACCATACACATCACCCAATACTTCCATACTGGAAGATGCCATATCTACACTGGAATAGACTACTTCCTGTGATTTCTGAGTTGTGAAGAAACCGGCGCCGAGAACCACATATGAGAATACTGCAGCAACAACGACAAATGCAATAAGTACAATTGCAGCTTCAAGACCGGTAAATGCTTCATCTGATTTTATTAGTTTTGACATTTATAACACCACCTTAGTAAAGAACATTTACTGATTTAATATTTGCAGGAGCAGTTCTTGAAATCGTGTATGCAGTACCAACAGCAGGCCTCATATTA
This sequence comes from Methanoplanus limicola DSM 2279, assembly GCF_000243255.1. Classification (NCBI taxonomy): domain Archaea; kingdom Methanobacteriati; phylum Methanobacteriota; class Methanomicrobia; order Methanomicrobiales; family Methanomicrobiaceae; genus Methanoplanus; species Methanoplanus limicola. The sequence goes on from NZ_CM001436.1 coordinate 2,775,704, forward strand.
AGACTAAATTCTTCATTAGCACCAATTAAATATCCTGTAGGTACACCCACTTTTATTGTAAACTGTTCATTTCCTTCAAGCAGATACTTTGTAGCAGAAACAGTTGCCTGATTAGCTGCGCTTACAACATTCCACTGACCGGCAGCATAGTGTGCATTAGCAATTGTAGTATCTGGACCGTCAAGTCTTATAACAGCCTCTTCATCAGAGAATGTAATTGTGGTCTGTGCGAAATCGACCGAAGAACCACCAGCAGTTAAACCAACAGTAAATCTTATTGTATCAATTCCATTAGCAGGAGTTGCTGCCTCACCATATACATCTCCAAGTATTTCGATACTTGAACTTGCCTGATCGACACTCGTATACACAACTTCCTGTGATTTCTGGGTTGTGAAGAAACCGGCGCCGAGCACTACGTACGAGAACACTGCGGCGACGACAACGAATGCGATAAGCACAATTGCGGCCTCAAGACCGGTAAATGCTTCATCATTTCTTATTTTTAACATTACTATTCCTCCATTATAATTCCATTTCGAGAGACTATTGGATCCCTCCAATATCTATCAATAGTTATTAATAACGGCATACTTTAAAAAGTTATTTCATTGAACAAAAAAATATGGTGCCAATAATTACGTGATCAACATAATAAAACAAATGTTGGGAAATAATGTTTCAATCAAACAGGGATTTAAGAAACCATATTTCCATTAATGCCAAGTCAGCGGGACACCCGCAGATCATACACAGGATGAAATAATCTCTACGGTAAATCAATACAGAAATAATATATAATACTTCCTGTAGAGCAGTATGAATATCCGAAAACCCACAAATATAAATATCAGAGTATGATGTGAACACAGATTTCATAAAAGCCGTTATGGGCTTTAATATCTAAATAATAAACATAAAAGAGAGATACAGATAAAGAGAATACTTGCGCCAAAGGTAAGCGGGCACCTGCCCACTCCCCGCAGATGCCTGTATATGTGAGGAGGTGATAAATATTTCTTGGGTAAATCAGGAGATCTGATTCAGCGGGATATTGTCAGAATGGAATTATTATTACAAATAATCCCTAAAGGTACATGAGATATATCCGGCATCGGACTTAGCCAGCACGGACTTGTAAACAGGTCCAAAGAAAAATAAAGTTCAGAAGAGAGCCGATAAATACAATTCAGAGATAAAATAAATTTCAAAAATAAGATATATCTCAGAACGGGCACATATATAAACCAGCCATTGATTACAGCATATAACAGAAATTAAAGGAAAATAGTCCAGAGAACATGTATAAAGAAAGAAAAATCGGAGTAGTTGTTCCGGCATACAACGAGGAATTATTAATTGGTCCTACGCTTGAGACAATGCCGGAGTTTGTCAACCGGATTTATGTGGTGGATGACTGCTCTACAGATAAAACGGCGGAGCGTATTGATGACTGCACAAGGAAGGACGCAAGGATAGTTAATATCCGGCATGAAATTAATTCAGGAGTGGGAGCTTCGATAATTACCGGGTATAAAGCCGCGCTTGCGGAGGGGATGGATATTATTGCTGTAATGGCCGGAGACAACCAGATGGACCCTGCATTCCTGCCGGAATTATTAAATCCAATCGTCAGTGAGAGGGCGGACTATACTGTCGGAAACAGGCTTATCAATGAGAAATTCAGGGCCAATATGAGCAGGTGGAGATTTGCCGGCAATGCAACCCTTACACTTCTGACAAAGATCGCATCCGGATACTGGCAGATGATGGATCCACAGAATGGTTATACTGCAATATCAAAGAGGGCGCTTGAGACGATACCACTGTCACAGATATATACAAGATATGGGTATTGTAATGATCTCCTGATTAAACTGAATGTATTTGGTTTCAGGGTGATCAATGTCCCGCACCCTGCAAGGTACGGGCTTGAGAAATCCGGAATAAGGTACAGTTCTTATATTGTGAAGGTTTCATGGTTGTTGTTCTCCGGATTTTTGTGGAGAATGAAGAATAAGTATGTTCTGATGAGTTTTCATCCACTGGTATTCTTTTATTTCTTTGGATCGATATTCACCATTCTTGGATTCTTTGGAGGACTTTACAGCCTGTATGAAAAATATATTCTTATGAATAATGTCCTCTTTGTCCATGGCGGCCTTGCATTACTTGTATTTATGCTTGGAATGATGTTTGTTTTGTTTGCAATGCTCTTTGACATGCAGCAGGAGAGAGCGGGCGGGTGGTACTGATTGGCAAGAATCAAAAATCTAATACCTTTATTTATAGTTTGAAATAATATGACTCTAGATTTTACTCTTGAAAAATATACAGAACTATGCAACGCTATCCAACGTAATTACTCCACCTGCACATTTTATGATTTTCTAATTAATTTTAAGAAAATTAATGAAGATATTAACTGTTTAGAAAATATCTCTTATTATACAGTACATAGAAAAATAGATGCCAGAATCTGCATAATCCGTCATGATGTTGACCGGAAAATCAAGAACTCCCTTATTATGGCTGAAATTGAACATGATCTGGGAATACGTTCTTCATACTATTTCAGGCATCCATATACATTTAAACCGGATATTATCAGTAAAATTCATGAGCTTGGTCATGAAGTTGGTTACCATTACGAAACACTAAGCAAGGCCAGGGGAGAACCTAAAGTAGCAATAAAACTCTTCGAAGAGGAACTCAATGAATTCAAAAAAATTCATGAAATCAAAACTATTTGTATGCATGGTAAACCACTCTCAGGATATGACAATCGCGAACTCTGGAAATATTATGATTTCCATGATTATGGAATTGAAGGAGAAGCGTACCTTTCAATAGATGAACAGAAAATACAATATTTTACAGATACGGGTCGAAACTGGAGTAACAAAAACTCCCTGAGGGACTTTATGTCTGTTCCCCAAACATATTCCGTAGAAACAACAGATGACCTGATTAACCTGATTAAATCCGCCGAAGAAAGTTACCTGTATTTGAATATACACCCGGAAAGGTGGACAAAAAATTATTTTAACTGGATTTCCAGTTATCTTCAGGACAATTTGATAAATGCCGGAAAAACTATTATTGCGGCAATACAACAATGAGAAAAATATTAAGGCAAATCCCGGAAAACGAATGGAGAAAGTATATAAATTGTTGTAGTAACGCGACCATCTACCATACTCCTGAATGGAAAACATTTTTGGAGAAAACATTTGGCTACAAGCCCTACTATATCTTCGCTACCGATGAATATGGACAATTAGCTGGAATGTTACCACAATTCCATGTGAAAAGCATACTTACAGGAAACAGATTATGCTCAGTTCCCTTTTCTCATGAGTGTGGTTGTCTCGGAGACAACTACATATGCACTGCCTTAACTAATGAGGCAATTAATCTAAATAGGCAGCTAAATATTGGAAAAATTGAAATCAGGGATAGCATAAATAATTCCGTTTTTGAAGGAAAGAGCACTTTTTGCACCCACAAGATTGAATTATCTCAGAACTTGGATGAAATATGGAAGAAAATGGACAAAGGCAGTGTCCGCTGGGCCGTAAATAAGGCAAAAAAACTTGGAGTGAAAGTTAATTCTTCAATAAACATTGAGGATCTAAAAGAATTTTATGAATTAAACTGCATCACAAAACATAACCTTGGCGTACCTTGCCACCCCTGGGATTTCTTTAAGAATTTATTTGATTTTCTTGAGGGGCATGTTAAAATGTACCTCTCAGAATACAATGGAAATATAATTGGAGGAGGAATTATGTTATATTACAAGGATAAAGTCATTTATGGTTACGGCGCTGCAAATCCGGATTACCTTAAATTATACCCATATAATGCTTTCATCTGGAAAAGTATTGAAGATGCATGTATAAATGGTTATCAGATGTATGATTTTGGCCGGACTTCTTATGATAACACCGGCCTGATTAAATTCAAAGAAAGATGGGGCACTCAGGAGAAAAAACTTTGGTACAGCTATTACCCCAAATATACCAATTCCTCATTAAAAGATCGTAATTCCGGATATTCACAATTTGCGAATAAGGCCGTCAGAGTAATCCCTATGCCAATATACAAAGCCTTTAGTAAATCTATTTTCTCACATCTGGGGTAATATATGAGAATTGTTATTGACATTAATCATCCGGCACAGGTTCATTTTTTTAAAAATTTCACTCTTGAAATGAAGAAAAAAGGGCATGATATTCTCATTACAGCAAGTAAAAAAGATCTTACTGAAGATCTATTAAAAAAATATAAATTTGAGTATTGTTTTCTTGGTAGCTATGGCAAATCAATAATCAAAAAAATACTCAATGTTCCAATAATAGATATTAAAATGTACCTTTTAGTTAAAAACTTTCAACCCGATATATTTCTTGGATTTGGATCCATAAGAGCGGCCCATGTTTCTAAATTAATGGGAAAAAAATGTATTAATTTCGATGATGATGAATATTCATACCCATATTATCATTATTTCACAGACACAATTTGTGGATTCTCCGGATTTAAAATAAATGGAGATAAAGTTCTGAAAATAAACAGTTTCAAGGAGATAGCATACTTACATCCAAATTATTTCAAACCCAATCCGGAGTTATTAAAGAAAAATGGTATTGACCCTTACGAAAAATTTGTTCTCGTAAGATTTGTATCATGGAATGCATTCCATGATTTTGGACAAAATGGTTTGAGTGCTAAATCAAAAATTCAACTTATAGATGAATTGAGCAAAAATTCAACAATATACATTTCATCAGAAGCACCTTTGCCAAAAGAACTGGAAAAATACCGTTTATCTCTCCCACCAGAAAACATTCATGATCTTCTATATTATGCAACCCTGCTTGTTTCTGACTCTCAAACTATGACAACTGAAGCAGCAGTGCTTGGAACACCTGCAGTTCGGACTAACAGTTTTGTTGGAAATAACGACATGGGCAATTTTATAGAACTTGAAAAAAAGTATAATCTTATATTCAACTGTAATTCTAATGAAGCATTAATTGAAAATTGTATAAATATATTAAATTTTAAAAATGTGAAGCATGAATGGAAAATAAAAAGAGAAAAACTTCTTGAGGATAAATCAGACATTACTAAGTATATGATATGGTTAATTGAAAATTATCCCCAGAGCATTAATGAAATAAAAAATAGATAACATTAGAAAAAGTTAAATCTCCATACATGATGCTTTCATTTGATACTACTGAATTAAGAACCGAATTTATGGCAGGAGTCCATAACGCTGATCATACTGCAAGAGCACAAATTTTTGAAAAAGAATATAATGAAAATTACTTCAGGATTCTGGAATATTTTGAAAAACTCACTTATAGGGCTGTTTTGTTGAATACATCCTTTAATTTGCACGGTTATCCAATAGTTAATACTCCAAATGAGACCATGTAGGTATTTGAAAATTCCGGTCTTGATTATGTTGCTATTGGAAATTATTTGATCAGTAAAAAATAGAAGTATATTTTGTATTATAATTATGACTCATGAAAAAAAAGGGATTTTTCCGATATTTAACAAAAATATTTTAGAAATCTGCCACACATATGATTTCTTCCAGCGTGACCCAACGGAATTAATATCACCCTATTTTAACAGAACTGATGTGCTGGTCAGAATAAACCCATTCGCAGAATTAACTAAAATAATTCCCGTAAATAGATATTCCAAATATATAAAGAGAAATAAACTGTGCCCTTCAGGAAATATCGATAATATCCGGATATTGCCAACCAATGTTTACTATTTGCCAGGAAATTACTTATACAAATATGTCGGGAATTTACACTATAAATCAGTTAAAAGGGCTATACTGAAAAATAATTTAGCATTTGATTTAATACATGCTCATTTCACATGGTCAGCCGGTTATGTAGGTGCACGTCTTAAGGAAGAGTATGATAAACCATTAGTAATCACAGCTCACGGTTATGATATCTATGACCTGCCCTTCAGAAATTATGATTGGAGAAAGAAAATAGAATCTGTCCTCAACACTGCTGATCATATAATAACTGTCAGCAACAAGAATCTTGAATTCATAAATCAGTTGGATGTATCCACACCCGTTAGTGTTATACCCAATGGGTTTAGGAATGATCTCTTTTATCCACGTAATACCACAGAATGTAGAAATAGACTAAAACTCCCACTGGACAAAAAAATAATTCTGACGGTAGGGAATCTTGAGCCTGTAAAAGGCCATAAGTACCTTATAGAAGCAATACATAAAGTAATTCAGCAAAGAAAAGATATCCTTTGCATAATTGTCGGTTCCGGAAGTCTGCATAATTCTCTTAAGCGCCAGATAAAAAAACTTGGACTGGAGGATTATGTTTTACTTGCAGGCGGCAGGCCACATAATGAAATTCCACTATGGATGAATGCATGTGATCTTTTTGTGCTTCCAAGTCTGAATGAGGGTAATCCCACCGTTATGTTTGAAGCACTGGGGTGTGGTAAACCTTTTGTTGGAACTAAAGTTGGTGGAATTCCAGAAATTATTATATCTAACAATTATGGTTTATTGAGTGAGAGAGGTAAATCGGATGAACTTGCAGAAAAAATCTTAACCTCGCTTGGAAAAAACTGGAACCATTATGAAATAATTGAATATTCAAAAATATTTACATGGATTAACATAGCAGATCAATTGATGGCAATATATGAGAAGTATTTAACAGGGAAATCTAAGAATTATAATAACAATATTTTCACAAATTCAACAAAGTAAAATATATCTGATAAAATGAACATTTATTATTATTATAGATTCTCCGGCGGGAATAAAACCGGAGTAGATAAAAAAGTAATCTCACAGATAAAAAATCTCTCTGATCTTGGAGTAAACTGTACATTATTTTGTATTTGCTTAGGTAACGAAGAGTTTCAATATCCAGAAATTAATGTAAAAAATGTAAGACTAAAAGGCACCAATAAAAAAGGGATATCAAATAAAATAAACAGGGAAAAATTAGTAAATATTGAATTTGAGAATCTTATCCAGTCTCTTAATCATGATGACATAATATACATGAGAAGTCCATATCCTTCCCCTCAAATCTCAAGAATTTTAAAAAATAAAAGAAGATGCAAAATTGTTATTGAATACCAGACCATTGAACCACTTGAATATAAAACTAAGAAAAAATACTGGTATCTGCTGATTGATTATCTTTTTGGGAATGACATCCGGAAATACACTGACGGAATAGTAGGAGTAACTGAAGAAATAACCCAGTATCAACTATCCCGATCCGGCAACCCTTCAAAACCACACATTACAATAGGAAACGGCTTTGATATAAATTCAGTTCCCATCCGGAATCCACCAGAATTTTCCGGTGATGAACTTCACCTTTTGTGTGTTGCAAATGTTAGCCCATGGCATGGTCTTGACAGATTGATCAGGGGAATGGCTGAATATAAAGGTCCAACAAAAGTGGTACTGCATATTGCCGGAGATGGATCAGAAGTTCCGGTTCTTAAAAATCTGGCTAAAAATCTTAATATTTCAGATCAGGTTATTTTCCATAGTTTCCTTTCCGGAAAGGATTTAGACATTCTGTTTGATAAGTGCCACATTGCTGTTGGAAGTTTGGGGATTCAACGAAAAGGATTAAAGCAGACATCTGAATTGAAAGCAAGAGAATATTGCGCACGTGGGATGCCATTTGTAATTGCATGTGATGATCCTGATTTTCCAAAGGATTTTCCCTATATCCTCCATTTACCTCCTAATGAATCTCTGATTGACATAAAGCAGGTCATTGCCTTTACAGAGAGAATATTTGTTAATCCAGAAAACTCACGAAAAATGTGTGAATATGCCATAGAACATCTGGACTGGTCAGTAAAGATGAAAAAGCTAAAAGGATCTCTTGAGGATTTAGTTTATGATAATGATAATGTGTAAACGCTCACTATAAAATGGGTAGAATTTAAACGATATTTGCATTATTGAAAATCTGGACAGAAACGACAACAATCAGGAATATTTGTATTATATTCTACCCTTTCGCTGATCCGAGATCCTAAATCAGAGATTGATACAAATGTCCTAATTTGCCACACATTTCACCCAAAAAACATCTCAATTTCCAGAGGTGATAAGTAAAACCAGAATATCATCTTACTCTCTCATGAATAATAATTTCACCTATAATCTGGCACATATGGCCTTAATGTATAAATTAATCCCAAATATGAGGATTTAAGATTCAATTTGATCATTTGCCTTTTGAAATGGGCGAAAGGCCAGTATATTTGTAATCATTCCTTTTAGAGATAAAAAAAGGATTTTTCCAAACATCTTCATCACTAAAAATATTCCCATTTCCAGGTTTAGGAATCATCATTTTACAACAACCTTCAACGCTACCAAAACCATCAACCCTTAATGTAGTAAAATAAGCTGAACAATTACCCGAAACTAATTTATCATTTCTTTTAATATAAACAGGAGGATTAATTATTAATTTTCCAATATTACTATTTATGACTCCATTGATAAAATCAATATCATCCATATCATCATCAAAAATACAATTATTACTTTCATTAATATCACTTGGCAGATAATTCTGAACATCTAAAATTGGAATATTATTGGATATGCAAAACTCTACAGCGTCCAATAATTTAGATCTTTCTTGTTTTATATAAACGATCGAACTTCTGACAATCAATGAAGGATATTTTTTTACCTCAGTATTAACAAGATATCGAATATTTTTGTATATATTCAGTGTTGTGAAGGATGAATCAAATTAAGCAAATCTTCAATTAAATCTGCACCATTGTTCTGACTGGTAAAAAGTACAGATGCAAGTATTTCTAATGTCCGAGAACCTTCTGGTGATCTCGTTCCTCCGGAAATTTTCCTTTTTACAGTCATTGGCCTAACAGCTCTTTCAGCTTTATTGTTAGTACTCTCTACTTTCGGATTAATCACAAACTGAAATAATTTTTCCTTAACTCTCTTTAAACTCTCCCCAAATTTCCTGCATTTTAAATTTTTATAAGGTCGGTCTAATTTATCCTGCAATTCTGAGATTAAATTTTCAACATCCTCCGGGCGGCCTTTTCCCTCGAATGATTTTGCTTTAGCATGGATGTACTTCATTGTTTCATGGATATGTTTGCCCTCTTCACCATAAAGTTTTGAAAGATCTTTAGAATCTACAAGAAGATGAAACCAGCAAATCTGTTGTGCTCTGTTTCCGGTTTTTCTTGCCAATGTATTATACGCAGAGAATCGGTCATGAACATCTATTCCTTTTGGGTTTTCTCCAAGAATAGAAAGTGGTTCCTTGTGACTGCGGGTTTTTGCAATCATGTATAGTGCTACACCTTCCGCAACAAAAACCCACAACCATTTGTTAATTCCACTCTCTCTCCAGGAAGTTTCATCCATGTATCTGACATCGGCTTCTCTGACCATCTCTTTGAGAACCTCATAATATTCAGAGAATTCCTTTGCAATCAATTCACCCATTTTTTTGACTTCACCAGTGCTGATTTTAAACCGGTAAAGTTCTTAAATATTTTAGGTATTCCAACTGCAGTACCTTTCATTACAACATCCATCCAGACCGCAGTAAGCATAGCCCTTAAACCTATCCTTGCGTTTGGAAGAGCATCTAAAACTTCTCCTTCAACCATTTTTTTACATTTTGAGCAATATCTCCGAGGGATATGATACATTGTAACAATTGGTTTAACTATGGGGATATCCTCAACAATTCTTGTCCTTTCTTCCTGCACTTTGCTCAATTTGGTATTGCCGCAGTAAGGGCATTCAGCCACATCAATTGTCTTATGTATGTCAACCTTCTCCGGTTTTGGCCTAAAATTACCCTTATGTCCAGGTTGTGCCCCTCTCTTCTTTTCTTCTCTGTTTTATTATTATCTGGATCCTTGGAATCTTTAGTTGTGCTTTTTTTGACTCTTTTTTTATGGCATATGGTTTGCCACCTTTTTCTCCTGTAGTTGGTGGATGCCTGAATTTGTACTCATTGAATTCTTTTTTCAGCTTTTCATTTTCGTAGAGTAACTCTATGTTGGTGGATTTGTAAAAAATCATTAAAAGTGATCCAGTGAAATCATCGTAATTGATCCACCCTTGACTGAGTTATATGTCCTCATTATTCTTATTTGTTGCTACGAATTCTCTCTGCCGGTAGCTTTTACCGGTCATATTTATTATCACCGCATGGTGAGTAACCCTGTCAAGTATTGCAGTAGTTATGGCCTTATCATGAAAGATACGAATCCAATCAGAAAATGTCAGGTTAGTTGTAATAATTGTGGACTTATGTTCATATCTGAGAGCAAGAAACTGGAAGAGCAATTCTGCTCCTTCTTCATCAAAGGAGATATACCCAAGTTCATCAATAATTACAAGGTCCATCTTTCTAAACCTCTTCTCAAATTTAGAAAGACGAAGTTCCTTCTTTGCTTCTTTTAGATCGTTTATTATTCCAGCTGCTGTTCTGAAATATACAGAGTACCCATTCTCACATGCAGCAATTCCTGCCGCTATTGCAAGATGAGTTTTGCCTGTGCCGGAATTTCCTATCAGGATAAGGTTTCTGTCTTCTTTGAGAAATGCAAGATTCTTAATTTTCTCAAAGGCTTCTTTCCCATCCTTTGGGAGCATATCCCTTTTAATCTCTTCAAATTTTTTGAAAGCTGGGAATCCGGCCTGATTTATTGAGCGTTCAATTCTTCTGGTTTCTCTTGACTTCACTTCTGCGTTTAGTATCTGGAAAAGAAAATCTTCAGGGTCTTTAAAATCTTCAGCTATACTTTGATATGATTGATATACTCCAGGCAATCTAAGTTGCCTACAGAGCGTTTTTATTTCATTGTCCATTTTCATCATCTCCTGATGTTTATCTGTCATATTCTCTAAGGTCTGGATTGGGTACTTCAATATCATATTTGTAATCGAAATCTTCAAATTCTGGACTATTTTTAAAATTAAGATTCAGTTTTATCAATTCATAGTCCGGAATAATTCCATCATTCCTAAGTCCCTTTATTGCAGCAATAACTTCTTCATGGGAATACTCCCGGATAAGAAGAAGAATCATGATGAATTTTTCTGGTTTATCCACATAATTCTCAGAATAGAGATCTTTTAAATTTTGATCCATTACTTTCAAAAGTCTGGATGACCTGAGCGAACCAGGTTTATTCCTTAATGTGCTCAAATAATGTTCAACATTTAACGAGTACTTGTTTTTATCAAATATTCTTGGATGCTCAGCGATTAATTCATCACCTTCAAAAATTTCAATTTTGAAGCAATAAATTTTCAATGAAAGTCTCTCAGCTTTGCAGGATTCAGGAACGGAGTAATTATTTCTTTCAAATGTTACAGTTGAATATCTGTCAACTTTCCTGTACTTTAAGTCATAAGGTTGAAAATCCATTGAAGGAAGCGGAATAAATGATTTTTGCTCTATTTTCAAGGCATCAATAGGAATCATTTCCCTATTTCCAACTTTGCAACTATTGATCCTTGAAAGGGTATTTTTTAAATGCTCATTAGCTTCTTCCAAGGAACTAAAGGTATCCTTAAGGCCAAATGCAGAAGTCCTGATTACCGATACTGTTTTTTCCACTGTTCCTTTTTCCTGTGGGGAATGAGGATTGCATGCATTGGTTTTAAATCCATAGTGGGCGGAAAAACGAAGAAATCTTTCGTTAAAGACTTTCTCTTTTGGATTGGTAACAACAGTCTTCATATTATCAAAGAAAATGTTCTCAGGAACTCCGCCAATTTCATGGAAAAATTCAATTAGGGCATGGAAAAGATTTTCCTGTGACTCATTTGGATATATTCTTCCGAAGCGATAAAGAGAATAATTCAGAACTGTCGAAAATTGCTTGTACTTTGCTGGTTCTTCAGGAATTTTTAATACAACGGTTCCCCAGTCACACTCTGATCTAAAGCCTGAATCATATTCCTGAGCTATGCAAACATCTTTGAAGGAGTTGCTTTCCTTCCATTTTGAAACTTCTCTCAGAACAGTTGAATAGCTAATCTTTTCTCCTTCCCCAACAAGAATTGAAAATATCTGTTTTGCGTTTAGTCTTTGTTTTTTGGTTTTTCCTGATTCTCAAGAAGCATTGAGAGAATCCGATCTCTGATTTCTCCTTTGCATACTGTATTTGGTCTTGCAACTTTCTCATCTTCTGGTAAGATCTCATTGGTTAATCCATTTTTACAGTTTTCAATACGATTAAGGTACTTTGAAACAGTGTTTCGGGATATTCCCATTATTTCAGCTACTTTCCTCTTTGATCGTGTTTCAAGGTACAGCTGATAAATCCTGTTAACATCGCACATTGATTTCACCACCTTGTGTTTGTCGTCTTATGCAGTTTCATTTACTGCCAGTGTTACTGGGGGTGGATCAATTACGATGATTTTTTTGACGAAAAGTGGATCAGTTACGATGATTTTTTACAGGAATTAGCCTGACTCAATTTTTTATTCAACTTCTCGTTTTCGACCTTCAGTTGAATAATATCATGAGATAATTTGGCTATTTCTTTCTTGTACCTGTATGTTTTGTTGTAATTACGGATACTTTCGCAATTCATCTGATATCAGTCTTCAGGCCCTACAATTACAAGATAGACTTTCTTTCCAAGGTGTTCCTTTGGACAATCAACCTTCGCACTTGTTCCAAAGGGTGTAACTTTTCGAATGTAGAACCCCTCAATGTTTTTGACATTAAGTTCAGTTTCTGCAACAATTGGTACTTTTTTCACAGATATCTATTAGATATCTAAAGTATATATAACTTACGATTTGAATCAAAATAGCGATATTTCCAGAAAAGTGATTCAAAAAAATGGAAAATTAGGATATTGCTTCAGAAGACTGAACATTTACATATTTTTTTCAATTTGTTTAAATACCAAAGAGTCCACACCGGTCGTTTTTGAAAAATCATCTGGATTTAATCCATGTAAACTAACAGAGATTGAGTCAAATGATGCACCAATTTGACCAAAATATCTATGCAACAGACTCCCATTGGTAACTACCGATGTCTTTTTGCCACTTTTCTTTGCTAAAGATGCCATTTCAATAATATCCTTAACCAAAAAGGGTTCACCAACACCAACAAAAGAAACTGACCTTATAGATGGGTATTTAATTAAAATCTTCTTCAACCCTTCAATTTTAAAATCCGATTTTAATATAGATTCTCCTTCAAAAACTGAGGAATTTATTGAGAGATTTCGACTGCAATAGTTACAAGAAAAATTACATCGCCGCGTAGTGAATATATTCAAACTTATAGGTTTAGGAGGAATATAACCTCTTATGAGAAATAAACCATAGTATTTATTTAAATATTTCCGAAATTTATGAATCATGCCATCACAATTAAAGCTACTAAACTATTAAGTCCTGAAATTATTTCATCTTTTTTGTCATTAATTCGTTGACATTTAATTATATCTCAGAGATTTGACTATTGTTACCAATCCATCCCATAACCATTTCTCAGAACCATATTCTTGATGCAGTATTTCAGGAGATTTTATGTACATTTCAAATTTTTCTTCCGTAAAACCAAGCTTTTTCATTACAAATTGTTTATCTTTCTCTTCTTGTCTTGGATCTAGATACGGGGGCATTTTCAACATCCCTATTGCCTCCCCGCGAGTAATATGTCCACTAATAATTAACGATGAGAGATGAACAAGCCTTTTATCCACCCCAAATTTTCTAGGAGGCTGTCCGAAAACAGGAGTTTTTCTCAGCAAATTTTACGCAACAAACAAATTTGCTAACAGAAATATGATCTAAAATTTCTGTGCAAAAAATTCTACATCGACGCACCTTCCCGAGTGCACGATTTATAGAGATTTTAATAGCGCTAACAGATTGTTCTGCTAAAAAGCTACATAAAGCCAGATTATTTGAAAATGAAGACACAAAATTAATACTTCTCAAATATCTCACTGATTTTTTGAGATTGTGACAGGAACAAATAAGAGCAAATTCACCTTTTGCTTTTTCGAATCCTCTTAAATGAATATCTCTAAAACCCTTATTTTTAATTTGACCGAACACCGGTTCGACAATAGTTTTACGTCTGGCGTAAATCTCCTTTGATGATAATTGTTGCATTTTATCCCTCATCTCATTTCTTAATGGTTCGTAATCATCAGTTGAAACAGTTCTTGGTTGACCCCTTTTGGACTTACAACAGGATATTCTATATTTACAATTGAGGCACTCTTCTTTAATCCCAGAATATATCCTTTTACCATCCTTACTCTTAGATTTAAGCTTCATTATTTTCTCATTTGGGCAAATAAAAACATCTTCAGCTTCAACATATGTAAATACTGATTTACCGAAGAGTTTTCCTTCGCCTTCTTTATTATCAACATCCTGTTTTTCTTCTCTGCCCACAGCTACGAATGCATTCACTCCGAATTTTTTTAATGCTTCAAGATTATGACCAGAGAAATATCCATTATCAAAACTCATTGAATCTGGCATTTTACCATAATCATCAAGGATCTGTGTTAATGCCGGCATAACCTCTTGTTTATCATTTGCATTTTGAGTAAGATGCTGAGCAATAATTATCTGATTTTTACTATCGACAGAGATTTGTCCGTTATAACGATAGTCAAAATCACCCTTTTTACCCATAATTCTTGCATCAGTGTCTGCAAAACTAATTTGAGATTTATCTGGTATTTGCTCACCGGGATTAATATTTTCTTCCCTTATTTCAAGTGCTTCTTTGGATTCAATTTTTTCAATTTCTGTCATTATATTTTCTATAAATTTCTCTAATTCAGCTATTTTATCCTTCATTCTGCCATAACTCATTGCTTTATGCTTTGATGTATCAGCTTTAAATTTGGAGCCATCCTGACTCACATTTTTAAAATCCATTAAGCCATTTTCTTCTGCAATAGCCACGCTTTCTTTAAACAGAGTTTGAAAATAATCATTGTTGTCCTTTCTAAAATCACTTAATACACGGAAATTAGGACAATTCATGCGTGAAATATACATATATCCAAGATCCGTATGACATTTCCTTTCGATTTGCCGGGAACTATATACACCATCACAATAGGCATAGATCAAAATTTCAGTTATTCGCCCTGGATGATATGCACGCTGCCCTAAAGGACTATAATCACTCATTAATGGTGTATAATCGAGTTTTTTAAAGATTTTGGTATATTCAAAGCACTCATGATCATCGGGTAAATAATCAAAAATGTGCATGAAGGATAATTTAGATTGAGTAAAATCGACAGAATCTTCCTTAAAATAAATATCTGGCGGACTTTTTTTTATTGTATCTGGAGATAGTTCATCAGGATTTCCAAACCAATAGTCTCTTTTAGATTTTACTGAGGAGTCAACCATAATTACATATTATGTTGTTTTTACAAAATATAATTCTTACGATCTACATCAAAAAATATATTTCATAATAATTGGTCATATTGTGATACCATTCTCGGACAGCCTCCTAGTATTTTATTGAATATACTAATTTCAGAAACTATTAATTCAGAAGAATCCCCATTACCAAATCTTCCTGTGTTCTGGAGATTATTAAAGACTTGATTATTTTTAATTTGTTCATATTTTAATATAGCCAAGATGATTTTAATTTTACCTGCTCCTGTTAAAATATTCATTCCGTCCTGAAGGGTTTCAACCCATTCTGTGTTATCTCTGAGGGTTACACAGGGAACATTAAGGATATAAGCCTCCTTCTGAATTCCTCCGGAATCTGTAAAAATCATTTTCGCATTTGACATCAGGAGAAGCATATCAAGATATGGGAGAGGATCAATGAGGACAATCTTTCCGGGTTTATATTGGTTTTTGTTTGATATTATTTCATATAGTCCGTATTCTCTAAGGCACTTTACTGTTCTTGGGTGTGCAGGGAATATTATCTGCGCATCTTCAGAGTTTGCTATTTCTATAAAGGCTTCAATGATGTTTGTCAGGTTTTCTTTTGAGTCAGTATTAGAAGGTCTATGGACAGTTGCAACATAATATTTTGAAATTTTGTTTGAATTATCATCTATAAGGTTTAATCTTTCAAGGATAGTTGATTTTTCTTCAGCAATTTTTAGATTATACTGGAGAGCGTCTACCATCACATCACCTGTCAGGTGAACACCTTTGGTAATTCCTTCATTTTTGAGGTTATCAACGGCGGTCTGGGTGGGGCAGAAGAGTAGGTCTGATAGGTGATCAGTCATAATCCGGTTAATCTCTTCAGGCATTGTTCTGTCAAAGGATCTCAGGCCGGCTTCAACATGGGCTATTGGGATGTGAAGCTTTGCAGCTGCAAGGGCACCGGCAAGGGTTGAATTGGTGTCACCATAGACAAGCACCATATCCGGCTGCTCTTTTATCAGGACTTTCTCAATCTCAATGAGCATCTTTCCGGTCTGCTCTCCCTGGCTGCCGGAGCCGATATTGAGATTATAATCCGGCTTTGGGATACTTAACTGCTCAAAGAAGATGTCAGACATATTGGCATCATAATGCTGACCTGTGTGGACTAAGATCTCCTGGTGTTCTTTTCTAAGCTCCCTTGATACTGGTGCACACTTGATAAACTGCGGACGTGCGCCGACTATTGATACGATTTTCATGATATTACAGCATATTTTTCATCTGGCTTAGATAACTCAACCATACTGATCAATATTTTATCCAGACACCACATATTCACTAATTCAGATAATCCACACCATTTTATTTAGAAATTATGGAATTGCGCAGATACTACAATCTACCAGTAACCCTCTCGCAGAAGAGAAGATTACCAAGACCATCCTCAGGCGTTACCGGAAAAGGTTTCCTCTTCTCCGAACACTCAAGGAAGAGACTCAACTCCGTCTTTAAAGGTTCAATCTTTCCCACCATAACTTTCTCTATGATGTTCTCCTGATAATACCTCTCAGCCTCAATCTGGTAATTCTCAGGCTTCCAGTAGACATAGAGTTCCTGCGTCATAAAGTCACCCTGAAGTGTGAATTCCTCTTCTTCAATATGGATGGTTCTGATCTTCCTCGATGATTTCCGGCTTGCAGATAGATATACAGGTGTATTATGCAGAGGATAGGTATAAGCATCATCCTGCTCATGCACCCCCTGCATACCTCCCTGGATACCTTGCATACTCTGCATAACTCCCTGAGTACCTTGCATACTCTGCATAACTCCCTGAGTACCTTGCATACTCTGCATACCTCCCTGGATACCTTGCCCACTCTGCATATCACCACCCTGTGCACTCCGCAGATTATGACCATTGTCATACTGCATCATAAGAGAGCAAACATCAAAAGTTCCAAAGGCTTCCATTCTGTCAGGCTGACCAAAGAGTGAATGAAGAACTACGTCAATATCATGGATCATCAGGTCCTCCACTACAGAACTTCCTGTAACCCTTGCTGAAGCCGGATTGTGCCTCTTGATTTCAACATACAGGGGGTCCCCCTGATTATCTCTTTGATCTCTTTTATGATTGGGTTAAACCTCTCTATATGACCTACGCCGACTACCGGACCTCTGAGATTACCCGTAACATTAAGATTACCAGTACCGTCAATGCTGCAATCATCATTATCACTGTTGCGATAATCATTACCACTGCTACGGTAATAATTGCCACAACTGCTATTATAACCGTCACTATTACCATAACCCGGAATAAGACTGATAAGCTCCCTTGCAGCCTCCGAGTTATGGCATATCGGTTTTTCGATTAAGACATCAATCCCTGTATCGGCAATGAATATCTCTTTAGCAACTTCAAAATGATATGGTGTTGGCACGCAGAGACTTACGGCGTCAACATTGCCCAGGAGCACGTCCAGCGATGATGTGGCAATACCCTCATTCTTAGAGGCAACATCTCCGGCAGCCTTCTCATCTGTATCATAGATATAAAAGTTGTCCACCTTCTTAAGCTCTGAATACACACGGGCATGATTCCTGCCCATTGCCCCCGCACCAATTACTCCGACATCCATATTATTACTCCGCCAATAAACCACAATATATTTAAATTAAATTTGGCAAATCTACCAAATTATATCAAACTCTTCCTGATTAATATATAACATCCCTCATTTATGAGGCTATTTCTGATTTCAGCAATTATCTTTGAAATAACTCATATATTTAGCAATCAATGTCCAAAATATTCTGACAATAACTCCTGAAAATATTACTAATTAATTGGTATAGCCCGCATATTAATTTAAAATACTCATTTTTACAGCACTAAATGATACACGACACATTCTCAGACTTCACAAAACGATCAGAATATTAATCCACAATTACCAATTCATCATACCATTATCAGACTCACAGACAACAATCAAAACCATGCCATACAAATTCATAACAGAACTTCCGAATTCGGTAAAAACTAACCCCTAAAGACATGCACATGAGACTTTCCCCAAAGCATCCAACAATGTCTGGAAAAAAAACGAAAGCAAAGACAAATGAGACATAAATTTAATTGGTGCATCCGGCTGGATTTTAAAATAATCTGAAATCCTGTTATTTATTATTGAAAAGCTTACAGTATTCTTCAGTTGTCAGTCCTGCCTTATTAATTATCCTTTTAAGAAGTCCCGGACCCATTGTTTTTCCGGAATGAACTGGTATTGAAAGATGAACATTACTGCCATCTTTTATGAGGATGTAATGACTGCCCTCAATATGATTTATCTTCCAGCCATCTTTTTTCAGTGCATGTATATGTTTTTCACCGGATGCGCGTGGCAGTTTAGGCATAACTGCTACCTGTATTTTCAGATATGTCAAGCGAGAGATTTAATTTTTCATCAGATTCGATAAATTTAATATTATTTATTGCACTTTTCAGCCTTGATTTCAGGCAGCCAATGATAGCCTCATTCAAGTTCCTGATAGCTTCATCCTGAGTATCACCTTCAGTAATACAACCCGGTAAATCAGGGCATTCTGCAATATATCCTCCTTCTTCATCTTTTTCAATAATTATATTAAATTTCATATCTCCCTTATGTTTTGATTAATATGATATATATTTAATCATGGGCAAATAATTTTTAAAGCTACATCAGGACCATCATTTACAAGTGAACAAAATGATTCCTTATACCGGACCTGAGGAAAATAAAGACAACATTAACATTATCCAAAAAAAAGAGATTTATTAAATTTTATAAAAAACAGCCAGATTCAGACCCGACTACAAAAATGCGAGGGATGGGATTCGAACCCATGGACCCCTTCGGGAACGGATCTTAAGTCCGTCGGTTTTGGCCAAGCTTACCTACCCTCGCCCATATTAAATGAAACTCCATCAAATTAACATTTATGCAATTGTCCCCAAAAATCCTGATAAAACCAATAGCATAACAAAAATCCCCAGGACTCACGCATAGAAAAAAGCCAGCATAAAATTCCGGCAAAAAACAAACAAATCACAAACATATACTGGCAAATACCAAAATAAAACGGAAAAAAGACCAAGTATTCAAAAAAATATTAGAAGATTATTATCAATTACAGCAGAATCAGATACGCAATCACCGAAAAAACAAGCGCAACACCAAGTATTGCAACACCAAGGGGCGCGACATAGGTGAGCATTGCATTGACCGTGCTTGCAAGCTGCGAGATCCTCTGCGAGCCAAACACCACAACACCCTCACACCACCCGGTAGAGGCTGCGGCAGTCGCAGGCGAGAGGTCTTTAACCGCAGTCCTGACCGAATCAATAACATACGGAATAATATCCTCAGGAGGAACCCGAAGGCCCACCGGGTTCTTGCCGCTCATCGTATTAACCACATGAGAATCGCTCGTCATAAGCTCACACTCATCAACATGCCTTAAAACCTCATCACGGATCTTCTCCCTGACACCCTGATGAATATTATTCCCGTCAAACAGCACATATGCAGTCCTCTGTCCGGCAGTCTCAACAACAAGCGTCTGAATACCGAGATCACCAAAACCGTCCTCACGTGTAAATGGCAGATCCATCCGGCAGACACCAATTGAGAACTCATCCTGCCCACAGTCAGAGCACCCCTCAAATGCCGACAGTGCCCCCCTGATATATTCATATGCAGTAAAAGAAGCAGGCAGCACAGATGTAACAACATCAGTCATACAGTTGTGGGCATCAACAAAAGCGACATTCTTAAACCTCTTATGCCCCTCGGCCATAATAGCAAGGCCAATCGGATAATCAAGATCCTCAGTCATTCCCGGAGACCTCGTGCTGATAGCAAGGACACTGTCACCGAAAGTCTGCACAAGAGTCTTGACAGTCCCACACTCAAAGCGCATCGACTTTCCGGCAGACTCAAAATATTCAATACCGAGAGCAGACTTCCTCACAGCATCAGCAATCTTTGCAACCTCGTCCTCAGATACAAGATTGAAGTCGTGCGTTGCGCACCCGTGTGCGACAAAAGCCTCACCAGGAAGAGAATCATGCAGAATACGTGGTAGATTGCCGCCGCCAATCTCACCCATAGGTCCGGGATGGAGGTTTGGCACAGTAAAGATCACATCCTCCTTACCCTCCCTCTTAAAGAAGAGCGAGACCTGCGGGACATAGACCTCCTCACCAATCTCCCTGAAAAAAGTCTCAAGCGCCTTAGAGCCATCAGTATTGTGCGCAATAAATGCATTGATGAAATTGAGGGCACTTATATTGAAATTCTTCTTAAGCGGCCGCTCAATGAGCCACAGGAAGAGAAACACACATATCCCGAAGAGAATATGCGTCGTTGCCGAGAGCAGCAGAAAATCCGGTCCGAAATAAAAATAACCCACAAAAGTCCCGAAGAAACTCTGAGTTACCGCTGCCGGAAACATCTTTTTTAGCCGGAAATCTGCTATTGCTACAAGAACAATCAGTCTTATCCCGAATATAAACCCAAGGGACACCGCAAAGAGAAGCGGAACAATCCCTTCAAAGATCAGCAGAACCGGAAAGAAACTGATAATCACCGAAAATATAAAACAGGCAAGAACCAGCAGTGCAGACCTGTTCCAGGTAATCTTCTTCCCGAAATATTCAACAAGAGGTTTTGTTAAGACAAAGGATATTATTGCAGGCAGAGTAAAACCAAGCGTCCCGAAAAACCTGAATTCACTGTTACCGAAAACGCTGGCAATATCTGTCAGCATTCCAAGAATTATAATTATTGTTAGAGAACGCGGCCAGGAAGGCGCAATAAACAGATATCTGCTCAGACCCTCTATTTTTGTATCACCTGAAGCAGACAGATCAAATCACTCTCCCGGATTATATAATATAATAAATTCTGATTAATAAAGGCAATAATCCCGGATAAATGCTCCGGAATAATAGTCCGATACTAAACTTTCCGGAATTATCCGGAAAGTTAGTCTGAGACTATGCAGTGTGACCGGAGTGCACGTTTCGAAATGCTCTCCGGGCCTACCTACGCTCAGGTTCTGCACTATAAATAACAGCCTCAAGTTTACCGAAGTGCTCCTCATAGCGCAGCTTCATTCTCTCCCAGTCGGGGAGATTAGTCTGCGGGCCAACCGACTCCACATTAAATGAAGCGGCAACAGTACCAATCTTACAGCAGGTCACAGGATCGTAACCAATCTGCTGAGCCGTCAGAAAACCTGCCCTGTAGGCATCACCGGCACCGGTTGGATCAGCAAGCGTCACAGGAACGGACGGTATCCTCGTCTTACTGCCATTCATATGAATAACACTGCCGTCACCTGACATGGTAACAACCGAAACAGGAACAGATTTGATAATATCGGCCTCTGAAATCCCGATCTTCTCAGCCATCCCCTTCATCTCATGCTTATTTGCAAAGAGAATATCAATATTGTCAAGAATGACGGAGAGCTGCTCACCGGAATAATTTATAAGATCCTGTCCGGGATCGAAAGATGCGAACTCAGAATTTTCAGATACTTTCACATTGAAAGACGGATCTGCGGTTGCCATATGGACACACTCAAACCTGGGCGAATCTGCGGTTGTAAAAAGCTCAGAAGCACCCCATTCAAAGAATGTGATCTGATCTCCGTCCTCATCATTATACAGATAGCAGGATGCAGTCCTTTTATCATCCGAGCAGAGAAGGTTCTTCCGGATACCAAGTTCGTCCATCCAGAGATCATATTCACTGCCGGAAAAATCAAAACCAACGGCAGAGAAGAGTTCACATTCCCCCCCGAGTTTTGCAATTCCGGCTGCGATATTCGCCGCGCCTCCGCCATAATATATTTTATGATCAAGAATCGGCACCGAGCTGTGCCTTTCAGGAAACACCGGGACCTTAAAGATATGGTCTGTTGCAGTGTGGCCCACGACCGAAATCATGCCTTGATTTCCTCTACTTCTACAATCTTGAGCGGAATATCACGGAGTGCCCTTCCGATTACAGATTTTGCAATTCTTCCGGCATGCTCCTCACTCTCAGCCTTAAAGACCTTCATCTCAAGTATAAGACCGACAAGAGCAAGATTTCCAACAAGCAGAGCGTTATTAAGCTCCTGCTCACAGAAAGGACAGGTCAGCTGCCCAATCTCAATTTCAACAAACTTTGCCGAAGGATTGAGGCGTTTTCCGGCCTCACTGATAGCAATACCAATTGCATCGTCGAGAGTCTCGACATCCTTGATAATCCATCCGGATTCAACAGTTACAAGATAATCCGCCATAATATCTACCAGACATCTTCATGAATATGTTCATTTACAGGCATCCTCTCCGGTCTTTCTCCGGAAACGACCCCTCTTCCGAGTGCCAGTATGGCAACCGGGCGTGCATGCTGCGGCAGAGACAGAATCTCCGGGACAGCTTCATCATCAAACGCACCGGTCCAGCAGGTCTGAAGACCCATTGAATGTGCGGCAAGCATCATATATGTACATGCAATAGAAGCATCCTCAATTGCATAAAGAATTCCCCTCTCGCCGTACTGCGACATGGAGCGCACATAATTTGCACATACCACAAGCAGTACAGGGGCCGATATGAGATGCTGCTGCTGGAAAGCCGCATCTGAGAGGTCTTCTTTAAGCCCGGGATCTGTGACAATGATAACATCCCAGGACTCCCTGTTGCCCGCACTTGGTGCTTCAGAAGCACATTTAATTATAACGGAGATCTCTTCATCAGAAACCTCTGTCTCCGAATAATCCCTCACAGAAGATCTTGTGGAGACAAAATTCAGAAAATCAAATGAGTTCATTTTCACTCAGTACCGTCCATGCCGACTGTGCAGGCGTGGTGCATTTTGTAATTGCCATTGAGAGAGTCATTACTGCATCATCAAAATCCTCATCCTCAATCTGCTTCTTTGCCTTATCGATAAGATCCGCAGATTCACCGAATTCTTTAAATCCGGTCTTCTGCCCGGCAATATTAAGCTGGGTCCAGTATGAATCAAGCAGAATCAGCAGGACTTTCTTTGCACCGCTCTTCTCCGCACCCTTAAGTCCGGATACAACAGCAATGGTCTGTGATGCAGTTATCAGATTCAGCTTCCCGTTTTCACCAAAAAGATAAGACTGAACTGCTTCATTAGAATTCATTACAATAACCTCCCCTGAAATACAGGTTTAAGAAAAAATTTCAAAATAATATCCGGAAATATTATTTTGAACCCTTTGTGCCTTTTACTGATGCCGGAGAGCGCTTGATACGCCTTCTGAATCTTGGATCAATCTGTTTGCCGCGGCCTCTTGCAGGTCTTCCCCCTCTTCTGCCGCGTCCTGCATCCTGGCTCTTGCTGATAGCTTTCTTCAGTTTTGCACCGGATTTAAAACGCTGGTTTGGGCCTGGTTTTTTATACCCGGCTTCTTTCTGCGGGACAAGCCTAAGCTGTCCGGAAACACTCTTAATCTGAGTCCAGGTTGTGGTTCCTGTTTTTCCCATTGTATCTTCAGCTCCTTTAAATATATCTGATTTTGTTGATTAAATTACTGTGCATAAACCGAGGATGCTTCAATACCCTTGGATTTAATGACCTCAACACGGCGGACAGGATGGATCTTCTTTACGAGCTTAAATACCTCACGGGAGATGTCGCCAAGAACCATTTCCTTTACAAACTGTTCATAAGAAAGCTCAGCAGCCCTTGCCTTAACAGAATCTGTTATTGCCTGCCTGATTGCATGCGCCTGACTTGAATCAGCCCTGTTAATTGTAAAGCATGTGGTTGTAACCCTGAGTTTTCTGCCGTCCTTTGTTGTGAGAAGAACGATTGAATCAATCCTTGATGTTCTGCGCTTCACCATTGCACGGAGGTAATCCTTTGTAACCTCATGACCGACAAAGTCAGTGTATGCAGAATCTCCTGCTACATTGTTGACTTTAAATCTCATCTTGATGTTCTGCTTGGAATAATCCTGGGTCATCTCACCAAGTGTTGTCTGCATTACTCTTCCGTAAACCTTCTCAGGTTCATTGGAGATGGTGTCGCCAAGGTATGCTTTATCGAAATTTTCAGGAGCATATACCTTGTACCAGCTCTTCGCCTTCCATCCCTCTACTCTTCTTCCAACTGACTTTCTTCTTGCTGCCATTTATTCACCTTTTTTATTATTTTCTGCTACTCCCCTTAACAAAAGATACACAATTGCATATATCCTCTGCAACAGAGAGATTCATCAGATAATCGTCCACCGATGCTGTCACCGATCTCAGCTTATTTCCTTCTGCCGTGGTCCTGACATAAACTCCGTCCGGAACCGTCCTCATTGAGAGCAGATTGTCTGCTGACAGTGCCTCTGCGACACATTCCGGGAATTTATGAGATGTCCTTATCTCTCCTGAGATGAGAAGACTCATGCAAACACTCCCTCTATTCCTCTTCTGAACGCCGGATAACCGGACTCCGGAAATGTTGCACCGCCTCTTGATACATGACCGCCGCCAGTACCACCGCACCCGGATGCAAGTTTTTCGAGAAACTCTCCGATATTCAGCCCATAACCGGGAGGACACCGGGCAGAGATATTATATCCGCCGTCATCCTTCCTCGCAACCGTAAATACGGGTGAATCTGAGAGGAGATCTTTTGAGAGAATATCCGCCACACTGCCCGAGACCTTCGGGTTGTCAATCTCAAAAAGGCCAAGATTTTCATCCGGTTTTTTTGCGCTTTTGAGTGAGGAGATTACGTTAAGCCTGAATGATACGGCAGTCTCTTCCGCCATCTCCCTGTAGCGGACTGAACGCAGGCATAAAGCGGCGCCAAGACCGCCCCTCCCTGAAAGCCCGCACCCTTCCACAGTTGCGGCAAGGGTGTGTGCATCATGAATAACGCCCCGTTCAATCTCATATATATCTCCCCAGACCGACTGCATTGCATGAAGACTTGACTGACCGGCAATCTCGAGTATGACTGAAGAGAGCATATTGTCAGGATCACTTTTCAGATCAGAACCGGACTTTGAAATCTCAAGAGCCTTAGCCTTATCACCGCTTATTCCGGCGAGATAAGGATCGGTTGCTGTATAGAGCTTTTCAGCCGTATCCCTGCCAGGAAGGGCAATGCCTCTTCCCGGAGTTATGAACTGATTTCCAATCCCTTCGGTTATGATCTCTTCATTCTTTCCGGTAACTCTCTGACCGTCACCGATTATGCCAAGCAGAGCAAGTCCGCAGAGATCCCTGTTGTCACCCATCCGGTTTGCAACAATAAATGCCGCACCCGAAGATGACAGTTCGTTATCTCCGTCAATCCCGTGCAGTCTCGGATTTACGTGGAATTCTCCGGAAAAACGGGGAAGATGGTGATCAACAACCATCACGCCCTCTGCAAGATCTTCGAGTGATGAACCGAAATCACACAGTATTGTGGGGATTTCGTCACTGACATCCCCGGCACTGATGCCGGATTTAATAGTCAGGTGATATTTTTTTCCAAGGCGTGAGAGGGCATGGCAGATAATTGAGGCGGATGCTATTCCATCCGCATCATGGTGGCCATATACCCTGACAAAATCCTCTTTGGATAAATTATCAGCCAGAATTTCCGCAGCGGCTTCGATGGACATTATCAGATTATCTTGATAGCAGGAACTCCGCAGTATCAGGCTTGTATGCCCATCCCTTTGGCATTTTGCCGGTTCTTACGTAGTACTTACCAAGTCTGCGCACCTTTGCCTCAGTGAGGTGAAGCTGACGCTTGTTGTGTACATCTTTCTTATTCTCAGAGAGATGCTTTCTCATACCAAGTGCCTTTACAATGAGATTTCTCAGATCTTCAGGAATATCGGATTCAAGTCCGTTGTCTGCGAGAATCTGGTCAACTCTCTTACCGGTTGCGAGTTTTACACTCGGAACACCGTGCTTGTCTCTCATGACAAGACCGATTGCGGCACTTGAAAGGCCATCCTTTCTTAGTTCTACTACTGTCTTTATGATCTCTGCTGCGTCCTTGTTGGACCATTCCGGTGCTTCTGTGCGGAGTGGACGGACTGAGCCGGATTTACCGCGCCTGCGGGCGTGCATTCGTGCCATTTTTCACCACCTTTATTTTAAAAGATACTTTAACGGGCATCTGCGTCCTTTGCGCATGATTAATTGCGCATTCAGCAGAGTTGCCCAGGGACAATTACTGACTAATATCCCGCTTTTTCCGGTTCTGAAGTATCAAATACCATCCGGATTCAACTGTAAGTCCACAAAAAGAGCCATATACTGACCTTTTTGTAATCCCTAGCCATAAGGCAGTGCCTGTTGTACAGAACACGTCGGACTTACAAAAGCCAGCACTATCAAAGATAAGTGCTTCATAAAACTAGGATGGATGAGATATTAATAATATCGCAGGGATTTATTCCGGGGCGGCAGCAATACATAACACCTCTTCCCGTTTATACCGGTGAAATGTCAGGAAACTGCAACTGAAGAACAGAGAAAACAATACAATAAAATCTATATCAATTATAAATCAATTGATCAGAAGGTTATTGAAGAGAATATAATCCGGAATTTTCGGAAATTTTTAGAATATGACAGAATCAGGCGATATTTCGGTTAGGGCTGTAAGCATAATCTGTGAGCACAGACAGGGAGTTCTGCGTGACATATCTGAAGTTATGGCAGAGAATGGTGCAAATATTGAGATGGTACAGTCTTCAGTGCTCCCATTCGGGCCGGACAGAGGCAGATCACTCCTATATTTTGAATTCGGAGATATTGGAGATTATGAGAGTCTTAAAGAGAGCCTTCTCGGACTGGATACGGTTTATGACATCAAGACCTACAGACCGCTGTCACAGATCTTTGGAAAGAGGATTATAATATTCGGGGGAGGCGCACAGGTTGCACAGGTCGCGCTAGGTGCAGTCAATGAGGCAGACAGGCATAATATCCGCGGAGAGAGAATTTCGGTGGATACATTTCCGGTTGTCGGAGAGAAGAACCTGACTGCTGCCATTGATGCAATATCACGCCTCCCGAGAGTTGCAGTGCTGGTCCTTGCAGGGTCACTGATGGGCGGCACAATCGTGTCTGTTGTGGAGAGAGTGAAGCAGTACGGAATTCCGGTTATATCCCTCTCAATGGCAGGAAGTCTG
The DNA here is from genome assembly GCF_000243255.1 of Methanoplanus limicola DSM 2279. Lineage (NCBI taxonomy): Archaea > Methanobacteriati > Methanobacteriota > Methanomicrobia > Methanomicrobiales > Methanomicrobiaceae > Methanoplanus > Methanoplanus limicola. The sequence continues at coordinate 2,803,404 of NZ_CM001436.1, forward strand.
CCGGATCACGCAGACCTTGTTGTAACCGACCCGATACAGGCAGGAGTTTTTGCGGTTATGCATGCAAGTGAGCTGGCAGTATTTGACATATACAGGGTAAGGGGGCGGCATTTCTGAACCAAAAAACAGAAGAAGCAATAGAAGTTTTAAAGAAAGACGGCCTTGTCGTATATCCGACTGAGACAGTCTATGGTCTTGGCGGGGATGCATTCTCCGACCATGCGGTTGAGAAGGTTTACCATGCAAAGCACAGGTCACTGTCAAAGCCGATATCAATTGCGGTGTCAGATATGGAGATGCTCCATGCAGTGACTATTCTTGAGGAGAAGGAAGAGGATTTCATCCGGCATTTCATGCCCGGACCTGTGACTGTTGTTGTCAGGGCATCAAAGTGCGTACCGGACATACTGACCGGAGGAACGGGTCTTATCGGCATAAGAATGCCGGCGCATGAGACTGCACTTGAGCTGATCAGCGGGTTTGACTGTCCGATAACATCAACGAGTGCAAATATCTCAGGGCACATATCTCCGGTTGAGTTCTCACAGGTGAATGTTGTCCATGATATATTTATTGACGGCGGAAGACTTCCCGGAACGCCGAGTACAGTTATTGATTTAAAATCAGGCAGTATAATCAGGGCAGGCAGTGATATTGAGAAAATAGGCAAATATCTGGCAGAACACGGAATTTAAAGATGAAACCTATAAGACTGAGAGATTTTTTTGAGGATAATGACGGATGCCTCTATGCAGTCTCGGCATATGACAATGAGACAAAGGCAGGCGGAGTATTAAGATATGTCCCTGATGAAGAGGGAGAAAGAACCTCTCCGGAAGGGATAAAATACAGGAAATATGATTTTGAGCCGGCCTTTGAGTATATCAGGAAATATAAACCGGAATATCTGGACGTGGTTCACAGGGTGCCCCCTGAGGACATTAAGAGAGTTTTCAAACCGGAAGTTGAGGTTGAAAAAATTGCAGAGAGGGACAACAGAGTCAAAAAACTGCTCAGGATTTTTGATGTCCCTAAAGGCAGGGCCGGATGCACAGGATCTCTCCTTCTCGGGCTTGAGAATGATGTTTCGGATATTGATATGGTCGTTTACGGCAAATACTGGTTTTTGGCCCAGAAAAACCTGATATCTGCCGTTAAGAAGGGGGAAGCCTCACCTCTTTCCGAAGAACTCTGGAAGAAGGTTTACAACAAGCGTATTCCGGAGATTGATTATGAAACTTTTATACTCCATGAGAAGAGGAAGTGGAACCGTGGTGAGATTGACGGGACTTATTTTGACCTGCTCTACACCCGCGACTATGAAGATCTGAACAGAATTGCGGTCAGCAAGGGCAGAGTCACCGGAAAGATGGAGATTGAGGCCACAGTTACCGATGCCTCATTCTCGTTTGACAGCCCTGCCATATACTCTGTGGATCATGAAGAGATCTCAAAGGTGCTCTCATTCACACATACATACAGCGGACAGGCGCTTGATGGAGAGTTAATAAAGGCCTGTGGCTATGTGGAAGAGCACGGTGAGGAGAAGTGGCTCATAATAGGTTCAACAAGAGAAGCCAAAGGTGAATACATCATCTCAAAGACGCTTGTTGAGAACGGGGAGTGAGAAAACCAACCAGAAACCAAATGATTAAGAGGTCAAAATTAAAAGGTCACAGCGTTGACCCGATAAACCAATATTTTGACCTTTTAAACCACAATATATCACACATTTTGGTGAACTTATTGATGAACACCCAAATGAGCCACCACAAAAATCATTGATCTTTAGCCTGACCCGCACCATCAGAGATTATTTCCCAGTGCCCTGTCTTTTTCGACCCAATACGTCTCAAAATGCCTGCATTCTTTAATTTCTGAATATGCCGTTTAACTGTTGCTTCACTTACCCCAACAGATTTTGCCAATGCTTTATAGTCACTCCGAGGATTTGATTTAATTACATTTATAAGGTCAAAATTGGATTTTAAAAGGTCACCGTGTAGACCCGATAAAACTCCTCCCTGACCTTTTATTTCATCATGTTCCTCCATCCCCAGCAATACCCCCTGAACTTTTCGGTGAACCGTAACAGTGAACTTACAGCCTTCACGATCGTCCTCAAAGTCAATATCGGGCCACTGTTCAAGTGCACGCTTTATTCCTGAACCAAGCCCATGATACGGCAACAGCCCCTTCGCCACATAGGATACAAGAATCGGGTTTCTTATATTTGAATTACCTGTCCTAATCTTCTCCACCGTCAAATTATTGGGAAGATGACCAGGACTTATAATCTCTATCCGGTTATCAAAAATAAAAATACGGATCGGTGCACTCACAAAATAATCACGATGAACCAGTGCATTTACAAGCAGTTCCTCAAAGACACTTTCCGGAACCTCAGGGAGTCCCGGAGAATTAATTCCACGTCCGGCCTGAACCTTGTGCAGATTGCGCATGATAAAAGCAAGAGAACTTTCAAAGACTTTCTGAAAAGGACCTTCATAATTTTCCGTATCCAGATATTCACTGATATGAATATCATTTCCCGGATAGCATATTGCCTTGACAATAAACTGTGGTTTTACCCATTCGGGCCTTTCGGCAAACATCAGCACACCTGCAAGATTCAGCATCCCATCATCAGTTGCAAGATTCATATTCTGCAAAAGTCTGATAAGTTCTTCAGAAGATGATGGCACATCCTGTTTATATGCACTTTTTAAAAAGTCGCGGAAGCGAATATTATCAAGCTTATCAATACCTGCTTTAGTTGGAACTTCATCTGCATGGAACTGATCAGTCACCTGAAACAACCGGCGCAGTTCCTCCTTTGAATTGATCCTTCGTTTGTCTGAACCGGTTTTCAGCCAGATTACACCATTCTTATCAAAATAAGGTTTGTATATGCCCTTAGGAACAGTAAGTACAATCACTACTCTTCCGGTTTCAAGGACAACATTTTCAGTATGTACAGAAAGCGGACTTCTGACCTGCTGGCTGGCGGCATTGCTTATAAGCTGATTTATCCGGGAAACATCCTCTTTTGTCAGACCCGGAACATTACTATCATCAGCAACCCCAATGTATATTGTGCCACCCTTTGAATTGGCAAAAGCTGCCATCTCTGCTGCTATGGACTCACCACTACGTACATCAACCTTAAACTGATGAGTGCTGTCCTCTCCGGCGGCTATCTGAAGAGCTAAATCGGACTGTTTCATATGATTACTCCTATATTCAAAATCCCAGGACATTGGCACTGGCAGGTTGCAACCATAAGACTATCAAAAACAAAAATTCAGCATGACAGTGCCATTTTTCCGGATGGGATATTAGACTCATTAAGTCCTGTTACAGAGATTACTTTAGGGACATGCCGGTTTCTTCTTTCAAGAGTAAGATTGACGCTGAGTTCAACCACATTTTCAGATATTTCGAGATAAATCTTAATCTCTTCGGGTTTCCTTAATTCAAATTTAGAAACACCAAATTTTTCAGAGGCCCCAAGTATTTCAACACCTTTTATCTGATATTTATCATCAAAATCAACAATTATATTATCCAGATTTAATGACTGTTTATACCCCATTCCTTTTGTATACAAAAACAAACTGTCATTCTCATAATCATAATCAATTGAATCTGCCTTCTGCTGAACTGGATTATTATTCATCTTTTCTTCCGGTGATCTCAATTATCCGCAATTTATACACACAAAAAATCTATATTCTCGTTTTAAGTCCACATCTACAACCCATGAATCATTCATATGCCGGTATTTCTCTTACTTAACTCAAACTGGAAACCAAATAGCGAATCTTCCGGATTTTTATCATTAAGTCTCAGACAGATAAAATCATCTGCTTTAAAGTCATCACTTAAATCAGAGTACGGAATCATATCCGAATTAAATGTGCAAATGTATTGAAATCCTGATTCTCTAGCCTTATAATGTCCATGTTCCAGAGCATGTGCTATTTGACGGGAATCTACACCATCAAACATAGTACTGTCATGAATCAAAAAATCAATACCACCAGAAACGGAAAATATATCCACCAGCATCAAATCATAGCAGAATATTTTCATCTTCCCAACACCTTCACTATTACTACGCGGAATATCTACATCGAAACTGTAAGCATTGCCTGAAACTCTACCACCATCAGGAGTATTAATTATCAGATAGCCAGGTTCATTGTAAAGAGCCTGAGAATTATCATTAAAACCATTAACTGCTTTCTCCCACCGGGGACGTGATTCTTCAAAATCGCGTTGAATTTTAGAATCCAGCTCTATTCTTTCAGATCTGATTTCCTTTTTCTTCTCTGACATTTCCTGAATCTCAGAGATCATCTGTAATGTTTTCTCTAAATGGACTTTTTTTTCAGTAACTCTATTCTGAAGCATAGAATATTCTTCAAGTGCATGGTGCGTACTTAATACCTCCATTATTTCAGCGCGTTCAGATGAGATATTCTCCATATATTTTTCATTATTACCAATTTTATTTTTAATTGCCTCAATCTCAGCCTCTAAAAAGAGTTTTCTGTTACGGACAATTTCATTATGAAAGTTTCTTGTTTCCTCAAGAGTTTTTTTTAAGGCAGAACTAAAATGAAGCCCGGCCTCCTCATACAGATCTGCTACTGATAAATTATCAGGTGCTTTTTCGGACTGGACTGATTCCTCATACCTGTCCAGTTTTCTTCGTAGAATTATATTTTCATCTGCCAACAGATGAATACTTTTGGTTAAACTATCTGCTTTTTCCTGAATTACACGATACTGAGGATGAACTTTGAACGTACTCAAAGCTTTCTCCTCAATCTCAAGTTCATGCTGAAGCCTGACTTTCTCTGCCTCAAGTTCGCCCTTTGATGGTCTCATACCCGACTTAATAGCACCATCAACCATTTTTATTGATTTTTCTTTCTCTTTTAATTTCTGTACTTCAATCGGATGAAGCCAGTTCATACCCAATAAAAAGGCATTTGCAACCTGTATTTGTATGGCACTCTGGTTTTTATAAAAACTAAAAGGAGTACTGTAGGCATCTATACCAGTACGGATAAAATATGAAATCAGAGTTCTGAAAGTCGGCATATATTTAATATGAGTTGTGGATGGAATATTAAAAAGAGAGATTCCAAGAAGATTTTTCCAGTCTTTATGCTTATAATAGTAAAACCCCTTGTTTTCATTATATTCAGGAACCAATGGAAGATTTAAAAGATTACTACCATCAACACATATAATTCCAGGGTCCCCAATACTCCGGCCGGCAGTAATTTTTTCACCACCAAGATCAATATCAATATAAAAAGTCCAGTCAGAAATATCTTCAACCGGCAGAGATGATTTTTCCAAATCCGAACCAAGACAGAAATGAATGATATTTAACAGTGAGGTTTTCCCAAGTCCGTTACGTGAATCTTTACTGCCGGAGTCTTCCTTCCGGTCAGCAACAATAATATTAAGACCTTCATTAAATATAACTGATTTAAACCTCTTATCACTGGCATATAGCCCATGAATCATAATTTAACCCTCACAAGCTTATTATTTTTAAATTCAATGAGACCTAATGAATATAATAAATCCAGTGAAAGAATAAAACGCTCAAAACTGCCAATCTGAGAAGAATTCCTGACAGAATCCCATAACTCCGACAGATTTTTTTCACAGGATAAATACTTCAGTAATATTGCACCAACACCGATTAAAGCTTCATCTTCTTTGATATATTTATTTGGCAGTATCATTTTTCAAATACCTCACAGATTTCAAACATATGAGTCAGGATAACCAGACGGGCGGCATCCTGCCCAAAGTCATGTTCAGCACCCTGAAAATGTGTAAGCATCTCCATGAAGAGATCATCTCCGGAAAACTCCCTGTTTAATTCGAGGTACTTCTTTTTAAAGCCATTTTTTAACCTATCAGGGAAATCAGGATCTAGTTTTGACATCTCGGATAAATATTTACTTACCTCTCCACTACCACATAAACCCATTGAAATCAGCCGCCTTGATCTCTTCCCCAGACCATTCTTCAATATCTTTTCTTCAGGAGAGATAACCGTATAATCACTGCCTTCAAAATTCTCTCCCGAAGATATTGCTTTAGCAGCAATTTCTAATTCTGCAAAATCAACTTTAGCAACTGATATTTCAAGTTGATCTGAAACCCAGTTTTCATGTTCTGTTTTTATCTTCCGGAGCACATCGACCGAATATTTCTCCGGTTGTTCATCCACTATTTTATGACAGGTTGGACAGAGAAGAATGTAATTATCATAGCAATTCAGTTCTTTATCAGTATAATTTTCATCCCCACGTGGCCCTTTAGAACTATGTGCCACAATATGAGCAATTTGTCCAATCTGATTTATGCTCCCATCATCATCCGTATCAAGAACAATATTTTTACGGCAATCTCTAAAAGAACAGCGTCCTGCTGCTTTTGAAAACAATATTTTTATATCCTTAGCAGAGGGATTTTTCCTCGAATCACCCATATGATATCTCCACAAATAATTTTAAGCAAAACCTGATCGCTAGGATAATAATACAAAAGCAATGTGTTAAAAATTTAACTGAAGGTTAAAAATATAAATTAACCCATAATCTCACAGAACACTCTGAATTTCTCTTTTAAGGAGCTCGCTGATAACCTTGCCGTCAGCACGCCCGCGGGCCTCCTTCATGACAACACCCATAAGCGGACCTAAGGATCTCATGCCCTGCTCTTTGATGAATTCCTGCCTCTCACCGATAATCGTCCGGATAATGCCGGTCAGCTCCTCTTCTGAAATTCCGGGTGCGACACTCTCAACAGCCTCAGCCGGAGACATGCCCTTTGAAACGGCACGGATGAGATCAGGGATCGCCTCCTTTGCTGCCTTCCCGTCTTCAACAAGTTTCAGAAGCTCAAGCAATGAATCATCAGATAATGAATAGGTATCAACACCGTCACGGTAAAGCTCCCTTAAGGTTGCCAGAAGCGTTCTTGACGCAAGATTTGCCTTAATACCCTCACGAATCATCCTCTCAAAGAGGGGCATACGCGGAGAGTAGGCCATCTGCCTGGCAACCGCCCCGTCAAGGTTCAGTTCATTCTTAAACCTCTCCTCTTTGGCAGTTAAAAGCTCAGGTATCTCAAGTGAATTCCAGTATTCATCAGTAATCTCAACCGGAAATACATCAGTCTCAGGATACATCCTTGCAGCGCCGGGAAGTGGCCTCATATAAGCAGTGCTGCCTTCCTCAAGCATCTTTCTTGTCTCTTCTGGAACACCTTCAAATGCCATATTCGAGCGCTTAATAATCTGTGAGATTGCACACTCAGCCCTCTTTTTCTTATCCGCAACTATGATGACACAGTCCTCATCAGCAGCACCGACAAACTCCCTGAGTTTTGCAACCTCATCCTCAGTCACTCCATATGCCGGCAGTTCATCCGTATGGAAAAGCCCGCCGACACCGCACTTCTTTGCATAATCAGAGATCTCACTGCCAAGCCTTCTTCCGGGCTGGATCTCCCTGCCTACAAGCCCTGCAAAACCTCTGAGATTCACCGCAAGAATAGTCTTAGCCTTCTTTAAAATGCTTGAACCGGTCTCAGAGAAGACAGATGTAACATCAGTATAATCTTCCGGAACAGAAGCATTGCGGCGGATAAGCTCAGCACGGATCTCAAGGAGATTCACCTGCCTTAAGGCCTCACGCTTCACAACCTCCTCAATAAGGCTTAAATCCTGAATACCCTTGATCTCAACACGGGCACCCTCACTGATGGAGATATTGACATCCTGCCTGATGGTCCCAAGCCCTCTCTTAACGCGGCCTGTTGACCGGAGAATCATTCCGATATATGCTGCGACCTCCTTTACCTCATGAGGAGTCTTCATATCGGGGCCGGTTGTGATCTCAGCAAGAGGAATGCCAAGCCTGTCAAGTGAGAATATATCACCCTCAACCCTCTGTGCCGCCTCCTCCTCAAGGCATATCGATTCAATGACTGCACCGGCAGGGATTTTTCCGTTCAGTGCAACAAGTGCAGTCCTCTGAAAACCGGAAGTGTTTGAACCATCAATGACAAGCTTTCTCATCACATGAATCTGCTCAACAGGAGTCATGCCAAGCATCTTTGCAATAGTCATTGCAAGCCCGACAGCCTCAGGGTTCATCGGTGCCGGAGGTTCCTCATCGTTCTCTACAAGGCAGGTCGTGTCATAGGCATAATAGGTATAGGCACGATCCTCCTTCTTCATCTCCTCTTCTGCCGCCCGGTCAATCTTTCCCATCTCACTCTCGGTTGCCCGGAGAAATCTGAAAAATTCTCCATTCCTCTCTTCAGCATCACGGAGCAGAGTAGGGCAGTGGCAGAAGAGCTTCTCCCTTGTATTGAGCTGCTGATGAATCTCAATTCCGGCCTTAAGACCTAATTTCTTATAATCCATGAGGTGTGCACCCCCCAAGTTCACCGCGTAAATCAGAGAGCATGAGCTGCCTCACCTTCTCCTTATCATCTTCCATGCCAAGCACCCACATCAGTTTGACCATAGCAACCTCGGGAAGCATATCCTCACCCTCAATAATTCCGGCCTCAATAAGATCCCTGCCCGTATCATAGACACGATCACATACCCTGCCATTCAGACACTGAGAGGTCATAACAACCGTAGTTCCGGATGATACAAGTTCCCTCAAAGGCTCAATACAGACTGAAGATGTGTGCCCGAGACCGCTTCCGGCAACGACAAGCCCGGCATAACCGTCATAACTGCGGATAACATCAGGACTCATACCAGGATAGAACTGCACAAGCCCTACCTTCTCCTCAAGATCAGCACAAAGTTCCGGTTCAGAACTGCCACGCCTCACGGCATGCTTATTCAGACTGACCTCAAGTGAGGGATATTCAACCTTACCGAGAATGTCAATATCAATACTCCGGAACGCATCACGCCTGGAGGTATGCATCTTTCTGACCCTCGTGCCCCTGTGAATGGCGCAGTAGTCATCATTTGATGTCCCGTGCATCACAACCGAAACTTCGCCTAAGTCAGAGACAGCCGCAGCAGCACTGCACAGGCCATTCATCAGATTGTCACTTGACGGGCGGTCAGCTGACCTCTGAGAACCGACAAATACAACAGGAACAGGGGTTTTGAGCATGAAACTTACAGCAGCAGCCGAATACGACATGGTATCAGTACCGTGCGTAACAATAACTCCCGCAACACCGGACTCAATCTCACTGTAAATGGTTGAGGCAAGCTCTTTCCAGATATAAGGAGTCATATTCTCCGAAAGAATAGTTGCCGGAACATGAGAGGTGAAATTGCCAATCGAAGCCAGTCCCGGAATTGCCCTCATAATATCCTCAGCCTCAAACTGGCTCGTTACGGCTCCGGTTCTGTAATCAATCCTGGAAGCAATCGTTCCTCCGGTTGATACAATAGCAAGATCAGGAAGGCCTTCTTCCCGGGTAAATCCACCCTTAACAGCCTCCCTCTTCTCAGCATCAGCGGTTTTTGTCACTGTATCAAAGGACACCCCGATGTTGTACCCGTTGTCAAGCTTAATTACCGCTTTGCCATCTCTCTTTGTAATATAGGTGCCCTCGAGCATGCTTCCGGCATAACTGCATGACACCCGGTCTCCCGAATCCATTATTCCATTACCAGTTCTCTTGCTTTTTCTATCATATGCTTCTCTGACGAGTGAAGATGCATCTTAAGACCCCTGATCCATTCAAGGTCATCCGCATATGCAGCCTCACTTCTCATTATACTGGCCATTACAGCCTGCGGCGACGGTCCGCCGGTTGCGTTCCGGACATTTACAGACGTACTTACCTCAAGACTGTCAGCAACTGCATCCTCCGTAAGGCCAAGCTCCACAAGGGATATCCCCGCCATCTCTTTTGCAGACATCTCAAGCGTTTCAAGGTCAAGTTTTCCAGTTCTGACAGCACGCCCGACGATGTTATGCGCAGTCCTGAAGGCCAGACCATACTCCCTTACAAGAATATCGGCAAGTTCAGTTGCAGTCGTATTTCCCTTAACTGCCTCCTCCGCCATTCTCTTCCGGTTGATATGAGCAGTCCTTATCATCCCGTTCAGGATCTTTATTGAACTCTTAGTATCACTAATCGCCTTCCAGAGATGAGGCCATAACTCCTGCATATCGCGGTTATAGCTCATAGGAAGGTTCTTAATTATTGAAAATGCCGCCATCTGGCACCCGGAGACAGAACCCGCCTTTGCCCTCATAATCTCGGCACAGTCGGGGTTCTTCTTCTGAGGCATAATTGAACTTGTAGAGCAGTATTCATCAGCAAGAATTACAAAGCTGACAAATGAAGAACTCCAGAATATAATCTCCTCACACAGACGGCTTATATTATTCATAAGGATAGCACAGTCAGAGACCACTTCAAGGGCAAAATCGCGGCCGGCAACACAGTCCATTGTATTCTCCAGAACACCGCCAAAGCCAAGCAGATCAGACGTATACTCCCTGTCAATCGGATATCCGGTAGAGGCAAAGGCAGCAGCGCCGAGAGGGCACTGATCAATCCTCAGATAAGCATCGCCAAGCCTCTCAAAGTCCCTTTTAAATGCCTGCTCATAGTTCATCAGGTAATGGGCAACCGTTGTCGGCTGTGCATGCTGGAGATGAGTAAATCCCGGCATGTAAATATCAGTATTATCCTTTGCAAAACCGCAGAAGATACTCCTCAGGATAGCAATATCAGACATCAGGTCTAAGATCTCCTCTCTTAGTCTGATCCTGACGCATGTTGCAACCTCATCATTTCTTGAACGGCCCATATGAAGCCTGCCGCCGGAATCAATACCTATTTTATCTATAATATATGCCTCAATCCCGGCATGAACATCTTCAAATTTCTCGTCATATACGGAATCAGGAAGACCCTCATCATGCAGTTTCAGCAGGACATTCATTATTTTTTTTGCAGAATCCTGGTCTATTATTTCCTGCCTGGAAAGCATCAGCAGATGAGCAATATCTACAGACACATCTGCCATCCCGATGAAGCGGTCGGCCTCCATCGAAGATAAATAATCCCAGACTTCAGACGGGCGTGAGTCACCAAGGCGCCCACCCCTGAGTGGATCTTTTGTCATATGCAAAAACAACTCCTCTTATTATTGGTGTCAGAATAAATGATTAAATCCACGCATAGGCACCGGAGAGTCAGCAGGCAGGTACATCCATGAAAAAAACCACCCCATTGTCCACAGAAACAGATAATTTAATACATAAAGCCAATAAAGTTGACCCAAACAAAACCAATTAAATACTTTTCTTAATGAAATTACTATAGAACTCCATCAGGAGAGGTTAAAGGTATGAAAAAAATTGCAGGATTAATATTACTGGCACTGATTTCATTATCGCTTGTGCTTACAGCAGGATGTACAGGCACAGATGAAACACCGGCAGGAACAGAAAAAACAGCAAAAAGTCTGAATTTCGGTTACCAGCCAAGCACACACCAGATAGCCTATATGGCAGCAATGGAGAAGGGATGGTGGAGTGAGAACCTCGCACCATTCGGATACACCACCGACAGGAACAAAAACGAATTCCAGTTCCCTACAGGCGCACCGGAGATGCAGTCAATGATTGCAGGAGACATTGATGTCGCATACGTTGGCGCAGCACCGGTCATATCCGCACTTGCAACCGGACTTGACGGAAAGATCGTCGCCGCAGTACAGACACAGGGATCTGCACTCGTTGTCGGCAATGACATTGCATATGAAAAACCCGAAGACTTAAAGGGACACACAATTGCAACATTCCCATCCGGAACAATCCAGGATACACTACTCAGGGGATGGCTCAGGGATAACGGCATTGATGATGAAAAAGATGTTGACATACGCCCGATGGGTCCCGGAGATGCAATCACTGCAATAACCGCAGGACAGATCGATGCAGTATTCCTTCCGGCACCCTCACCGACAATCATTGAAAATGACGGCGCAGGCAGAATTGTAGTTAATTCCGGTGAAATGATGAAAGATCACCCATGCTGCGTACTTGTAGTCAGCGGAAAGATGATAAGGGAAAACCCGGACGCAGTTGTGGAAATTGTAAAGACCCACATTAAGGCTACAGATTATATCAGAGCCAACAAAGATGAGGCTGCTGAGATCTATTCAGGCTACACAAAGAACACAGTTGAAACAGTCAAAGATTCGTTCAGCAACTGGGACGGGGAATGGGTATCTGATCCAAATATCATCACCGGAGGAGTGATGGACTACGTCAAAACACAGGCAGAACTTGGATATATCGAGAAAGAACTGACACAGGACGAAATATTCGACCTTTCATTCTACGAAAAGGCAACTGCCTGAAGAAGTCTGACAATCAGACAAATATTTTTTTTATTCCCTCAGCACAAATATCTGGGAAAAGTGTTTTTTGTGCATCACTGCCACATATACAGTTATACTGATGCACCCCGCCGCTAACGGATAGGTTTTAAAAATGAAAATTAAGAAGAAATTAACCAGTAAAAAACTGCTCCTTCCGGTTGGGACTATAATTGCTGTAATACTCATATGGCAGGCCTTTGCCGTATTTATTGTAGGCAACAAATTTTTCCTCCCGTCCTTTACCGACGTCCTTGAAGCCCTTTATATGACGATCTTCGGTCCGAAAGGAACCCTGTTTAAAGACTTCCTCTACAGTATGCTCCATTTCTTCATAGGAATGATTGCGGCATTGCTTGTCGGAATTCCGGTAGGGATACTCATGGGATGGTTCAGGGACGCAGACTCTGCATTAAACCCGATAATTGAGATATTAAGGCCGATACCTCCGCTCGCATGGATTCCTTTTGCAATAATCTGGTTTGGCCTGACAGATGTTGCCGCGGGATTCATAATCTTCATAGGCGCCGTATTTCCGATAATGATCAATACATATACGGGATTTCGTAATGTTCCAAAAGTGTTTATTGAAGCCGGAAAAGTTCTCGGCTGCACGAAAGACATACCACTCATCAGAAAGATCGCATTCCCTTCGGCAGTGCCGTCAATAATTTCCGGGGTCAGAATCGCTATGGGCGTTGGGTGGATGTGCCTTGTTGCAGCGGAAATATTCGGTGCAGGGAGCGGAAAATACGGCCTTGGAAAGAACCTCTGGACATACTACAACCTCCACCAGATGCCAAGCGTTGTTGTATATATGCTTGTTTTAGGTTTTATCGGTCTTGTTATTGATCTTCTCTTCAGGTATTATGTCAACCGGGAGATGCTGAAATGGATGGAGGAGGGGATGTAAATGGCATTTTTATCAGTAAAAGACCTCAATAAAAAATTCTCAAAGGAGGGAGCAAAACCTCTTACCGCACTTGACAGCATAAACCTCGATATCGAAAAAGAGGAGTTCATATCCCTTGTAGGGCCATCAGGATGCGGAAAGACGACGCTTCTCAGGATAATTGCCGGACTTGAAGAACCTACTTCAGGGGAGATCCTCCTTGAGGGCAATGAGATAAGGGGGCCCGACCCTGAAAGGGGAATGGTCTTTCAGGAGTATTCTCTCTTCCCGTGGCTGAACATAATTGACAATATCGCATTCGGCCTGGAGATGAAAGGTATCGGAAAAGAAGAGAGAAGAAAGGCTGCCGCTGAATATATTGACATTGTAAATCTTAAGGGATTTGAGAACTCCTACCCGCATGAACTGTCAGGAGGCATGAGGCAGAGAGTTGCCATTGCAAGGGCACTTGCAAACGCGCCAAAACTTCTCCTGATGGATGAACCCTTCGGCGCCCTTGATGCACAGACGAGGAACAGGATGCAGAATGAACTTCTGGACATACATGAAAAGACCAGAAAGACGGTAATATTTGTAACGCACAGTGTTGATGAGGCAGTTTACCTCTCAGACAGAGTGGTTGTCCTCAGCACAAGACCAGGAAGAATCAGGGAAATAATTGAGATCGATCTTCCGGAAGGTAAGAAAAGAGAGAGAACTGATCCGGAATTTATCAGGCTGAGAAAGTATATACTCTCACTTATCAGCGATAACCCGCAGGATCAATAATGTACATAGTTAATTTTATTATGATACATCCCCATTTTTTATAGCACATTTAGTTATTCAGGAGTATTCAGCAATGGTTCGAAAACCCGCAAAAATGTACAGGGCAATCTCCAAGAGAGCATATACGAGGCGCGAGTATATGGGTGGTGTGCCCGGATCAAAGGTAGTCCAGTTCGATATGGGCAATACAAAAGCAGAGTTCCCAGTAAGAGTATCAATAATTGCTGATGAATCATGCCAGATTCAGCACAAGGCTCTTGAAGCAGCACGTATGTCAGTTAACCGTAAACTTCAGAAAGAGATTGGAAGGATGAACTATCATTTCAAGCTCAGAACATACCCACACCAGGTTCTCCGTGAGAACAAGCAGGCAACAGGTGCAGGTGCGGACCGTGTTTCTGAAGGTATGAGATCGGCATTCGGAAAAGCAGTAGGCACAGCAGCACGTGTACAGTCAGGACAGAAAGTCTTCACAATCTACACAACCGATGCAATGGCTGAGAAAGCCAAGAAGAGTCTCAGGACTGCCGGGTACAAACTCCCGACACCAACGAGAATTGTAATCGAAAGACCTGCTGAAGCCTGAATTCAGGGATAATATTAACAAATATTTCTTTTTATCCCAAATTATAATAATTCAGAATAATTCAGACCGCCGTTGCAGGAACTAATTTCTAAGGGTCATATATTCCAAAAGGGAATGCAGATATACCGAAAATTAATAAATAAAGTTATTCGGGAATCTCTGTGAAGAAAGAAAAATCTACTTCAGGCCTGCTATTTCTGGCAACGGTGGTTCTTTTAATCGTATTTGATCTTCTTATTTTCATCTCATACGCATACGTCTTTGACGGAGTAACGGATACCGGAGTCCGGAACCCGGCAGAAGATTCAGATCAGGATAAAAAAACCTGACATTGTCTTTTTTTAAAGAACCTGAAATTCTTCCGGGTGCAATAATCCTCATAATTGCAGCATTATTTATTCTGCTGATACTGAGGCACATACAGATTATTTAAATCCTGCAATCCGGAGCTCAGAACCCGGAGTGCAGTATATCCGCTTTTTCCGGAAGTTATCTCAGGAGAGCAGCACCACATATATTTTAACGAAAATATTACATAATCTGTGAAGTGTCACCATGAATAATTTAAAGGAGAATATCGCATCCGCAACAGAAGAGGCGATACATGAGGCAGAGGTCAGACTTCCGGACGACTTCCTGCGTGCAATGAACGCTGCAATAGAGAAAGAATCTAATCCTGTCGCAAAGGCGGAGTACAGAAACATTCTGGACAATATCAGGCAGGCAGAAGAGATGGACATTCCAATATGCCAGGATACCGGGATGCACATCTTCTACGTTACAATACCGGAAGGGTTTGAAGACCGGGAAATAATCCATGAAGGGATTAAAGAGGGCCTGTTAAGAGCAAATTCAGGCGTCCCGCTCAGACCAAACGCAGTCGATCCCATAACCAGAAAAAATTCCGGAGACAATACAGGTGCCGGCTTTCCGGCAGTGCATATAAAAACGGGAGAAAAATTCACCATAACCGCCATGCCAAAGGGCGGCGGCAGCGAGAACTCATCAAGACTTGCCATGATGCTGCCGTCAGAAGTTAAGAATATTAAGAAATTCGTTGCCGAAACTATGCTCCTTGCAGGGGGTAAACCCTGCCCTCCGGTTGTACTGGGAGTTGGCATAGGCAGCACCTTTGACGGTGTTGCATCGCTTGCAAAAGAGGCACTGCTCATGCCCGTAGATGAGATGGACGAATACGAGCAGGAGTTATGCGATGCAGTAAATGAACTCGGCATCGGCCCGATGGGGCTTGGCGGAGACATTACGGCTATTGCAGTCAAGGTAAAAAAAGAGCACTGCCATACGGCATCACTGCCTGTGGCTGTCAATGTCCAGTGCTGGGTCTGCCGGCGGGCAACTGTTGAGGTGAATCTCTGATGAATGAAGACAAACAGGCAGTCAGGCTCAAAACACCCCTTGGTGAAGAAGTGCTGAACCTTAAAGCCGGAGATCACGTTCTTCTCTCAGGTACAATATATACAGCAAGGGATGAGGCACATCTTGAGATGATAGAGGACGGCATTCCTTTTAACCCGGAAGGTGCTGTAATCTATCACTGCGGCCCGGTAATTCAGGACAATAAAATAATAGCCGCGGGCCCGACAACTTCTGCACGTATGAACAATATCTGCTCATTCCTGCCGGAAAACGGTGTCCGGGCATTCATCGGCAAAGGCGGCATGAGTGATGAAGTATCAGAAGCTCTAAGAGGCAGGGGCGTTTATCTCGCATTCACAGGCGGCTGTGCCGCACTTGCAGCATCAAAAATGGAGCTTAAGGGAGTGTACTTTGAGGAACTCGGAATGGCAGAGGCTGTCTGGATAATAGAAATAAAAGATCTGCCACTTACTGTTGCAATGGATTCAGAAGGCGGCAACCTCTACAGGGATGTAAGGGCAGTTGCAGAGGAGAAATTCAGCGGGCGCTTTTAGAACCACACAGATTTTGTGGACATCTGCCTTTTTCTTCTCCGGGATAAAAAAAAGATAAATTTTTTTTTTAAGAACCGGGCATAAAACCAATAATTATCCACCATACGGAATTAAAGCAAAAATAAGGACTTAAAATCGATAAAAACAGAAGAGGCGCAGAGCATATTTCCCGGCGGAAATATGAAAATTCAGGATATATTTAGTAGTTTTACTGATAAATGATATAAACAACTATACACGGATTACCGGTTGATACCGATGAAACTTATAATTGATGAAACCCGCTGCAAGGGTTGCAACCTCTGCACGACAGTATGCCCCTACAGCATTTTTACAGAAGGAAAAAAGCTAAACGAGAGGGGAATAGTTGTGCCTGTGCTTGACAGGCCGCAGAGGTGCACAAACTGCAGGCTGAGGAATCTATATAACCGGCAGCTCTGCGGAGTATGCCAGCTCATATGCCCGGATCAGGCAATATCCTGGATTGAGGATAAGGATGATCCAAAGGTGAGGGTGGTGATTGAATATTGACGCGTACTGTATTTATGCAGGGGAATTATGCCTCTGCTGAAGGAGCAATCGCTGCCGGATGTGACTTTTTCGGCGGTTATCCGATAACACCATCGACAGAAGTTGCTGAACAGATGGCACTGCGCCTTCCGAAGATGAACAGGACATTTATCCAGATGGAAGATGAGATTGCCAGCATATCCGCGGTAATCGGCGCATCATGGACAGGTGCAAGGGCAATGACAGCAACCAGCGGCCCCGGATTCTCCCTCATGATGGAGAACCTCGGATACGCCGTCATGACCGAGACCCCGCTTGTCGTGGTCAATATCCAGAGAGGCGGCCCTTCAACAGGACAGCCAACAATGTCGGCACAGGGTGACATGATGCAGTGCAGATATGGCTCCCATGGCGATTATTCAATAATCGCACTCACACCGTCAACTGTTCAGGAGATGTTTGACCTCACTGTAAAAGCTTTCAATCTTGCCGACCGTTTCAGATGCCCGGTATTCCTGATGTCAGACGAGACGATCGGGCACATGAGAGAGAAGATCACCATCCCTGACTCTGTGGAGATTATCCGGAGAAAACCGTTGAAGGAAGGCATGCTTCCTTTTGAACCGGAAGAAGACGGAGTGCCGGGATTTCCGGAATTCGGGAAAGGCTACAGGACCCATGTGACAGGACTGACCCACAATATGAAAGGGTATCCTGACGCCACAGACTGTGAAGTCCATGCAAACCTTGTAAAAAGGCTTAACAGCAAGATTGAATCCAAAAAAGTGGAGATTGCAGACTTTGACTTAGTCAACTCATCTGCTGAGATTGTCTTTGTCACATACGGCCCCGCCACACGAACGGTCAGGCAGCTGATGAAGGACAGAAGCGACATCCTGATAGGTCATCTCAACATGAGAATGGTCTGGCCATTCCCGGACCATGCACTCGCTGAATTTTCCAATGCAAAAGTCTTCATAGTCCCGGAGATGAACCTCGGACAGATCGCAGGCGAGGTGAAGAAGAGCACAGATGTGCCGGTAATATCTGTTCCAAAGATCGGCGGTGAGATGCACACACCCACAGAACTCATGAATGTAATGGAGGACTTCCTTTGAGCAGTGACATAAACGACTGGCTCCGTCAGGACAGGCTCCCTCACATATACTGCACAGGGTGCGGAAACGGCACTGTCATAAACTGCACGCTAAGCGCCGTCACACAGATGGGATGGGAGATAGACGATACAGTGTTTGTATCCGGAATCGGATGCTCATCACGTGCTCCGGGATATATATCCACAGATTCCCTGCATACAACCCACGGGCGTGCACTTGCCTTTGCAACCGGAGTTAAGATGGCAAAACCTGAACTGAATGTGGTTGTATTCACAGGTGACGGAGATCTCTCCGCAATAGGCGGAAACCACTTCATTCATGCCTGCCGGAGAAATATCGACATGACAGTCATCTGCATAAACAATATGATCTACGGCATGACAGGCGGTCAGGGAAGTCCCTGTACACCGGAAGGAAAGTTCTCTTCCACAACGCCATACGGCGCCCATGAACCTGCCTTTGACCTCGCAGAACTCGCTGCTGCGGCGGGGGCCAACTACTCTGCACGCTGGACAGCTTACCACGTAAAACAGCTCACAGATGCGATAAAAACCGGGCTTGAAAAACCAGGGTTCTCATTCATCGAGTCTATGACACAGTGTCCCACCTCATACGGCAGAAGAAACAAACTCAGAACCGCATCGGATATGATCGAATATATGAGAACAAATGCACTCCTGCTTTCAAAAAAGAGAAGAATGGAAGAGAGGGGGGAGGAAATTCCGGCAGAAAAATTCACAGTCGGTGAGTTTGTAAACCGGAATAAACCTGCAATGGGGGTGCCGGATAAATGAGACATGAAGTTCTCTTTTCAGGATTCGGGGGACAGGGAATTATACTGTCCGCTGTAATTCTCGGAAAAGCTGCGGCGATATATGACGGTAAATTTGCAGTCCAGACACAGGTGTACGGCCCTGAAGCAAGGGGCGGAGCCTCCATGAGTGCAGACATCATCGATGACGAGGAGATATTATACCCGAAGGTGAGCAGTCCGGATATTTACGTAATTATGTCACAGCAGGGATATGAAAAATACGGGACAGAAGCAGAGCAGACGGACTGCATGCTCATCGACTCAGGACTGGTCTTCTCACGCCCGGAGTGTAAATACTTCGAGATACCTGCAACCGAAGAAGCCAAGAACAGTCTGGGCAGACCGATTGTTGCAAATATCATAATGCTCGGCAGTCTTGTCGCGGCAACAGGTGTTGTGAGCAGAGAGGCAATTGAGATGGCAGTGCTCGACAGCGTACCCAAAGGGACCGAACAGCTCAACTTAAAGGCACTGAATGCAGGATTTGAATTAATAGACAAAGGAGGAGTTCTCGATTGAAACTGCTTGAATACGAAGCCAAAGATATTTTCAGGGAATATAACATTCCGGTAGCGAAGGGATACACTGTAAAGAGTGCCGGCGGGATAGACGGACGTGAGAAGGACTTTGGAGATGAGGTCGTCTTAAAGGCCCAGATTGATGTCGGAGGAAGGGGCAAGGCCGGCGGAATCATCATCACAAAAACCGGTGATGTCATGCAGGAGGCCTCCAGACTCTTTGCAAAGGAGATCAAAGGAATTCCGGTTGATAAGATACTCATTGAGGAGAAACTTCCGATCTTAAAGGAATATTACGTCAGTATTACAATTGACCGTGCAAAGAAAATGCCGGTCATCCTCTTCTCCTCAGACGGCGGTGTCGAAATAGAGGAGACCGCAAAGAAAAACCCTGACGCAATCCAGACCGTAAGAATCACTCCGATTCTCCATGAAATTCCGGATTTTATGATGAGAAGGCTCTTAAAGGACGCACCAAAGGAGTTAGCACCGGCAATAAACTCACTGTACAGGGTATTTTGTGAGAAAGATGCACTGCTGGCAGAGATAAATCCTCTGGTAGTCACTGAAAAAGGAGTCTATGCCGCGGACGCAAAGCTTGTAATAGATGACAATGCCCTCTACAGGCAGGGCATAAAGGTAAACCGCGACCTTACGGACCGGGAGAGAAGGGCAGAAGAGTTCGGATTCTCATATGTCGAGCTGGAAGGTTCAATCGGAGTTATAGGAAACGGTGCCGGGCTTACGATGTCCACCCTTGACCTAATCGAATACTACGGCGGAAAGGCAGCAAACTTCCTCGATGTCGGAGGAGGGGCGGCACGCGACAGAGTACGCAATGCAGTACAGCTTGTATCCGAAATGCCGGGTGTGAAGGTCATAGTCGTAAACCTCCTCGGAGGCATTACAAGATGTGATGAAGTCGCCGCCGGAATAATTGATGCAGGCGTGCCTCAGAAGGTGATCGTCCGCCTTGCCGGAACAAATGAGCATGCCGGAAAAGAGATGTTAAAAGAGAAGGGGTACGATATGCTCGACACCATGGAAGATGTCGTAAAAACCGCTGTGGAGGTTGCAGAAGAATGATATACGGAGATAAGAAGACCCCTGTGATAGTCCAGGGTGCAACCGGAAAGCAGGGTGCATTCCACATTGACCTCATGAACCGCTACGCCGATGAAGTAGGAGGAAGAGGGGTTGTTGCAGGAGTTACACCCGGAAAGGGCGGACAGGAAGTGAACGGAGTTCCGGTGTACAACTCAGTACGGGAGGCCCTGACAGAGCATGATGCAGAGGTGAGCGTACTCTTTGTGCCGGCGTTCGCAGCCGGAGATTCGATCATGGAAGCGGCATACAACGGCATAGAGACTGTCGTTGCAATCACAGAGCATATACCGGTCCATGACGCCATGTGTGCAATATCATATGCAAAGATGGAAGGGTGCAGTGTAATCGGGCCAAACTGTCCCGGCATTCTCTCACCCGGAGAGATCAAACTTGGCATAATGCCCGCACACCTTGCAATGCCCGGAAATACAGGCATCATCTCAAGAAGCGGAACACTCACCTACGAGGTTGTCAGTGAACTCTCAAGGGCAGGCATAGGCCAGAGCAGCATTGTGGGCATCGGTGGCGACCCTGTAATCGGCCAGACATTTGTCGATGTCCTTGAGAGATTTGAGAAAGACCGGCAGACAAAGGCAGTAGTTCTCATCGGTGAAGTGGGAGGCAATCTTGAGGAGGAGGGTGCATCGTACACCAGCCTGCCGATTGTTGCATACATTGCAGGAGTATCCGCACCGCCTGAGAAGAGAATGGGGCATGCAGGTGCAATCGTTGCCGGAGGAGAGGATGACGCAAAATCAAAGATCAGGCGTCTTGAGGACATAGGGATTACGATTGCCAAAAAGCCCTCAGATATTCCCGAACTGATTGAAGAGATGATCTGAAGCCCGGATGGTTTTGGACAAAAAACAAATTACCCGGAAAATATTATACCCGCGAATACCGGCATCTTAAAGGAGAGGATAAAAACGGCTGAAAACTGCACAGAGAAAGCTATGGTGATGATGAAAAGCGCAGAGAAGATTGCAGAGGAGATAGGAGCAAAAGCGATAGTCTCCTTCATGAGAGATATTGAATTTGAATCTGAAATTCCGGTAATAAAAGTAGAGGACCTCCAGCTTGACGTCTTAAAAGACCTGACAATGCACGACATCCTTGAAATTTCTGAGAAGCATCTTCATGATGCCGCTGTTCAGATATATCTCCTCAAAAATTTTGCAGAAGGACAGGTAGTTGCAGTATTCCCCTACGCCCTTGTGATATATGACATCGATCAGGGGAAAAATTTCATCGACCTGAAATCCTTTGAAGACCTGATACCCCGTGAAATAATGTCGGCCGTCCTCAGGCTCGCACTCAATATCGCGATTGAGGGACGTGAAGGAAGACCCATCGGCACAGCATTTATCATGGGTGACCCGGAGAAGATACTTGCTCATTCATACCAGGCGATAATCAACCCGTATAAAGGTCAGGTGGAAGAGGACTGCGATATAAAAAACGAGAACAACTGGGAGAGCATCAAGGAGATTGCACAGATAGACGGAGTCTTTGTAATTAATGAAACAGGGCATGTTGTCTCAGCCGGAAGATACCTCAATATAAATACCGCCTCAAATAATCTTCCCGGAGGGATGGGAGGACGGCACCTTGCCACTGCGGCGATAACACTTGATATCCCGGTTATCGGGGTGACAGTCTCTGAATCCGGAGGAGTTGTCAGGGTATTCCGTGACGGGAAATGCGCAATAACCATCAGATCTGATGTCAGAATCAGATAGCCCGGACAAAAACCACAAAAACCACAATAATAATATTATTATTGCCTACAATAATTCTTTCACTTTTTTCACCGGAATTTTAGAGAGAATATACCTGTCTGTCTCATAAAATTACTGACAATCATAAATGTCGTGAGAAAATATATTTATACAATAATTACTAAATTTTAGAATATTATATAGGAGATTGAGAATTCAATATGCCAAGAAATATTTCAGTAGAGCGACTGACACAGACACCAATTGAAAAGCAGCAGATCGAGATTGCCGAGAGAAAGTGCATCGGACATCCTGACAGTATTGCAGACGGAATTGCAGAGGCTGTATCAAAGGCACTCTCAAAAGCGTACCTCGAAGAGTGCGATGCAGTCCTTCACCACAACACTGACCAGGGTGAGATCGTTGCCGGAGAATCTATGCCGAAGTTCGGCGGCGGAGATATACTCAGGCCGGTCTATGTGCTCCTGACAGGACGCGCAACAAAGAACTATGAAGGCAAGAGCATCCCGACCGATTCAATAGCACTGAAAGCTGCACGCGATTACATCAAAGAGACTCTCCGGTTTATTGACATGGACAGTGACGTAATTGTTGACTGCCGCATGGGTGTCGGATCATCAGACTTAAGGGACGTATTTAAAGCCTGCAACAACAACCCAATCCCGCATGCAAACGATACATCATTTGGTATAGGTCACGCCCCCTTCAGTGACCTTGAAAAAATAATTCTCAATGTAAGCGAGCACATTGACGGAAATGTCAGGCCAAAAAAGCCAGTTATAGGCACAGACATTAAGATCATGGGACTCAGGGAGAAAGATGACATCTCACTTACACTATGTGTGCCGATGGTAGACAGATTCTGCTCCGGAATGGATGATTACAACGAAGCAAAGGCATTCATGGTTGAGGAAGTCCGGAAAGTCGCATCCGCTTCCACAGACAGAAAGGTAAACGTATTCGTAAATACCGGCGACAACCCTGAAAACGGCAGCATCTTCCTTACAGTGACCGGAACTTCAGCCGAGATGGGTGATGACGGAAGTGTCGGCAGAGGAAACCGCTGCAACGGACTTATCACACCACAGCGCCCGATGAGCATGGAAGCCACAAGCGGCAAAAATCCAATCAACCACATAGGAAAGATATACAACCTTCTTTCAACAGAGATCGCAAAGGAATGTGTTGCAAAGGTTGACGGGATTGATGACCTCTACATCAGGCTGCTCTCACAGATCGGAAAGCCGATCGATCAGCCGCTTGTTGCAAGCGCACAATATATCTACAACGGCGACGGCAGCGAATCTGTAATTGAGAAGGAGATTAACGCAATAATTGACGATAATCTTGCTGACATCAGAACAATTACCGAGCGCGTCATACGCGGTGAATTAAAGACATTCTAATTACAAACTCTTTTTTGATCTATGAATACAAGGCAAACAGAGAAGAGAATTCTCCGTCTTGCAATTCCAAACAAAGGCAGAATTGCAGACCCAATCATTGAACTCATCGAGGACAGCGGACTGATTCTGCAAAACAGCGTCAGCAGAAAGCTGATTACCGGGACATCAGACCCTGCAATAGAAGTCCTGTTTGCGCGTCCGGTTGACATCCCGGCCTATGTAGCAAGCGGTGCGGCAGACCTTGGTATTACCGGCAGGGATATGGTTATGGAGAGAGGTGCAGATGTCGAAGAACTTATGGACCTTAAATCCGGAAAGGCAACCCTTGTGATCGCCGTCCCTGAGGACTCAGATATAGCAGATGTAAGAGATCTCGACGGCAAAAAGATTGCAACTGAATTTCCGGGGATATGCGAGAGATATTTCAGGGATGAAAAACTAAGCGTCTCAATTGTATCTGTCGGCGGAGCATGCGAAGCGGCACCATACCTTGGAATCGCCGATGCAATCGTTGACCTCTCAAGTTCAGGCAACACAATAAGGACGAACAACCTGAGGGTTATCTCGGAAATTTTAGTCTCAACAACAATACTCATAGCAAACAGGGATGCACAGAAGATCTACAGTGAAAAGATAGCTGAATTCTGCCTTGCAATTGAGAGTGTAATGCGTGCAAAGGGTAAGAAGTACCTGATGATGAATGTCCACAGAGAGGCGCTTGAAGCTGTCAGAAATGTCCTGCCCGGACTTTCAGGGCCGACGGTTATGGATGTGGCCTCAGAGGACAATCTGGTGGCTGTGCATGCCGTTGTATCGGAAGATCATCTGTATGGTCTTGTCAGCAGCCTGAAAAACGCAGGTGCAAGAGACATCCTTGTTGTCCCTATCGAAAGAATGATCAGGTGATTTGACCGTGAAGATATTTCCTGCAGTTGATATCCTGGGCGGGCAGTGCGTTCAGCTTGTGCAGGGCAGAAAGGAGAGTTCCAGAAGATACGGTGACCCTCTGAAGTGTGCATCCGGGTGGATAGAAGAGGGTGCCGACTGCCTGCACATCATAAACCTCGACGGCGCATTCGGTGATGCCGGGAAGAATGCAGGGATCATCAGGGAAATAATTGATGAGACCGGAGTCTTCATTCAGCTCGGAGGCGGCATCAGAAGCATCACAGATGCCTCAGGATGGCTGAATACCGGTGTGGACAGAGTTATCATAGGGACAATGGCAGTAAAGGAACCTGAGACTGTCAGAACCCTTGCCGATGAGTGGGGCAGTGAGAGAATCTGTGCCGGAGTGGACGCTAAGGACGGGCAGGTCGTCGTTAAGGGATGGGAAGAGTCTGCGGGTGACTACCTCTCATGGGCAGAAAAATTTGAGGAACTCGGAGCCGGGTCACTGCTCTATACCAATGTTGATGTTGAAGGCCTTGAGAGAGGCATATCGTCAGAACCTGTCCGTGACCTCATATCAAAGACAAAAATTCCGGTGATAGCCTCCGGCGGTGTGACCTCAACCGAAGATGTAAAGGTTTTGTATGACATGGGTGCAGGAGGAGTTGTCCTCGGGTCTGCACTTTACAGTGGTAAGATTAACTTTAAGGATGCACTGGAAGTGATAAGATGAGAAAGGCTGAAGTTAAAAGAGAGACCTCTGAAACGGAAATATCCGTAACCTTTGACCCTGACGGAAGCGGTTCTGTCAGCTCAGATACGGGAATTCCGTTTCTGGACCACATGATAAATGCCATGGGAAAGCATGGCGGTTTTGATCTGGATATAAAGGCCAAAGGGGACCTTGAGATCGACTGCCACCACACGATGGAGGACATCGGAATCGTACTGGGGCTTGCAGTCCGGAAATCTGCCGGAGAGAAGAGAGGCATTAAGAGGTTTGCACATACAGCAGTCCCTATGGACGAGGCAATAGCCCATGTTACGCTTGACTTCGGCGGGCGCTTCTACCTTGTCATGAAAGGTGAATTTTCCGGCAGGGACATCTCATCCATACCCCCGGATATGTTTGAGCACTTCTTCTACAGCCTCTGCTCAAACGCAGGAATAACGGCCCACATTACATTTGAAGGTAAAAACGACCATCACATATGTGAAGCGATCTTTAAAGCCTTTGGAGTGGCTCTGGGCGACTCTGTGAGGATTGTGGAAGGAAAAGGCGTCCCAAGCACAAAGGGTGTCCTGTAAAAAATTATTTTACACGCAAAGGAAATTATAAACTAAATTATTTTTTCAGCAGAACAGTTCAGGCGTAATGCCCGGCACTGAATATTCTTATCGCCCACAAATTTACATTTTCTGTTTAAGGACCAGAAATTGCGGATACATTCCTGTAAAACATCCGGGCAGCATGAGAAGAGACGGCATCTTCATTTAAGCGAAGGATACAGTGACAGTATTTGCCGGCATCAGAAAAGATCTGCGGGCAATACCTAGGAAAATTTACGAAAACAGTTCGGAATATAATTTACTTTTTTAAAAAGAAGGTTTCAGGCATTTACTGCCATATCAACATCTTCCTTCTTGATTGTCTTGCGTCCTGCATGCTGAGCATACTTTGCTGCCTCTGTTGTCAGAGTTGCAATGTACTCTTCTGCTGCGTCAACAATTGCCTGTGCTGCATCTGAACCGACTCTTTCTGCGCCGTGTTTCTTTGCAATTCTTACTACTGCTGCAATAGGTAGATCATTAGCCATTAGAATTCAACCTCAAATGAAAGTATATCGGCAGCTATAAAAACCTTTTGGGATTAAACCGTGATTTCAACCTATTTCCATGAAAAATAGATTTAAACACGATAAATTGGATTTTATTAATAACACACCAAGATCACAAAAATAACCACATAATGACGCCAGAATAGAAAAATAAAGACATTTGCGAGCCAAAACTATTCTGAGAGCGCTGAAGCGAGCAAAATGGCATTGGAATAATCTGGAGAGGCGCGCGAAGTATCCACAAATATTCTGTCGAGATTTACCACAGGTGCTCCATGTGCAAATCCGCCTCCAATCATGGTAAGTGTACGGAATATCAGGTTTCCGGAGATGCCGTCCGGAGCTATAATAATTCCATGATCTTTTATGGCATCCTCGATAAGAATCTCGCAGTGATCTGAACCTGTAATCTTTGCCGCAAGTTCGGCATCTGCAAGGGAACGGTCCACCGCTGTGTGCCTTCCGGCATCACCATAGCGCCCTCCGGAAAGTATCGCCACATTATCACTGATCCCGAACTTAGGGGCTATTTTACGTGAAAAATTTACAAAATCTATCTTTTCCCTGACAGTCCACCCCTCATCAACACCTACAGGTGCAAGAATAAACCGCCTGCCCCCCGGAGTTTCAAGAAATGCAACCCTCTTAAGTGAACAGCAGCCGGAAATTTCTTTTAAATACCCAAGAGTATGATTTGCCGGGAGTGTACCACGTACAGCCGCAGATATTTTACCGCTGTACAAATCCTGAATCATAGCCTCCCAGGGTTTTTCACAGACAAAAGTATCACAGGAAGCATCAGATGCCCCCAAACTATAAACCCTTACATCAAAACTTTTGGAAGCCAGTTTTGAGACCTGCCCAAAGACCTTACCCCCGTCATCCCCTGCCCCTATACCAATGATCACAAAAAATGCCTCTCACTCAAAATATAAGCCCATAATACCTTCTTTACTAAGGTCAAAGACAGAAGTTTCCTTATTGTGATATTTTATAGTAAGATTTGACGTATCGTCGATATAACCAATATCCGCAGCGTCCATACCGGCGGCTCTGAAGAGTGAGATAATCTCATCCACGCACTCTTCTTTTGCAGTCAGAATAAAACCCATTCCGGGATACATCCTGACCCAGTGTGAGAACGGAATATCAAGTGCTGACAGGTCAGGCCTTGGAATCCTTGAAAGCTCAATTACAGCACCTTTCCTGCTTGTCTCAAGAAGCATCCCCAGAGTACCGATTACACCGGGGTTGCTGATGTCCTTTCCGGCAGTTACAAGATGCCTCTTCCCAAGCTCCTGCATCACACCGATCTGCGAGCGAAGCTCCTCAGGTGACCTGAGTGTTGCAGAATCCCAGTTGAGAGCACAGGAAGGATGGATACGTCCGTCAAGATCAAAAGCAGCGATTACCCTGTCACCCGCGCAGGCGGTATGGGAACAGATGGCGTCACTGATCTTCACAATGCCCATTATTGCCACATCAATTGCTGAAAAATCTGTATCCGGGTGGAGATGCCCGCCTACAACCGGCACTCCGAATTTCGAGGAAGCATCCGACATTCCCCTCAGCACTTCATGGCAGATCTTCTCATCCTCTACAGAGAGAATATCAACCATAGCAAGAGGTTTACCGCCCATTGCCGCAATATCATGAACATTTACAAGAACAGAACAGAAACCTGCCCAGTATGGGTCTGCCTGCATAAGCATGCTCCATATACCGTCTGCCGCAAGTAAGAGGCCGTCCTCACCATTACGGATAAGGGCCGCATCCTCTCCGAAAGAGACAACCACATCCTCCGATTTAAAATTAAAAGCGTGGACTATCTCACCTATTGCATGTTTTCTTCTCACGCCCGCATATTCGCGGATTGTTTTTGCTATATTATCTGTGGAACAGTTCTCCTCCACAATGAACACCATCCTGACCTATATTTTAACCTTTTATAAAATAAGATGTCTGATTCTTTCTCTGGAACAGTATGCCTGCCCCATCAGGACGGCACCAGATATTTTTACAACATGAAAACCATAAATAACTGTACTGTTCTATGCTTGACTGGGTTGAAAAATACAGGCCGAAAACTCTGAAGGATATCGTTGGAAACCGGAGTGCTGTCCGCCAGATGGTCGAATGGGCCAGAAAATGGGAGTCCGGAAAAGAGCCGCTTCTACTCTACGGAAAGCCGGGTATAGGTAAGACCTCTGCTGCATATGCCCTTGCAAATGATATGGAGTGGGAGATGCTTGAGCTTAACGCAAGCGATCAGCGTACAAAATCAATAATCGAAAAGGTAGCCGGAAGCTGTGCAACGACTATGAGCCTCTCCGGTGCAGAGAGAAAATTACTCCTCTTCGATGAAGCTGACAATCTTCACGGCAGTGCTGACAAAGGCGGAGCAAGAGCCATCCTGGATATAATCAAAATCTCAAAACAGCCGATAATACTAATTGCAAATGACAGCTACGGCATTGCAAAGGAGTTAAAATCGGTCTGCGAACAGGTCCAGTTCAGGGCGCTGACGGCAAAAACCATCTCTGACCATCTGCGGGACATATGCTCACTTGAAGACCTGAAATGCAGTGAATCAACCCTGGCCGAAATTGCCGAAGGGTCAGGCGGGGATATGAGATCTGCCCTGAATAAGCTTTATGCGGCAAGCCTTGGTGAAGATACATTAAGAGAAGCAGCAGTGAGTACTGCATCAAAGGACGAGCGTGCCTCGATATTTGATCTTGTCGGATCAGTGCTGAAATCAAGGGAAGATCAGAGACTTATGCAGCTCTCGGCCGAAATTTCAGAGACTCCTGATGTTATGTCACAGTGGATAGAGGAAGGCGCTTCTTACATTCAGAATGAGAAGAAGAGAGCACAAGCTTACCATTACCTCTCTCAATCTGACATCTACATAGGCAGAACATTCAGCAGGCAGTACTATACCCTCTGGAGATATGCATCT
Source organism: Methanoplanus limicola DSM 2279 (assembly GCF_000243255.1). Classification (NCBI taxonomy): domain Archaea; kingdom Methanobacteriati; phylum Methanobacteriota; class Methanomicrobia; order Methanomicrobiales; family Methanomicrobiaceae; genus Methanoplanus; species Methanoplanus limicola. Next base: position 2,832,932 of record NZ_CM001436.1, read on the forward strand.
GCACTAATGCTTATTGGTACGGCATATGCAGCAGAAGGGGAAGGAATATCAGCAAGGATAATGCCCCCTTCAAGATGGAGAAAGATGGCCGGCGCAAGAAAGCAGAAAAGTATCAGAAATTCGGTCTTCAACAACCTCTCGGAGAAATACCATATGCCGGCAGATACACTTCGGGATGATTATATAAATCTGATATCAGTCCTGATTGAGGACAATCCAGCCGGATTTGCAAGAGAGACAGGATTTGACAGGGATGAACTGGACTTCTTCCTCCATGATAAAAAAAAGTCGGCAGATATTATAAAAGAGATAAAAAAAGAGGAGAAAGAGCGGGAAAAATCCGAAAAGGCTTCAAAGAAGAGGGAAGTTTCAAAGAAAGAACCGGCAAAGAAAACGGACGAGACTCCGCCAGTAAAAGACCAGAAAACCCTTGAAGCAGCATTTCAGAACAGATCCGGTGATGAAAAGAGCACGGAGAGCAAAACAGAGAACAGGCCACCAGGTAAAGAAAAAGAAACGGATAACGGATTAAACGGCAAAGATAAAAAGAAAGCCGCACAGGCCACACTCTTTGACGGATTTTAAAAATATCTTTTTTCAGCGATATTTATGCAGAATAACACCGCAGTCAATAATTTCACCGCCATCTCTGTAGATCTCACATCCGAGATGATAGACTATCAGATCAGAATCCGTCTGATCGGCAATTGAGATAAGAGACGGGACCATCTCCACTCCGGGGCGCACAGAATAGATAACCTCTCTGCCTACATAGAGGGAGAGATTCGGCGAATATATATCGTCACAGTGAAACTCAATACCGTAATCTTCAGCAATATTCCGGATGTCAACCGCTGAAACATCAACACCCTTCTCTTTTAGTGCTGCTGCCACATCAGGATTTCTGCCAATCCCGATTTCAACCGCAGAAGTGTAGTTATCTGATAGATAATCTGCAATTTTTGCTTCAATATCCTTATAGCAAACCATAACGTATATAATACTCTGAATATGGGAATTCTTATCTTTTGGGATAATGACGTGGAAAGGGGAATAAGAGAGTCTGCCGAGAAGATGATATCAGTTATACTGGATATGCCTGTAAACTCACAGGAGAATCCAGTCATGCTCAGAGGATATGACCGGACGAGGAACCAGAATGATGCCAGCAGAATTCTGGGTGACATGCAGGATTTTTATACACGCAGAATGGGATGCGGCAACTCCATACTGATAGTTACCGGAAAAGATCTCTACATACAGGGCCGGGATTTTGTATTTGGACTTGCAAGACCGGGAGTAAACGTATCAATAGTCTCAAATGCCAGGCTGAGAAACAGCTGGTACGGGCGGCAGGACAATGCAGACGATATGACTGACAGACTTGTTAAGGAAGGAACACATGAATTATGCCACTGCATGGGTCTTGACCACTGTGAAGATCCGGAGTGCATCATGTACTGCCCGCAGACGCTTGACGAACTTGACAGGAAAAAAAAGACACTCTGTGAAAAATGCTCCCAGGAGTTAAATATCTACAGATTTTCAGATTTGGCTGATTAAAACTCTGCGCCGGAGGGCTGAAATGCCCATATTGCTCCGGGAACTGCATTTCTGAAACGGCAGATGAAAGATTGGCGGAAGATATAATTCATGCCCGACTGCAAAAATTACCGGAATAAAAAACAATAATAAATCATATGGAGATATTTAACTGAATGGACTCCAGAAGGCTGGATATAATTGCACTCATTTCTGCGCTTGCAATAGTCGTTGCAATATCTTTTATACTGAATATGCCAGCCGGAGAGACCACCGGTTCTGAAAATAAGGAGGATTTTACAGAAATCTATGCCTATGTACAGGAGGCACTGCATAGTATCATGCCTTCTGACGGCAGTGATGAGCAGGGAAAGGCAACCACCGACTATTCAGCCGGCACAACTGAACTTTCACGATACAGAAGTGATACAGGATTTATATCTGCCAGTGAAAAGAAAGAGATGAACGGCAGAAAAGTATCATGGGCGATGGACTACTATACACCTTCTGTCAGAAATGCGGCAAACAGAATGATACCTGAAGAGCACGGCGGTGTCTTTACAATAGAGCAGGTATGCGACATCTGGGACGGACTACAGGAAAAATGGACAAAGGAGAGTTCCGGAGGAATAACAGATATCCAGCCGGCAAGCAGAACGGTCCATATCGGCTATTCAGGAGATGATGCTGATTTTGCCATTACAATGGCCTCATTTATAAAAGCAATAGGCGGTGAGGCAAGAATACGCACAGCCTGGAGTCCGGAACTGGGCGAGCATACATATGCTGAATTATTTCTGGGAGACAACAGCATATTAAGCCGGAAAGTTATTAACAATCAGAAATATGCTGCATTCAGGGCGAATAATTCATTTATATATGACTATGACCCCTCCGGCCTTACAGTAATGAGATACAGGTACAGTGTAATAGGGGTGAACAACCCGCCTGCTGAGATAGGAGGGGTAACCGGACCTGATGGAAATACCGCCAGCATACCGCCGGACAGCACCAATAATGCACTATTTGACCTCATTAATGTAGGTGCCGATGATACCATTACAGCAGCGGTGACCACCGGCACAGATACAAGAGATAATGACAGACCTGTTGAATATTCACATCCTCTTCTGACAATAATGAACGAACCGGAGAAATACGGTGAGATATGCTACAGGTATCCTGAACTGATCAATTATCTTCTTCTGTTCCCGGAGATAAATACGGCAGACTTTGAACTTATGTATATTCAGGTCAGGTACGGAGAGAAGGATGAAAACTACCACGGGGACAGAGATGTCAGGGATGTCGCCTATACATACAATTACGAGAAGGACGGTTCAAAAACGTACTGGATGAAGATGGACTACAACGGGAGATACCCCGGAGATGTATTATATCCTGATTCAGGCACTTCAACTGTATATTATTCTGACGGAACATGGGATAACCTCAGGGTAAATGATATGCCAGGTCCGCCATAACCTGAAAATCACCGGAAAAAACAATAAAAAGCACAATAAAAAGCACAATAAAAAGCACAATAAAAAGCACAATAAAAAGCACAATAAAAAGCACAATAAAAAGCACAATAAAAAGCACAATAAAAAGCACAATAAAAAGCACAATAAAAAGCAGAAATTTCCGGAAATCATCCGTGCCTGACTAAAAAAAATAAAGAGAGAGAAGACTGATGGATCAAAAAAAAGGACTGATAACACTGATTGCACTCGCCGCAGGAGTAATAATTGTCTCACTCATTTTTTTTCAGACGGCAGAAGGTGCATTATCAAATCCCTATCCTTACGATGAGAGTACCAAAGCCACATATACCGATTACAACACCCAAAAAGCTGCAATGTACAGGGACGCACTCCAGACAGGCGATCCACAGATAAAAAAATTTACTCAGATTAGAGTAAAACCCCGGAATTCAGACGGCCCTGACATTGCAAAGATCTGTGACCTCTGGGATTATACAAATAACGAATGGACCATTGTCAGTGACCCGCGCGGGCCTGAATTCATATCTCCGGTTACTGAAACGGCAAAGGCAGACCTGCACGGCGACTGCGATGATTTTTCAGTCTTTCTCTCAGGAATGATTAACTCCCTTGGCATTGATACCAGAATCGCCAGTGTTGACAATACCGGTATAAATCCCGGCCACGCATATCCGGAGGTATATATAGGAGACAGTGAATCTGACATCAGAACCACAGGAGAATATATCAGGCAGAGATATGACTGTGTAAATGTATATTTCTCATCATCATATGATGGAAATAAAGCAGGATACTGGCTGAATCTCGACTGGAAAATTGGCATTCCGCCACCTGAGGGTTACTTTATCTACGGGAAATCCAGCCTGGTACATGACATTTACCATCCCGGAGGAGAGTATTACAGCCCGGAAAAAACAGTAGTATATTTCTATCCTGACGGGGAGTGGAAGAAGGAATCAAAGCAGATTGTCTATTTTGGTAAGACTAAATTCGGGGAGCCGGAGATATATGGAATATAAACAGTTTTTTTTGCTGGGAATCATACTCTTTGCCCTCATACTCATTCCGGGGTGTTCTGAAGAGGATAACTGCGGACCGCTCATATCAGATATAGATAATCTCGAAAAAGCTGCCGATGACAGACTGAAAACACTTGACCTGTCAGATGCAGGAGACGGAATTACAGTTGCGCAGACTGATGCCTCAAAAGAGCAGTACTACGGGGCCCTGAATATAATATTCAGCATGAAAGATATGGGGTGCATGGATGTATTCATCTACAACAACAGGCTACGGTACCTTCAGCTGAAGTACGACACTCTTGATGTGTACCAGTCTGTAAACGAACTTGAAGAGAGAACAGCAGTCATTTTTGCATCCGGACCTTCAGAATTTAAAAAAGAAATCTCAGATATATTGACCGGCGCCGATACTCTGGACAAAAGAGCGGAGTATCTTGGATATATGGCAGATGAGATCAACAAAAAGGCCCTGAGCGAAGAGAGCCAGGAGATAATTCCGGTGATAAAAAAAGGCCTTGAATTACAGCAGTCAAGGCTCAGGCAGATATCCGGACATCTTCTGCCATACAGGTAATATAGTTATCACCCGGATTTTTCCGGCACTTACGGAATATAAGAACAGCCGGATATTTATTTTGCCGGATGCTGCATCACTAATGAAGACAGAAAACCGGAACAATTCCCCAAAACTTATGGGATTACAGATCTTAAGAGATAATGACTAATACGGATGAAAAATATGGGCTACTACTCATCACTCATAAACAGAAAATTCAAAGACGTTGTAGGGCAGCGTTATGAAGAAATTATGAAGGATTATAAGGAATTCTTCATATCTGAAGAGGAATTTCTTGAGATGGAGATCAAAAAGGTTCTCTTCCCGCTGGACATCTCTGTGAAGAAAATTCCGGACAGCATATATAATCTTTTTGAGCTGTATGGATGCGAAATAACCCTGGTATATATAACTGACAGTTACATCTGCTCGGTAATAGAAGAGGTTCTTGGAAAAAATACGGCGGAAAACTACCATCTTAAAAAAGATATTATGGGAGAGGAAATTCTGGATGAAATAACCAAAAAAATAGAGAGAAAAGGTCTTGTTGTCAAAAAGAGGATGTTTTCAGGGAATAAATGGGACGATGTTGAGAGAATGTCCGAAGAATTTGACATGATTGCGATTTCTAAAGATTACGGCGGAGTCAGAGGAGATGAAAATGAGATCAGCCCTGTCGCAGAGAGGCTGATTCAGCAGCTGAGAGTAAATACAGTGCTTTTCTGATGGTCTGGTAAAATGTTTCCGATTGAAACCCTCGTTGCGATAGCAATTTTTCTGATAACATATGCTCTCATAATAGATGAGAGAATCCACAGGACCGTTGCTGCAATGGCAGGCGCGGCAATACTTGTCATACTTGGCATAGTGCCGTGGGATGCAATGCTTGAGCATATCGACTTTGGTACGATATTCCTGCTTATGGGAATGATGATTATCGTCAATGTGGCAAGCAACAGCGGACTCTTTGAATATCTCGCAATAATAACGGCGAAATCAGCAAAGGGAAGCCCGATGAAGGTATTGTTCCTCTTCTCCATAGTGACGGCAGTTACAAGCGCATTCCTTGACAATGTCACAACCGTTCTTCTGCTTACACCGATGCTTCTGTACATAGCAAAGGTTATGGACTTAAATCCGATTCCGTTCCTGATGGCTGAGATCATCGCCTCAAATGTTGGAGGCATGGGTACACTCATAGGAGATCCACCAAATATCATGATCGCCTCATCTGCCGGACTTTCATTCAATGAATTTCTTATGATTATGGGGCCTATTGCCTTAGTTGACCTGCTGATTATCTTAGTAATCTTCTTCCTGATGTACAGAAAGAATCTGAAGGTTGATGAAACAGAGAGGAAGGCTATAAAAAACACCCTGGATTCACTGGACGAAAAAGCAGCAATCCAGGATATTGAACTCTTTAAAAAGTCAATAATCACACTTGCATTTGTAATTGCACTCTTCTTTATGCACAGCAGCATCGGGGAGATACTTCACCTGGTAATTCCGTTTGTTGACCCTTCAATGACTCTTGAACCGGCAGAAGTTGCACTTATAGGCGCTGCACTCATACTCATCTGGTCAAGGCAGTCTCCGGAGATGGTATTTGAAAAGATTGAATGGCCGGCCCTCTTCTTCTTTGGAGGGCTTTTTGTCCTCGTAGGTGGTCTTGTTGAGACAGGAGTAATAGCTGACATAGCACAGTTTATGATTGACAATGTAAAAACAACAGGTGAAGCAATGTTTGTTATTGCATGGTTTGCAGGAATCGCCTCTGCAATTGTGGACAATATACCGCTCACGGCTGCACTGATTCCCCTGATACATGACATCGGTGCAAATCCGGCAACTGCAATAGATACATACCCGCTGTGGTGGGCACTGTCACTTGGAGCATGTCTTGGAGGAAACGGTACTGCAATTGCTGCATCAGCAAATGTCGTTGTAATCGGTATCGGTGAGAGGGAAGGCATCCATATATCATTTATGGACTTTCTTAAAATCGGAATGCTTGTGCTCTTCATAACAATTTCTGTCGGGCTTTTAATGCTTTATATGATGTTTTAAGGAGGAAATAAAAATGAATAAAATACTAGTGCTCCTGGACGGATCAAAATGGAGCCATAAAGCCGCAAAGCATGCCAAAATGCTTGCGGAGAAGAAAGGCGATACTGAAATAGTATTATTTTCAGTAATTGACAGGGAAGAGATCAGATCCACCGCCTTTTATTATTGTAAACAGAACAACTCATGCAATATAATAAAGGATTACGAGGAGAAGATCCAGAGAGATATACGCCATGACATAAACGAGGAGATCTCTGAGATTCTCCTAAGGTTTAACAAAGAAGGCATAAAGTGCTCTTCACGGTTAGCAGTCGGACTTCGTGAGGAAGAGATATTAAAAGAAGTTAATTCTGAAGATTACTTATACATTGTCATGGGTGCTTTTGGTAAAAAATCCAATGTTAAAACCGGAACATTAGCAGGAATAGTAGCGAAGGATATTGAAATTCCGATGATAATCATTCACTGAGTAAATACTATCTGCCAGCAGGAAGGTTCTGAAACCAAAGAAGTCATATTAGCTCTAAAATGCAGGCAGATGAGAAATTTATATTTTATATCCGGAAAAATTTCCGGGATAATAATCACAAATAATATATTTTAAATTTGGGGAAGATATTACTCAGCCCTTCCTCAGTTCCTCAAATTCAAGTGACTTCATCTCAATTTTATTCACAAGGACGTTTATATCGGAGTTGTAATCAGATATCTCAGTGAGATTGGAATCATCTTTAGAAGCCGATCTCTTCATAATCTCAAAAACAGGGTTCTTCATAGCTTTAATAGATGACATCATCCCATCTATAAAGAATTCAAGGCGGTCTATCCTCCCCTCAAGGTCTTCTTCCATATCATCATATCGCCTCTCCACAGTGATATCTGTCATCCGGACAGCAACATGAGTTATTTTTCCGTCTGAGAGGAGCGGAATCCTCATAAATTCAATATAAAGGGAATCATTTCCTTTCTTAAATAATTTAACGGAAAAATCCGGATTTTTAAGCCGCATGGTATCACGATAATCATCAATCTCACCAAACACAGAAAAACCCGGTATTTCATATACAGGGCGGCTCAGAAAATATTCTGATATTCCAATATTCCTGCATATGTCTAAAAATAAAGAATTGTAATATATTATATTAAGGGATTTATCAATGATAAAAACCGGATATTTGTCATATTCAAGAATCTGAAGGTAAATATTCTTCTGATCATTCTTCTCCCCGTCATCCGGAAATTTACTCTGAACATGCAGAATTAAACCTGAAAACTCCCCGTCAGGGTTGTGCATATAGCCGGCATTGAGAATTACAGGTTCATCTGAGTCACCAGTCCTGAGATTTAACTGATCAGGCCATACAATATTTCCACCATCAACTGATTTTTTGGAATGGACAATTATATCCGGTACAAAAACACCCTCAGCCTCAGATTCACTAACACCGGCCATCTCTGAAAATGCCTGATTTATACCAATAATCCGGAATTCTTTATCTGTAGCTAATACCGGTTCTTTGAGAACTCTTATACTCTTAATCGCATCGGCATTTCCGGCAGTGCTCCTCTCATCCACCCGGCTTTTAATTCTGGATTTGTAAAGGGACATCTCGATATTGGTATGAAGTTCCCTCTCGTTGAAGGGTTTGACGAGATAACCGGCAGGTTCAGCCTTAATAGCTCTCTGCATTGTGTCAAGATCGGAATGTGCTGTCAAAAATATTACGGGGATCCCATACAGAGACTTTATTCTTTCCGCTGCATCAACCCCATCCATCTCCCCCTTTAACCTGATATCCATCAGTATCAGGTCAGGTTTTAGCTCACCTGCTTTAAGTACTGCATCTTCACCTCTTGTAGAATGTCCAACAATATCATATCCAAGGTTTTTTAGGGATTTTTTAATTGCCATCGCAACAATCATCTCATCCTCAACAACAAGAATTCTTTTCATCGAAATTATTCCTCACTGTACCGGAAAGATAAGTATATACTTCAGACCACCGTTATTTTCAATTTCAAGTTTCCCGTCAAGCTGTTCTGCCAGGTTTGTAATCAGTTCAAAGCCCAGACTCTCGGAATCTTCTATTCTGAAACCCTCCGGGAGGCCGCAACCGTTATCTGAGTATATAAGCCTGTAATTACCGTAATTATACTTTTGCAGAGAAATGCTTATCTGTCCGGGACCATCACCTGAAAATGCATACTTCAGTGAATTGGTAATCATCTCATTCAGCATAAGGCTGAGTGGTATACCCTTATCAAGGGAGAATCTGATCTCAGGGTCAATATCAGCCAGAAATCTTACATCTGCCCCTCTCGCAGATATCTCATTTATGAGATATGAACCAAGAGATCTTATATGGTCATCAGCACCAACATCTGAAAGGGTATCTGAGCGGTACATCTTTTCATGAAGCATGCTCATAGAATAAACCTGATTATAGCATTCCTGCAATATATCCTTAAGGCCCTGATCAGATGTATTGTATGAGTGCAGTCTAAGGATACTTGTGATAATCTGGAGGTTATTCTTTACCCTGTGATGGACCTCTTTTAGCAGAGTCTCTTTCTCCTTAAGTGACTCTTTAAGATTTTCGATGTATAAATTATTGCTGAGATTATAAACAGCATCAGGCTCTTTAACATTGCTTAAATCTATAACAATACCTCTGACACCTACAGGGGTCCTTCCTCTCATAATGGGACTTGTAAAAAGCATTGCACCGAATAATGTCCCGTCTTTCTTCTTCATAGTGTACCTGATTCCAAGTTCCCTGCCATATGATGACAAAACAATATTGTCAAGTGCCCTGTTATGATCTTCGGGAATTACAAGGTCCAGAAAACCAAGCCCTTTATCCAGGTCATCCGGAGAGTAACCAAGTTTGTCATAGCCCCTTTTATTAAGGAAGACAACATTCCTCTTAATATCAAGTTCAAAAACTGTCTGGGGCAGAAAATCACAGAGATCCCTGAATTTCTTCTCAGCTTTAAGCAGATCTTCTATGGCATTTTTCTGGTCAGTAATATCCCTGCCGATTGCCTGATATTCACGTACATCTCCATGTTCATCAAAGAAAGCTACTATATCCCATCTAATCCAGCAGGTACTCCCGTCAGGCAGGACAGCTCTGTTCTCAACTGAGCCGGAGAATTTATCAGGTGTAAGAGAACTGAAAAAATCGGAGAATAATGATATATTCTCCCCGCATATGTCCAGCCCGAAGAGATTTCCGGATATCTCCTCCGGACTTTTGCCCAGTAGTCTGCAGTATGCCTCATTGCAGAATGTAATTGTGCGGTCATCCCTGAATCTTACAATATATTCAGAATTTACGTCCACAACATCCCTGTAAAGTTCACGACTCTCAAGCAGTTCCTTCTCAGTGTATTTAAGTCCGGTTATATCCTCAAAGACCTGAATTGCACCTGTAATATTGCCCTCATTGTCCTTTAAAAGTTCAGCACTCATTCTGAACCAGGTGTCACCTATACCGCCGGGATTATTAAAGTGCCTCGTCTCCTCAATGCCATTGTAACCAAATGCAGAAGGATCATATGAAGACAGTTCTGAATCCCTGCCTTTATGATCGATAACAAGATCTGCAAGCATAGGAGTTTTTTCCTTAAAGAATGGTTTCCAGGCATCTTTAGTCCCTATAATATCCCCCGCAGAGATTCCGGTATAATTCTCAAGCGCCACATTCCAGCGTGTAATAATATGATCTTTGTCCATTGCAAATGCCGGAACCGGAAGAAAACTTATGATATTATCCAGAAGTTCGTTAATTCTTAGAAGTTCTGATTTTGCCGCCAGTATTTCAGTAACATCATAGAGCACCATGATAAAACCAAAATTCCGCCGGTTCTGTGAGATCATAATGAATAAAAGATTATACTTTTTTATTCCGTCAGGAGTAACAACTTCAGTGCATATAACGGAATCTTCCGGTATTTCTCCCGCAATACATTTTTTTACTGAATTATTGATCTTTTTGAGGTTTTCTCCTGAGAAGAGTTCGGGTTCAAGAATATTTCTGCCTTTTAAATCTGTGTACTTAAATTTAACCAGATCTGCAAATTTATCATTTACATCCAGAATTTTGCCGGAATTGTCCATATTTATCGCAGGTGCCGGAATGTTTCTGAAAAGGGCGTTAAATCCGGAAAAATTCTTCACAAACTACCTGCTTAAAAGTGAGATAATAACCGCAACTGAGAGCATAATAAGCGCCCTTAAAAGAATCTCAGTTATGACGGCAGGATCGCTTAAGAGAAGCAGGGAAGAGGAAATGTAGAATAATATAATGCAGAGAGATACATACATACCCTCCCGTCCAAACCAGATTACAAACAGTAATATCGGTATATAGTACAGATGGGATGAGACCAGAGTATAACTATTTAACAAAAATATAATATTTGCCAGAATCACGGCTGCAAGAATAGAGAGAGAGATCATGAGGCGATCTCTCCTCTGAATTCTAAAAAAAGAAGAATTGATAGAATCCGACATAATATAACTCCTTGTTCACCATACCATATAAATCTACCAACTCTCTTTAATAGAACGAAAAATTCCCGGAAAAAATGCCTTTGAACCGGAATTTTGCGGCATATATTTTCATTGAACTTTTATCAGATTACAATAGAACGACCACCAACATAAATACTATGAAGTACAATTATGTACATTGAAGTATTGTAAAATGCAACGTACTAAAAAAACATTCAGGTGAAAAAGTAAATGAAATCAAAAGATATAGCAATTGTAGGAATATGCCTTGCAATCGGGGCAATTCTAAGGTTTGTTGCAAATATGTTCCCCGGAGCAATTGTCGGAAATCCGGTAATTGCCCTTTACTGCCTTGCAATTATTCTTATAAGACCATCGGTAAAGGAAGCAGCAGGAATAGGGCTTGTGGCAGGGGTTATGTCAATGATGATCAGCCATTCGATATTTCCGCCGGCAAACCTCATCAGCGAGCCTTTGGGAGCAGTTGTATGCGCAGTGACATACAGTCTGTTAAAGGAGAAGATACCATTAAAAGAGGCCGTTACAACATTTGTATCAACATGTGTAAGTGGATTTTCCTTCATAGGAATCTGCATGGCTGTGATGCTGGCATCAGTTGTAGCGGTTCCTACAGGGACAGTTACCGGATTTTTCATTGCCGTTCTTCCAATAGTGATAATAACAGCAGTCATTAATTCGGTTGTTACACAGATACTTTACATTCCGTCAAAGAAAGTTCTGGCAAGGTGAATAATTACACTAATTAACCTTGATGTATAACAATATACATCAAAGTATTTTAACCGGGGCAATTAATGAAATCACGGGACATCGCCATAGCAGGAATACTCCTGGCAATAGGTGCAATTTTAAGGTACCTCTCAAACATAGTACCGGGCGCCATAGTAGCCAATCCGATAATAGCCCTTTACTGCCTTGCAATTATACTCATTGCACCGAAAGTGAAGGATGCACTTGGAATTGGCATAGTCGCCGGAATTATATCCGCAATAATCAGCCATTCGATTTTTCCGCCGGCAAACCTCATCAGTGAGCCAATTGGTGCACTAGTCTGTCTTGGAGTATATAACCTTACCAGGAACAGAATTCCGCTCTCGCCCGGAATTTCAACCTTTATTGCAACACTTGCAAGCGGATTTTCATTCCTCATCATAAGCATTGTAGTGATAATGTCTTCTATAATCTCTGCACCCGGAGAGTCCTTCACATTTGAGGTATTTGTGCTGACAGTATCACCAATAATTATTCTTACAGCCATCGCAAACTCTGTAATTACCCAGATACTCTCAATTCCTTCATCAAGAATTCTGATGAGAAACTCCTCAGGCATTCCCGAGGAAAGTTCATTTTCCGGACATACAGGAACAACTGCCGAAAAGAGAGAGAGAAGAGATGAATTTCCGGCTTTCAGATTTGAAAATTATTCATACAGATACCCACAGGGTAATGTTGAGGCGCTCAGCGAAATTAATCTTGAGATTGAAAAAGGTGAATTCATCCTTGTAAACGGGACTACAGGTGCAGGAAAGACAACATTCTGCCTTGCAGCAGCCGGCATTTTAAACCATGAATATGAAGGAACCTCTGGTGGCAGGCTGGAGATTTTCGGCAGAGAAGTTCTGGAATACCAGGATATGGGAGAGATTGGCAGTCATATAGGCTTTGTATTCGATGACGCAGACGCTCAGCTGATCTTTACGACTGTAGAAGAGGAAGTGCTCTCCGGGCTTGAGAACCGCGGGCTTGATGAAAGATCAGTCAGGGACAAACTTGAGGAGATTATGGACCTGACTGAAATTTCGGGCTTAAGGTACAGGGCACCGCATACACTCTCCGGGGGGCAGAAACAGAGGGTAGCACTGGCGGCAACTCTTGCGTCAGGAACTGAATGCTTAATTCTTGATGAGGCAACTGCAGAACTTGACACTGAGGCAACTGAGAAGATAATAAAGATCCTCTCTAAACTTAAAAGTGAAGGCAAAACTATCATCGTTGTCGAGCAGAAACCCGAAGAGATGTCGGGAATTGCTGACAGAGTCGTAATTATAGATAACGGAAGGATTTCCGGAAACTACCCCGCAGACGAATATTTCAGAGATTATAATATACGGAAAGATGAGAGCAGTGCTGAAGTGGAATGTGCCGGAAAAATATTTGTAAATACAGCAGAACTTACAGAGAGAAACATTGACAGGACAGTCGTTGAATTTAAAGATGTCACACATAATTACGGCAAAGAGACAGCCCTTGACAATGTATCATTAAAGATATATAAGGGAGAACTGATTGCCATAATAGGTGAGAACGGTTCGGGAAAGACAACACTGTCAAAGCATATAAACGGGCTGTTAAAACCGACCTCAGGGGAAGTTGTGGTCGCCGGAATCAATACCGCAGGAAGTACAGTCACAGAACTTGCAAAACATGCAGGACTGGTATTTCAGAATCCCGACACCATGCTCTTTGAGGACAGTGTCGAGAAGGAGATATTATTCGGCCTTAAGAATACCGGCGCTGATTTGGCCAAAGATCCGGATTACATCAACAGAATCCTTGAAGAGTTCGGGCTTTCAGGCAGAAACGATACATTTCCCCGTTCAATGAGCCGTGGGGAGAGGCAGAGGCTTGCAATTGCCTGTGTAACCGCGATGAAACCGGAGATTATCATACTTGATGAACCGACAACCGGGCTTGACCCTGAGGAGTCGCTCAGGATAATGAATATCATCCGCCGTCTTGCAGAGGATGGGCATACAGTCATTATGGTCAGCCATGATATGAAGATTGTAGAGAAGCATGCCGGAAGGATCATAAAAATGGAAGGCGGAAAGATTACCAGAGATATTTCATGCAGTATTTCCGGGGTGAACTGACATGGCAGAGATATTACAGTACAAAAGAATAAACGGCATATTTCACAACTTAAATGCACTCTCAAAGGTGCTCTTTTTAATTTTTGTACTGCTGACCGCAATTGCAGCGACTGATCCTGTTATAATTGCCGGGCTTGTGGTAGTTCTCTTTATCCTTTCTGCAATCGGTAAATTCGCAGGCGAACTTGCAAGACAGGTGCCTATGCTTGTATTCCTCTCTGCCGGACTTGTGCTGCTTACGGTTCTGACCATGCAGAGCGGAGATGTGGTAGGATACCTGATTCCGTCAGCAGTTCCTGTGATAGGAGGAAATATACCGATAACAACAGGTGCCCTTAACTTTGCGGCAATTCTCTCACTGAGGTTCTTTGCAATGCTCTTTGCATTCCAGATACTTATCATATCCACACAGCCAAGGGACCTTGTCCATGCACTTCAGAAGGCCAGAATGCCGGTGGACTACACCCTCATGCTCCTGATAGCAATCAGGTTTATCCCAAGTCTTCAGCTTGAGGGTAAGAGAATTCAGGAGGCACAGCTTGCAAGGGCATACAATCCGGGAGGGGGCATCACCGGAAAAGTGAAATCACTGACACCGATCATAATTCCGCTTGTTTCAAACGCACTTGGAAAAGCAAACGTCCTGGGACTCACCATTGACATGAGGGGCTTAAGGACAATGAAAAGGACACCGCTTGTAGAGGATCGGTTAAAGAGTGCCGATTATATCTGTATTGTACTGATACTTGTTGCAGGTGCTGTGATGGCAGCGTATTTCACAGGTACGATTGCACTCTGAACCTGTGAAACTGATAACAGGGAACAACACAACAGTCAGATAAAAGTAATAGCAGATAAAAACATAGAGTCAGATATGAGTAATTTCACGGCAGTAATCTTTGAAGAAGAAGGATGCTATATTGCAGAATGTCCGGAAGTCGGGACCGTGAGCCAGGGAAGAACAATAGAAGAAGCACTAAAAAATCTAAAAGAGGCTACAGAACTCTACCTTGAAGAATTTCCGGTTACGAAAAGAGGGAATCCCATCATAACTTCCTTTGAGATAATTCCGGCATAAATAAGTGGCACATGAAACCCGTTTCAGGCGAAAAAGCAATAAAAGTCCTCTGTAACAAGTAATGATTTACAATATCCGGCCAAAGCGGGAACCATGTAAGACTGTCCAGAATTACACCCTTTGGAAAAGTTGGAACTGTCATCCCAAAGCATAAGGAACTAAAACCCGGAACCTTAAGAGGTGCCTTAAAACTTGCTAAGATTGACATTGATGACTTTTACAAAAAACTGCATGGAGATTGATGAATTCTCTTTTCACCGGAATTTAGCTTATCATCTGAAAGTTCCTAATGACTGTTGACATGTCTGTATCCGCAACCGGAATAGTCCATTGAGATCCTATCTGAAACCCCCTGTCTGCTGCAAAAATTTAGTTTTTAAGTTTAGAAGAGAGAACAGAATTTATGGAATACATCTTCTGCGTTCCGGCTTTCTCCTCCAGAATTGTTTCTGCTTCCTTAAGCTTTCTTATATGGTATGTAACTGTTCCCTTGTTCACACCCAGAATTACGGCAATCTGTTTGTTTGTAATTCCGGGATTATTATCAATAATGCTGATAATTCTCATTGCTGCCTCATTTCCAGATATGACAATTGCTTTTTTCTGGTTCTCTGAATATCTTCCGCTGTTATAGAAGAGATGTGCTTTATTTCCCCTGTGCATTATTGATATTTTATGAGATGAATTCAGAATATCAATATGGTACCTGAGAGTGCCCCTGTTTATCATTAATGACCTTTCAATATCAGAAAGTGTCGCACCTGGATTTTCGGAGATATAATCCAGTATCAGATTTCGTTTTGGATTTTTTCTGTATGTCTTTGTTTTTCCAATTAAGACAGGCAAATATTTTATAATTGCAAACAATGAAAAAATTAAACATACAATTTCTGAGACCTGCACCCACAACGGGAGATCAGCAAAGGTTTCATTGCCATCAGCACCGCTAAAGTCAACTCCCGGCATATCTTCCGGATATTCATTACTATATGGTGTAACTATATATTCACCTGAAACTGCTGATGAGAAAGAAGATAAAATAATTATTACAAACAAAAAAACAGAGTGGAAATTTGGTCTCACAATGATAATAATATGAAACTATCAGATAGAATAATCTTCGGTTCCTGAGACACTGTAACCATAGACTTTGTAATCCCATCTCCCGGATGCGATACCATCAGGATTTGTTATGGAGAGAGATATTTTCCCATCTGTCCGTCCATCGGCATTGTCATAATATGGCCCAAGAATTTCTCCATCAGCAGTATATATTTTGAGGCTGAGAGAGTTTGAAGGATTGCCCCAGTTAAGGTTAATATTCAATACATTTGTAGATGAAGAAACCTGTTTGTAGTGCCAGTTTGTTTCCCCCTGAGATATAGAAGAATAGACTGTTCTCATATTATCATCTGATTTACATAATACTCCTGATTTAACCACATACCCGCCATTATCCTCACTAACTAATCCATCACCTGCTGCTATAACAGGACAAACAAGCAGCATAACTATAGCTGACGCTAAAACAATAGACCTTTCAAGCATAGACAAATTTCTCCTTAAATTACAAATTACCCGATTATTGGGATTTGTCTGAATTAAAGTCTCTAAAAATGAGTACTTATAATTTCTGTCCAGAGTCTCCAACAAAGACACTTTCTCTCAGGAATAATTAAGCTATAGCGCACAAACAAGCACAAATGAGAGATAATCCAACAAGACATATTCGCCATACAACATAATACAAACCACATACTGCCACAAGTTATACATTAAAACTCACTGCGCAGATTCACCCACAAAGTGTAGAAATCCTCGCCTTGTTGGAGACTCTGGACAGAAATTACTTATAACAATATTTAGAGATATAAAAAAACGGCATAAAAGACTGAAGAGAAGAGAAACTAAAGGCCACAAAACGGACATTAGACCTGAAGGCTCCTTACTCTTCAGCAGTTTCAGATGCCAGCCATAACAGCAGGCAGTACTAATTAATTAGCTGCATTATTGCAGATTAAGGTTTGCATGCCGGTTGTTCTTAGAACCTAGGTTTGCCAGTTTGAGTAAAACCCTCCAGGCAAACTTAAGATGGAGACGAAAAACATGAACGCAAAGAAAGGAGTGCGGGCGTTGAGCCTGCTTTTGGTAATTGCACTTGCCGGGGCAATGTTCGTTCCGGCTGTTAGTGCGGAGAACAATGAATCTAAAATGGAACAACATCTCTTAATTGATGGAATGACTAACATTAATGTCCTTAACGCTCAAAAAACAGAGGATCTTATTGCATCTGGCATCCAATCACCAGAAGAACTTACAATTCCTCAAATCATAACAAAATATGACATGATTACTTTTGACATCCCTGATATCAAAAATGAACTTGAAAATTTTGAAAGCCTATATATTACAATTGGGAATCAGAAGTATTCCATGAAATTAACAAAAGCTGATTTCAGTAAAGTTAAAGATAATATCGAATCATATTACGGCACCCTTAATGGAATAGAAAATAGTGAAATCTTCCTTACAATTTCAGATACGGTAATTGTAGGTAGTATCTCCATCGATTCAGAGACATTCTACGTTAAACCAGTTGAACCAAGAAAGCGGGTTTCTTCTGAAAAACCAGTTTTACACATAATCTATTCATCCAATTCTGTAAATCAGGAAAAACCAATAAAAATCGATGACGGTACTTTAGAAACTCCTATAATAAAAGATACAAAGGAATTAATTTCTTCAAATGATGGATTATCTCAGGAGTCTCGCTCAGTAGACTCAACAAAACAATGGACCACAGTTAACATACTAATAACAACGGACAATCAATTCTATTTAGATGAAAGTGATTGGAAAGCTACAGCAGAAGATATAATTAATACTGCAAACAGTCAATCATCCTTCGGTAGGGATGACGTTCAGGTTTCCCTGTGTGTTGTAGCATACGATGATTCAAAACGAATGGATCTGTCAAATGACCCAGATATCACAAGCGAACCATTAGGGACATTTTATGAACATTTTGATAATAACTACCTAAATGCACGTTATGCAGATATTGCTCTATATCTAGGAGGATACAATGCTGATGGTGGAAGTCAGGGCCTGGCATGGGGATTTGGAAACGGACCCTATTGGGGACAGTGGGCGTGGTCCCAAATGGTTTACGACGACCCGCTTTATACGGGGACGGTTCATGGTCGGCGTTGTATAAGCATTCATGAATTAGGACATATCTTTAATGCAGACCATGAAAATTCAGCAGGAACTAACAGAGCATATGGTTGGTGGGATCCTTTGCCAAAACATACTGTTATGTGGAGTGACTTTATTGAGGCATATAATGTATATGAATATTCATCAATAGATTACCATGGGGAGGCTACACGCAACAACGCCTTGGCTATTAGGAATGCAAAAAGCACAGTTGCAACTTATAGGAATAGTTAACTATTTCTATTTTTTTAATCATGAAAAATATAAAAAAAACCCGGAAAAAGGCAATTGCTCTCATCGCAGCATTCTGTATCATTTCTGTTGCAGTAATTGGTTCATATGTTCTATATCATCACTTATTTACACCTGATACGGTTTTTTTCGCAGGAGCTTATCCTTTTGAAGAGACGGAATTAAACCCGGACTATGTTATTCTCAATATAAGTGATTCCGATTTCGAGCAATATCCCGTTCTAAGAGAGCTGGTATCTGATCCCGAAGGCGGCCATATTACATTCAGTCACTTTGAATGGGATTATGATGAAATTCAGGAATTCAGGGACATCTACTGCGTTAAAAGAGAAGTCAACAGGTATGTCTTCTGGAACGATACATATTATCAGATTGTCATCGGGCAGTCATGAGAGTATGAGATTTAGTATGATCCAAGAAGAGGCCGGAGTTATACAAAAGGGGGAGGAGGAGATACACACTCGAAGAGATTTCCGCAAGGAAGGAGTTTGACGTGGAGTTTAATTCGTGGTTGGCTGAGGGTGAGGAAATGAGAGAATACATCTCCTTCATGAAGTAGATTCAGGCATAGCGCAGGAAGAAAACCGGCGACCATATGCAGTTTTTACACGAAAAATTCCAAAAACATTGTTTTGCACAGATTCAATAAAATGACAGGGTACATCAATAAAATATTTTTTTCAACTTGGACAAATCCTTTTCTCGGCAGTAATTGTATATTACGCCTGAATTGAACACCTGTTCCGTTCGACAATGAACACCCGTTCCGGCAGGACTAAACATTAAATCCGTCAAAACTGCGCAAATTCAGCTACAAAGTACAGAAATCCTCACCTTGTTGGAGACTCTGGACAGAAATTACTTATAACAATATTCAGAGATATAAAAAAACGGCATAATAGACTGAAGATAAGAGAGCCTATAGGCCGCAAAACGGACATTAGACCTGAAAGCTCCTTACTCTTCAGTAGTTTCAGATGCCAGCCATAACAGCAGGCAGTACTAATTATTTAACTGCATTATTGCAGATTAAGGTTTGCATGCCGGTTGTTCTTAGAAACTATGAGGTACAACTATGAAATTAAAGAAAGGCATGCGGGCCTTAAGCCTGCTATTGATAATGGCACTGCTGACGGCGATGCTTGTTCCGGTTGTTAGTGCTGAGGAAAAAAATCCTGTGAAAGTTAACCAGAATAATCAAAAAGCAATTTTTGAACTGTGTGATTATACTCACGAATTTAAAACACAGGTCTTAGCCGAAAGTAAAACAGCAGATGCACTGGCTGTTGAATATGGTAAGTTAAACATTCCATCCACCATTAAAAAATATGATATTGTTCAGTTCAGTGAAGTAAGCATTAATCAAAATCAAAAAAACTCATTAAAAGTAAAAATTTATGATAAAGAATATACTATGAATCTTGAAAGGATGAACTTTGAAAATATTGATGATGGGATCGATTCATATTCCGGAAGCATTGATGGATTAGACAATTCTGTTACAATATTTACATTTGGCAAAAATCTGGTCCATGGCACAATTCAGTTTCAGGATGAGATTATCTTTATTGAACCTGTACAAAACAGAGAATACGCAACGAAAACTGCAATGCCGTTGCATATAATATATTCTTCAAAGGATATGATACAGCCAAGTGAATCTGAAATTGCTAAATTGGAAAAATTATCTTCTGAAAGATCAAAGACAACAAAAATTAATTCTCCTTCAGATTTATATGGTGTGCCAGTATCATTAGATTCAGTTAAAGCTTCTAAAAGCTGAGAATCAATATATGTTCTTGTAGCTACAGATGATGAATAATTATGAGCTTGAGTCAAACTGGGTATCTTCCGCACAGAGTTACATGGCTCAGGCAGCATACCAGTACCAAAGATCAGACATAGATGTGTTCCTGAATGTTGTAGAGTATGATGCATCAAAAAAGGACATTTTATCAAGTAATGCCAATACATACAGAAGAATGAATGAGCCTTTAGATTTATTTAAAGATATTTTTGAGACATCATACCTGAATAATAAAAATGCTGATGTTGCAATTTATCTTGGAGGTAACGATATGATTGGTTCCGCTCAGGGTCTGGCATGGGGATTTCAAGCATACCTTGACGGATATTTAGAACATTGTCGTTACGCATGGTCACAAATGGTAGATGATTCTGACACAATAGATCTTTACGATGGTTCATACCATGCCAGAGTGTACTGTATTCTTCATGAGATGGGACATGTATTTTTCGCAAATCACGAAAATTCAGGAGGCACGAATCAGGCATATGTATGGTTTGAATCTTTAATCATTCCAAAAAACACGGTTATGTGGAGCATATATAAAGGAAGTATTACTACCCAATGTGAATATTCATCACCAAGCTATCATGGAGATTCCAATCATAATAATGCAGGATCTATTAGTTTAGCAAAGAGCTATGTAGCAGACTTTTGTGTATAAAATATATAGTGCTGAATTTCTTTTAATAAAGAAAACATTACAAAATAATATTTTTATATATTTGATTGAAAAAACAGAAATTACATAATATACTGGAAGGAAAAGATGTCAAAAAAATATAAAATCGCCATATCTGCAATTCTATTACTTTTAATCTTTGCTATATCCTGCATACTGATAATAGGTTTCATAGGATCGAGTGGATCAGGGGGAAAAATGCAGCTTAGCGAGATTCCTGAAGAAAAACTAGACACGATTATGGCTCCCACAATTGAAATTTCGGGCGCAGATTTTAAAAAATATCCTGAATTGAAAGAACTGTTTTACAATATAAACACGAGTAGTGGTGAATTCGTCAGCGAAATCTATGTCAGGCCCGGGAGATACGGGGAGATTTATCATGAGTATGTACCGGGTATTTTACACTACAATGAAAGCTATTATACAATTCTGGCTATGGTTCCATAGTTTAGGGTTAAAACCATCACGAGTTCACCGAAGGTCAACAGGCACTGTCTGAAAATCCAGTGACATCTGATCATTCATAATGACCGGTTACTTTCCCGGTTGGTTTGAACAGAGAAAATCAGTTTCATACTTACGCATCACTGAAATATCTGACTGTGCCATACAAACTTTCAAACAAAGACAGTTTCTCCCATGAACAATTGAACAGCGAATTCGTTTGACCACGACACAAATAAGCAAATACATTACCACACCACATTCTGCACAGTAGAGAATCCGAACCACATACAATCAGAAACTATACATTAAAACTCACTGCGCAGATTCACCCACAAAGTGTAGAAATCCTCGCCTTGTTGGAGACTCTGGACAGAAATTACTTATAACAATATTCAGAGATATAAAAAAACGGCATAAAAGACTGAAGAGAAGAGAGCCTATAGGCCGCAAAACGGACATTAGACCTGAAGGCTCTATACTCTTCAGCAGTTTCAGATGCCAGCCATAACAGCCGGCAGTACTAATTATTTAGCTGCATTATTGCAGATTAAGGTTTGCATGCCGGTTGCTCTTAGTACCTAAGTTTGCCAGTTTGAGTGAAACCCTCCAGGCAAACTTAGGATGGAGACGAAAAACATGAATGCAAAGAAAGGATTGCAGGCGTTGAGCCTGCTATTGATAATGGCACTCATTGGGACGATGTCCGTTCCGGCGGTTAGTGCGGAGGAAGAGAACGACAAAGAATATTTATCAACTCCTTTGA
The DNA here is from genome assembly GCF_000243255.1 of Methanoplanus limicola DSM 2279. NCBI lineage: Archaea > Methanobacteriati > Methanobacteriota > Methanomicrobia > Methanomicrobiales > Methanomicrobiaceae > Methanoplanus > Methanoplanus limicola. The sequence continues at coordinate 2,855,291 of NZ_CM001436.1, forward strand.
TTATTTTTGAAGGATCTACAAAGCAGATAGATGCTAGTCAAATAAAATCAGATTTAAAAATTGACAATACTATTGAGAAATATGATCTGGTATCATTTGATATTCCTGAAATTAGAAATGAAATTTTTAAAAAAGGGGAATTACCAGTTTGTATTCAAGGTAAGCAATATTCAATGATATTGAATGAATTACTTGTTAATGATAAAGGAGTGAATCCTGAAACACATTCATACAATGGTTATCTCAAAGGTGTTGATAATAGTAATATTGTTCTTACTATAAGTGAATCTGTATTTCTTGCAAGCATAATTATAAATGGAGAAGAATATTGTATTGATAGTTTATCTGCAAAAGATCCATCCGGAGATAAGTATCACATTGAATATATGGTAAAAGATATCAAAATCGAGGGAAATTACCTTTATGGTATTGAAGATTATCTCGCACATTCCACAATGTCTGATGATGAGTTGAAAATTAGAAGTGAAGAGGCTAAAATTGAGGAAAAAGAAAAGGCTACAAAAAGTATTACTTATGTAAGAATACTTGTTATGACAGATGCCAAATGGATTTATGATGAGCCAGACTGGCAATCTAAAGCTCAGCTTATAATTGCTCAGGCCAATAACCAGTTTGGAAGATCTGATATTCAATTAAATCTAATTGCCACATATGATTCATCTAAAGCAAGTGAACTTGCTGCTGATGCCCAGAATCTTGTACAAAATCCATTAGACACCTTCATAAATCACGTTGATGTAAGTTATCTGAACTCAAAATATGCAGATATTGCAGTATATCTTGGTGGTTATGACTGTACAAACCCAAACTGGGGTGTAGGTGCAACATGGGGATATGATGATAGTGATCCTTCAGATAGGAGATATGCATGGGTACAGATGGCTGATGATCCTTCTCCTTATGATCCAAATATTCATGACAGGACTGTAGCATCACTTCATGAAATAGGACACCTGTTTGATGCTGATCATCAGGATGGAATGCAGGGTCCAAATCAGGAAAGTTATAACAGAGCATACCAGTGGAATTCAGGTTCAACAACACAGTCTGTTGTATGGGCGCCAATATTAAGAAGTACAAGTTATGAATATTCATCAAATGATTATAATGGAGATTATTACCATAACAATGCGCTGAGAATATATAATACCAGAAATGTTGTAAGGGATTATTATATCTAATTTAAAATTTATTTTTTTGTGATAACATGAAAAAAAATCGAATACTATCTGGTGTAATTGTGGCATTTATAATAATTACAGTCGGATTCCTACTTCTTTCTGATTTAAACAACAGTAATGTGTCTGAAATTGATATTATCAATACACCCAATCCTGAAAAAACGGCAGCTGTTATACAAACTACAGAATCTACCCCTGCATTCCATGGTTATCACATGGAGCTGATAAATGTAAGTGAAAGCACTTCATGGAGGTATCCACAAAACAGCACTATTGAGGAGCTTGTCAGCCGGGGATATAAAAAAATTATTGTTACAGATAAAACTTTTGAGGAATACCCATTTATTAAAGAAATTCTTGAGCCAAAATATCTAACGACAAAGGCCGTTGAAGGTGAAGAAAAAGAGATTTTTTTTAAACAATTTTATGAAGTTACATTTAGGTATAAGGGCTATAATTACGTTATTGGCGCCTTTAAAAATTAGAATTTATAAAATATCCCAGAGATTTTTATGACAAGAAAATTGAACTTTCTAAAACAAATCCTGCTACCTGCATTCCCTGAGACACATAACCATGTGGTGAAAAATACGGCACATGATTCGCCCGATTATAATTTAATGGATAAATAAGATTGATTATGAAAAAGACCAATCACGTCATGTGTGTAATCAAGACCTAACGTGCAGGATTATGTCAATCAATTAAAATGACTCTGATTCTGATTTAAGTTGATATTCAGCCATTAAAATGTGTGGCTCGTTATGAATTTGCGGGAATCCAGGCTGCTAGGAGGCTGTCCGGCAATGTAAATTCTCAAAAAAACGATGACAAATGAAGCATAATTTAAGCCTTAAATTAGAAAAGAATCTATTATTATCTGGTCACATTTTATTCCCGGACAGCCTCCTAGGAGGCTCTCTACTCTTCAGCAGTTTCAGATGCCAGCCATAACAGCCGGCAGTACTAATTATTTAGCTGCATTATTGCAGATTAAGGTTTGCATGCCGGTTGTTCCCGAAAAACTAAGAGTTACAACTATGAAATTAAAGAAAGACATGCCGGCCTTAAGCCTGCAATTGATAATGGCATTGATGACGGTGATGTTCATTCCGGCTGTTAGTGCTGTCGATACGGATTTTATTTCCCCCAACTATGCAGGAAAAATTATTCCGTTTTGAGATAGGCGCAGTGATATTTTAGAGAGTAAAATCCAATATTTATTAAAAATAAGCCATCAGCGATGATTTTACAAAAACATTGTCACCCAAAATCTCCAAATCCCGGATATTGCTGTCAATATTACAATAACAGTTCAATGATGTGGTGAGAGGTCTATATATAGTCCTACTTTCTACTTTTAACTGAGGAGTAACAAAGAGTGATCTTTTGATTAAACCTTACTAAAAAGTGGTAACTGACAGGAAAGAATAAGGGCCGTTTTAACCAATCCAGTCTCCTTATCCTGCCCTGTTGTCTGCCAGTTATAGTCAACCGGCATTTATCTGATTTCACATTATTGTAAATTAAGGTTTGCATGCCGGTTGCTCTTAGAAAATATGAGATACAACTATGAAATTAAAGAAAGGTGTGCAGGCCTTGAGCCTGCTATTAATAATGGCATTGATGACGGCGATGTTCGTTCCGGCTGTTAGTGCATACCAGGCAGATGCATATGGATTCAGTACAAATAACCCAAGTACCATAGATACAACGCAAACAGCATATTACGTAGATAATAAACTTGCTGCAATGGGCTATAATCCATCAGATCATCATTACAATAATAGAGCACTGGATGGATATAGTGAACTGGAAGATACCGATATTTTCTTCTTTAGTGGACATTCATCTCCAGGGAGACTCCAGTTTGGAACAAACTCAGGAGGTAGTTTAACCTTTATCTTTGCTGACGGAGTTGTTTTACCAAGAATCAGTGAAATGCCTTCAAATCAATTGTATAATCTAAAACTGGCAGTATTTTTAGGATGTAATTCAGGTGAAGATGACGCAAATCTCGGAAATCTTGTAGAAGAAGCAAGAGGGAAAAACGCAAAATGTGTTATAGGATTTATGGAAAGTGTCTCCTCCGGTCAGGCAGATTACTGGGCAAAAAAATTTTATGATCGGCTTGATAACAGAGAAACCATCAGGAATGCTTTTGACGGAGCATGGCGGGATGTTGTCGGTTATTATGGAATTTTCAATGACGGAGGAATAGGTGATAAAACAATTGACGGGGATGAAAATCAGATTATAGACTTATATTAAAAGGTGATCAATCATGAAATATACAAAATACATATCGGTTCTTATAATATTTGCCATCATCACAACATTATGCTGTGCACAAACAATAACTACCGTTGAAAAACATGAATTTAATGCTGAAGAAGCAAAACAAAACCTAAAGGAATTCCTTTCATCCATAAAAGAAATGAAATCATACGGAGATTTAAACATCATAAAAGTGGATGAATTTAACACTCCATCTGGCGATTACTTCCAGTTTGAGGCAGAAGAAGGAAGTTTTAAAGTTAATAAAAATACCGGAACAGTTGAATCACTATTTTTCTACAGCGACGAATCAGAAATAAGAAGTGAAGATCTTTCCAAAGATGAAAGTTTAAAAATAGCTGAAGAGTTTGCACTTAAACATTATTCAAATTTTAAGAATATGAATATGGAACTGACAAATTCTGAGAAACTTGAAGGAAATTATGATAAAACAAGATATCTCTTTTCGTGGTACGAAATTCAGCGCTCTGCATCCGGTTTAAAAGTATATATGCCAAATTATGTAACAATTGCAGTCGAAGGAGGTGAAATTATTGGGTACATTGGCATTGAAAGAGATACTCAGATATCATTAGATCCAAATCTTAGTGAGGATACGGCAATAGAAATTGGAACTGAAACAATAGGAATTCCAACTAATGATATTAAAACAGCTAAATACGATAATAAACTGGCTGTATCCTATTATGAAGGAAGACAACATCTTACATGGGTCATTAATGTAGACAACGGTAAAGATTCCTGGGGATATGCATGGGGTGGTCAGGCAATAATTGATGCTCAAACTGGAGAAGTCCTTATGGAAAATCCTTATCTATAGAGGCATGAATAAAATGAAGAAAAAAATATAATATTGTTTTCCTTTTTTTTACTGTTTGTGATTGTAGCAACTATCTTTTCAGCTGATTTTTTTAACAATGCAACTCCAAAAATAACTTTAAAAGATATTGATAAAAATCCCCGGCTTTCAAACAACACAAATGCACACTGCTATGGAGGTTACCCATGGGTAGAGGAAATTATCTATGGAAGGGATGTCAGCCTACCAACAATTTATGCAGATAAAATCCTGAATGAAATCGGCTACAGTTCAGATTACTACCTTGAATCAGATTCAAACCTGATACTTACAAATATAACAAATTCCTCCGTAATATACTACATAGGGCACGGTTGTCCTTCTGCCTTATGCTTTGATTCATCATCAGGCATTGGCCAGAGAGATATCGCAAAGATGAAGGACGGTGAATTGAGTGATCTGGACCTGGCAATATACATTTCATTCGGCTCAGCCTCCGATAGCAGAAATGGAAATATTGCCAATGAAACATATCAAAAAGGAGCAAAATGTGTTGTCGGATTTCAGTCAAAAATATTAATGGAAAATTCAAAGAAATGGTCAGATTACTTTATGGAGAGGCTCAAGTCAAATATGACCGTCAGAAATTCAGCAAATACTGCACTTTGGGATGAAATTCTGTATTTTGGCGGCGATACAGGAAATATGGAGCATATAAAAATATATGGTTCTGAAAATATTATGATTAAAAGAAGTACAATTAAAACATAAAATATTTTCAGAAACACACATATTCAGACGCAAGGCATAGTTCTCTTTACCTTGTTGGAGACTCTGGACAGAAATTACTTATAACAATATTCAGAGATATAAAAAACGGCATAAAAGACTGAAGATAAGAGAGCCTAAAGGACACAAAACGGACATTAGACCTGAAGGCTCTCTACTCTTCAGCAGTTTCAGATGCCAGCCATAACAGCCGGCAGTACTAATTATTTAGCTGCATTATTGCAGATTAAGGTTTGCATGCCGGTTGTTCTTAGAAACTATGAGGTACAACTATGAAATTAAAGAAAGGCATGCGGGCCTTAAGCCTGCTATTGATAATGGCACTGCTGACGGCGATGCTTGTTCCGGTTGTTAGTGCTGAGTCTAATAAAAACTTAAGTGATCATATTCAGGAGAAGAAAAAAAACCCAATTATAAATATTGAAGGTATTTCAGAGATAATATCAGACATTCCTGAGAAAGAATCACTAAATATTCCTGAAAACTTTGAAAAATATGAGTTACTCACCTTAGACATTCAGAAAATGCGTAATGAATTAGCAAACGGAAGAATGGTTCCGATCTGCATTGACGGCGTTTTTTATAAAATGAATCTAAGTGAGATAATGGTAAATGCTCCCGATGTAAAATCTCAAACACTTTCATATACAGGTCATCTTGAAAACTCAAATAAAAGTGAAGTTGTTCTTACAATTAGTGAGCGGGTACTGATTGCAAGAATTAATGTAAATGGTATTGATTATGTAATTGAAAGTATACCCCATAAAGAAAAATCCGGGAAAGTAATACATTATGCACACCGATCAAGTGATGTTAAAGAAGAAGGCGAATATCTATCCGGAACTGATGATTACCTTGCTCATAAAGAGTACTCTGCTGAAGAACTAAAAATAAGAGAAATTGAAGCTAAAACTGAAGAAGAGGAAATGGCTGTCAGAAGTGAAGTTGCTGTAAGAATTCGCATATTTACAGACGATCAATGGATTTCCGATGAACCGGACTGGCAGGCTAAAGCACAGGATATTATTGCAGAGCTAAACAATCAGTTCCAGAGATCTGATATACAGGTACATTTCTATGCCCATTATGACACATCAAAGGCATCTGCACTATCAGGAGATATCAATCATATATCAAGACCATTTCAATCAATTATGGATCAGGTGTCCATAACTTATTTGAATAGCAATCATGAAGATCTGGCATTGTACTTAGGTGGTTACGATAGTACATATAATGCAGTTGGAGCAACATATGGATATGACAGTCCATATCCAGATCAGAGAAGATATGCATGGGTTCAGATGAAAGATGATCCATCACTATATGACGGTGAGCATGAAGACAGAACAAAAGTAACCATACATGAAATTGGTCATTTATTCGATGCAGATCATCAGCCAGGGCAACAAGGTCCAGGGCAGGAATCCTACAACCGTGCCTACCAGTGGACAGAACAGGGAACCACCAAACAAACAGCTCTCTGGGCTCCATTTTTAAAGAGTAACACTTACGAAATCTCTTCAAATGACTACAATGGAGATTACTACCACAATAATGCTTTAAGAATATACCAGACAAGAAATGTAATTGCATCATATGTATGGTAAATATGTTTAATATTTGGTAATAATAATGAAAGTAAATGTATCGGCAATATGTGGGATAATTTTGACTTTGGTCATAATATCACTTTTTTTTTATTGGACAGCACAACGCCAGTCAGTTCATCCAATGATGAAACAAATTTATCTGATAACAGAGTAGCTTCACATTTCCTGACAATATTTAACATTACCAGCGGAGAATTCACTATAAGCAATCCACATTTAAGTGCTAACCCTACAAGAGAAGATCTGAAAAATGAGGGTTATAGAATTATTATAATCAATGAAACATTTATCAAAGAAAGATCTGCTCTATTCCGCGCTTTTGAAAATGATGGCTTGTCTCCAATATATCAGGAAGAGCGAAATGAAACATTTGCTCTGCAGGGTGCGATATTAGATTACAACGGATCATTATATCATGCTTTGATAGGCTCAACTTAACTGTAAACATTAATCTGACTTTCCGGAATATAACAAAAATAATCGGATTTCTTGCAGAATTTCAGATGCTCATCTACAAAGTATCCCAAGTTTGACACTTTGTTCAAAAATCCATTTTGGATCCCAAAATCTCCAAAAATTCGGAATTGAATTTGACAGTTGGCCAAATTAAAGAGTAAAATATGAGTTTTACTTTTTTGAATGACAATAATGCATTATATTTAAGCTCAAATTGTAGAGATTTTGAGAGATTTTTCTGCAAAACTGTGGAAATGTCAAAATCTTTTTTGCCACAATTGGGGGAGGAACTGTACGAACTGTCAAACTTAGGAAGTATAGAATTCATCACCTTGTTGGAGACTCTGGACAGAAATTACTTATAACAATATTCAGAGATATAAAAAAACGGCATAATAGACTGAAGAGAAGAAAACCTTAAGGCCGCAAAACGGACATTAGACCTGAAGGATCTCTACTCTTCAGCAGTTTCAGATGCCAGCCATAACAACCGGCAGTACTGATTATTTAGCTGCATTGTTGCAGATTAAGGTTTGCATGCCGGTTGTTTTTAGAAACTATGAGGAAAAATATGAGAGTTAAAGGCATAAGGGCTTTAAGCCTGATATTGATAATGGCACTTGTCGGGGCAATGTTCGTTCCGGCTGTTAGTGCTGTCGATACGGATTTTATTTCCCCCAACTATGCAGGAAAAATTATTCCGTTTTGAGATAGGCGCAGTGACATTTTAAAGACAACAATCCAACATTTATCAAAAATAAGCCATCAGCGATGATATTACAAAAACATCGTCACCCAAAATCTCCTAATCGCAGATATTGCTGTCAATATTACAATAACAGTTCAATGATGTGGTGAGAGGTCTATATATAGTCCTACTTTCTACTTTTAAATGAGGGGTAACAAAGAGTGATCTTTTGATTAAACCTTACTAAAAAGTGGTAACTGACAGGAAAGAATAAGGGCCGTTTTAACCAATCCAGTTTCCTTATCCTGCCCTGTTGTCTGCCAGTTATAGTCAACCGGCATTACCTGATTTCACATAAACTCAGATTAAGGTTTGCATGCCGGTTGATCTTAGAAACTATGAGGTACAACTATGAAATTAAAGAAAGGCGTGCGGGCCTTGAGCCTGCTATTAGTAATGGCATTGATGACGGCGATGCTTGTTCCGGCTGTTAGTGCTGATAAGATAAATTACAACGATAATTTGTCAATTCCCCTAATTAATATTGAAGGAACAACAGAAAAATTAGAAACTGATCAAATAAAAGCAGATCTGAAAATCCAGAGCACTATTGAAAAATATGATCTGGTATTATTTGATATTCCTAAAATCAGAGATGATATTTTTAAGGATGGTGAATTAGCTGTTTGTATTGATGGTAAAAATTATTCAATGACGTTAAAGGAATTACCTGTTAATGATAAAGGTGTAAATCCGGATACACATTCATACACAGGTAATCTCAAAGGTGTAGAGAATAGCAATTCTGTATTGACAATAAGTAAATCAGTACTAATTGCAAGTATAATATTAAATGGAGAGGAGTATTGCATAGACAGTTTATCAGCTACAGATTCCTCCGGTAATAAGTACCACATCGAGTATAAGGTTAATGACGTAAAAATCGAAGGCAATTATATTTATGGTATTGAAGATTACCTTGCCCATACTGAAATGTCTGATGAAGAGATGAGAATCAGAAATGAACAGGCCAATATTGAGGAAGAAGAAAAAGCATCAAGGAGTACTGCTTATGTAAGAATACTTGTCATGACAGATGCAAAATGGATATATGACGAACCGGACTGGCAAGTAAAAGCTCAAAATATAATATCTCAGGCAAACAATCAGTTTGGAAGATCTGATATTCAGATATATTTACTTGCCACATATGATTCATCTAAAGCAGGTGAACTCGCTACTGATGCCCAGAATATAGTTCAAAATCCACTGGATACATTTATTAGTCATGTTTCACCGAGTTATTTAAATTCAAAATCTGCAGATATTGCTATTTATCTTGGAGGTTATGACTGTACAAATCCAGACTGGGGCGTAGGGGCGACCTATGGATATGACAGTAACAATGCAACAAAAAAGAGATACGGATGGTCACAGATGGCTGATGATCCATCCCCATATGATGCAATTCACCATGACAGAACTGTAGCAACACTTCACGAAATAGGACACCTCTTTGATGCCGATCACCAGGATGGTATGCAAGCAGCAAATCAGGAAAGTTATAACAGAGCATATCAATGGAATTCAGGATCCATCACACAGTCTGTTGTATGGGCCCCAGTATTAAGAAGTACAAGTTATGAATATTCATCTAATGATTACAACGGGGATTATTATCACAACAATGCTCTGAGAATTCATCAGACCAGAAATGTTGTTGCTTCATATTTCTAAAAATAATCATTTCATTTTTTTGTGATATCATGAAAAGAAAACAAATAATTACCGTCGGAATTATAGCAATTATAATCATTTCAGCAACATACATATCTATTTTAAATTACAATTCCTGGAATGAGTATAATGAAATAAATCTAAATACTACAGTTTCTGAAAAAATTGACAATGATAAAACAACAACAGAACCTACCCAGGCAGTACATGGACAGATTATGGTCTTGGTTAATGTAAGTGAAAGTAATTCATGGATGTATCCACAAAACAGCACTATTGAGCAGCTTGTCAGTTTTGGATATAAAGAAGTCGAAGTAAGTGATGAAACCTTTGAGGATTATCCGTTTATAAAAGAAATTCTGGAACCAAAATATATGACAACAAAAGCTGTTACAGGTAAAGAAAAAGAGATTTTTTTTGAAAAGTTCTATGGTGTCACATTTAGATATAAGGACAACAATTATGTTATTGATTGTATTCTAAATTAGTCATTAATTAAATGAAGGTATTTGCTGTCAATACGACTTAATTTTCCAACCATCTAATAGAATTACTGGAAATATTTACAAAATTGCGCAGACATAACCACAAAGTTCAGAAATCATCACCTTGTTGGAGACTCTGGACAGAAATTACATATAACAATATTCAGAGATATAAAAAAACGGCATAATAGACTGAAGATAATAGAGCCTAATGGCCACAAAACGGACATTAGACCTGAAGGCTCTTTATCATCAGCAGTTTCAGATGCCAGCCATAACAACCGGCAGTACTGAGTATTTAGCTGCATTATTGCAGATTAAGGTTTGCATGCCGGTTGTTTTTAGAAACTATGAGGTAAAATATGAGAGTTAAAGGCATAAGGGCTTTAAGCCTGATATTGATAATGGCACTTGTCGGGGCAATGTTCGTTCCGGCTGTTAGTGCTGTCGATACGGATTTTATTTCCCCCAACTATGCAGGAAAAATTATTCCGTTTTGAGATAGGCGCAGTGACATTTTAAAGACAACAATCCAACATTTATCAAAAATAAGCCATCAGCGATGATATTACAAAAACATCGTCACCCAAAATCTCCTAATCGCAGATATTGCTGTCAATATTACAATAACAGTTCAATGATGTGGTGAGAGGTCTATATATAGTCCTACTTTCTACTTTTAAATGAGGAGTAACAAAGAGTGATCTTTTGATTAAACCTTACTAAAAAGTGGTAACTGACAGGAAAGAATAAGGGCCGTTTTAACCAATCCAGTTTCCTTATCCTGCCCTGTTGTCTGCCAGTTATAGTCAACCGGCATTACCTGATTTCACATAAACTCAGATTAAGGTTTGCATGCTGGTTGTTCCAGAAAAACTAAGAGTTACAACTATGAAATTAAAGAAAGACATGCGGACCTTAAGCCTGATATTAGTAATGGCATTGCTGACGACGATGTTCATTCCGGCGGTTAGTGCTGAAATTAAAATACCCAATGAACCAGAGGAAGTTACTTCGGTAACTAAAGATACTTCTTTGGAATTACCAGATTTTCAGCCAAGTATAATGGATGAATTATCATATGAAGACGAAAAGAATTTTATTAAATATCTTACTCCAACCCCTCCACTAAAAGATTCAGACACTGTTCAAATAATTGTCCCAAAAAAATGGTTATTACAGAATGATGAAGATAAGAGTCAGGAGATTATTAAATTTACAATCCCATCGAGTTGGTTAAAAGAAGCTGTGGTAAATGAAAGTGAACCTGTTGTTTCACTACAAATACCAAAAAAGATGTTAGAACTTGATAATTCAAATTCAGACCCAAATATGATTACAGTTTCTTATCCTCTGGAAATGTTTAATATCTACCAAAACATGAGTGATCTGAGAACAAATAAAATAAATAGTAAAAATGTAATATGTCCAACTAATAATCAACTACCAGGAAATCAGTCCAGTATTATTAATTTAAATGGTTTAGATGAAAAAAGCAGAGAGGTCAATAAAGCTACCTCCGCCTGGTATCATAGAAATACAAATTATGATGTTATAACAGTCTTTGGGATTATTAAACCAATTTCCTATTCTAATCAAGGAGAGACCTTTAGGAACTATAACGAGAGAGAAATTCGTCTTAATCGTGATGGCGATACCATCGAATTCATATCTGATTATATTGATAGTGGTAATTCCTATATATGGACAGCAATATACGATGAACATTCATGGATAACCCCATGGAATTGGTTATTGCTAGACGTAACTGGAACTCTTCAACAAATTGAATACCGTCTCTATATCAACAATGGGATCTATGATTTATGGCTAAAAGATACATCTACAGGCAATTGGTACCACAATTCTTATGATGATAGTGATAATCCTTCAACAAAAGTTGAGTGGCTTGCAGGCACAACTGAAGTTGATACTGTTGGTGGAATCTCAGAATACTTTAGAACAGAAACAAATCCAATCAGAGATGAATGGACATATGCAAATAATGACTGGCATCGTCCAAAAACAACTTTTAATTGGAATAGTTATAACGCCGATGAGCAATATGTTTATATCAATGCCCGGTGGGACGGATCTGATAGGCTCAACACCCAACATATTGCAGGAACATACTATTAAACACCGCACATATTTATTTTTTAGAATTATCGAAATTAATGAGTTATAAACATAGAAATATTTTCAATTGAAAGATGGACGACATATGAAACCCAACATAAAAATAATATTTATCTGGATATCTATTGGCCTGCTTATTGCAGCAGGAGTGATTACTTCTGGATGCTCCAATGAGAATGCTTCAAAGGTACCTGTAATCACAGACACATTGCATGCACCGGAAACAACACCTGTACCAGGAATTTCAAAACCACCTTCTTTGACTGTCGGTGCCATTCCGGAAATATCCTCATACCTGCCGGGAGAAACAGTTCAGGTCAGAATTGCGTTTAAAAACTCTGGTGAAAATCCGGTGCAGATAAAATCATTTCCACCTGAAATATCTGTAAATAACCCGTCTTTTGGTGTTGTACGCAGTTATCCCTGTGGCAGCGATACAATTACTATTGAATCCGGTGGAAGTTATGACTATATCATGAAGTGGGATCAATGCAACAATGATGAAAAACAGACAGAACCCGGCATATACTCTGTTGAAATATTAGATGTTTCATGTGTGGAGAATGGCAATGAAATACTGTATTACTCAGAAGGAAGAGATGTCGCACAGGTTGTCATAGAATATCCGGGTGGGGCTGTCAATGACGGTTTAATTTTTCCCACATCTAAAGAAATTACTGAAAATATTTACAAAGCGAGACAACTGTCTTCGATATGAGAATAACAGTTCAATGATATAGTGAGAGTAAATTTATAATTCAATAGACTATTTTTAAATGGAGATGACATCAAAGGATTGCTCTTTTGATTAAATCTTCCTTAAAACAAGTTATTTGGTAACTGACAGGAAAGAATAAGGGCCGTTTAACCAATCCAGTTTCCTTATCCTGCCCTGTTGTCTGCCAGTTATAGTCAACCGGCGTTTACCTGATTTCACATCAACTCTGATTAAGGTTTGCATGCCGGTTGTTCTTAGAAAATATGAGGTACAACTATGAAATTAAAGAAAGGCGTGCGGGCCTTGAGCCTGCTAATGGTTTTAGCATTTCTAACAGCGATGTTCGTTCCGGCTGTTAGTGCTGAAAATATAAATGCTGATAAATCAACTCAAATTAGTGATAATAAATTAGGAAATTTTTTTGCAATGAAATCAAATGACGTTGTAAAAGCTTCAGAAGTAATTAATCTCGTAAATCCTAAATATTATCAAAATTTGACAAAAAATCAGAAAAAGGAATTTGAGAATCTGGATGTATTCATTCCAGATATAAATGATCCAAAAATAACTATGGACTTCAATATATCTGCAAAAAAGAAAAACACTGATTCAAAAGGTGAATATTATGTCTGGGCTCATGTGACTGGATTTGTCGACAATGCATTTGTATGGTTAGGAATAGAAGGAGTAAATTATTTAGGATCACAGACTGCCGACATTATTATGCCATCAATGGAAACATCAGCCACTCTTTTCCATCGAACCAACTCAAATTGGCTCCAGGAAGAGTATATAACTTCATCATCCACATATTGGAACTATGATGAGGCCATGTCAACAATGTGGAATCCAGATTCAGGAGATTACAGAACAACAGCAGTTATTTACGGAGTATTTCCAGCAGGATATGAACCTGCAAGTTATTGTGAAGTAGGATATTCTGGAATTATTTCAAAATGAAAAGACAATAATATCTTTTCACTTTATTTTTTAGATTTAATTACAGATCATATCACATTTTAAATTGATTACGGCCAATAAAAACAAGGTTATTTAATATATGAATGAAAAGAAATTTTTGCTCTTTATCTTTATAATCAGCATACCCATAATACTCTCAACCGGATGCATTGACAATATGCCCCCAATGAGTGAAGGAACTCCCGTACCGGATGACAAAGCAACACATCAGGAATGGATGAGACAATACAAAGAAAATCCAGAAAAATATCTTTACAATCCAGAAAATCCTCTGGAGTGGACACTGAAAGGGCTGGCATGCGCTGCTTCGGGTGGTGAACACGAAAAGGCGCTGGAGTATTTTGATACTGCAATAGAACTTGATCCAGAATTTGCAGAACCATATTATGCAAAAGGTGTCTCTTTGCTTAACATGGAAAGATACGATGAAGCAGAAGAGTATTTCCAGAAAGCAATAGCCTTAAATCCACATTATAAACCCCTAACAGAGGATTTTATGCATTACTTTACATCAAAGAGATCTAATGATTATAGTGAACTGCATAATGTTTTGGGATAATCGGAGTGTAACGGAGATTATTCCAAACCATGCACTTATACCGCACTTCATAGTAATAAGCAAACTTTCCGGATTATTCCGGAAAGTTCTGCATTATACTATAATAATTACACACAATATATGGAGATAAAAAAAATAAGAGGAAAAAAGGTAAGATAATAATTAATAATATTTTTCAAAAATACTAATCTTTGCAACTCTCTTTAAGATTATTAACAGCGGAGATGACAAAACCTGACAATTCATCAACTCCCCACTTCTCAGAATTTATAACGAGATCATATACCGAAAGGTCAGTTATATCGATATCATAATACATCTTATATCTTGCAGTCTCCGAGAGTTCTCTCTTGATAGTTTCGTCCTTTGCAGACTCAAGATCAGACTCTTCCCTTCCGGAGATCCTCCTGGCACGGCACTCCGGTGAGGCAGCAACCCAGATCTTAATATCCGCATTGTCTACCATATGCCCTGCAAGTCGGCCTTCAATAATAATATTATCCTCTCTTTCACCGATCTCTTTCTGCCGTTCATCAATAAGCCTGTCCACTTCCGGATCAGACTCACATAATTTACCAAACTCAATAAGATCCATTCCCTTCTCCTTTGCAAGGGAACGGAACACCTCTCCGGCAGATATAAATTTAAAAGAAAAAGTTTCAGAGAGTTTTTTGGATAGTGAGGTTGTCCCGCTTCCGGGAGGGCCGCTCACTGTAACCCTCATCAGAGACCTCCGATATCCAGAGTCTTTCTGATGACCTGACTGAGTGTCAGAGAGCAGAGCATATACCAGAGAATCCATGCAGGCAGAATAAGGAATGTTGGATCATTCAGGCCCAGAGTACCCATAAACGGGAATGTAATTTCCCCCATATCGGGTGCCATATGCAAAAGCCACAGGAATATAGGAATGGTAATCAACATAATCCAGCCCATAGGCTTAAACTGCTCCTGAGACATTGCAAGCTGGTCCTGCATCATCCTGTCCCTCTTCTCATTCATCTTTTTGACTCTCTTCTCATCGCCGGAAAGCTGAGCCTCACGAAACTCCTTCTGGAAATCACGCATCTTCTTCTGAACAGCCTGCATCTTCTCATAATCAATTGTATATTTCTGAAGAAGAGAAGAGTAACAGCCCGTAATTACTGCAAGAAGAAGAATCATCTCCGGCCATGAAATACCAAGAATATTGTATATAGGATTTAAGAGAACTCCTGCTATAGAAGCCACCAGATCCCTTAGCGCCGGAATACTGTAGATGACCATGGCAATGACCATTATTATTAAAAAATTAAACATTCCGGCGTTCTGAGTCTTTGCCTTAGCCATAATGTATCACCTCAGAAGTGTAACCATCTCAGATATTGCATTATCCAGAAGATAATCAAGATTCTTAATTATTTTCACAGTACATCCGGTCATCATCGAATATGAAGCTGCCATATAGCGGTTATATCTCTGATGATCTTTAATTGCCGCATATCCTTCCATATCACGCTGCCTGCTCATATCAGAGAGGCGGCGTTTAAGGATCTGATCTTCATCTGTCTCAACAAGCACGATAATGTCAGGCTTCAGTTCATTTAAAACCCAGGCCGGAAGACCTGCCAGATAACCTGACGGTGTGCTCACTGTACAGTGCGTATCGACAATAACATTCTCATTGATTCTTGCTATAACCTGGGCCGCAGTCTTTTGCAGTGAGCACTGAATATCCTGATCAAGACGCCTCATCTCGTCACGATCATGGACATTTTCCTGCTCACATGCAACTTCAAACATGCAGGTCCCAAAATTAATGGAGGTGTAATTAATACCCTCCTCCTTAAGCGCCTCAAGAGAAGCATTAATCACAGTTGTCTTTCCAACTCCGGGAACGCCCGTTATTACAACCTTTCTGCCAGTACTCAAAACCTGTTCACTCCTTTCCGAAGAATCCCCTCATAAACGGATACATCTCCATAATCTGCTCACTTGCAATCTCTTCATAAAGCCTGTATACAATACTGACAGTAAGAAGAAGTCCTGTACCTCCTACAGCACCTATAACACCAAGATAGTTGGCAAGGACACTGAGCAGACCGACTGCAATACCGCCGATAACAGTTACACGGGGGATGTATCTGTCAAGGTATTTTACAAGAACCTGTTCATTGCGCCTGTAGCCGGGGATATGCATTCCGCTTCTCTGAATCTGTCTTGCGACATGTGGTGAATCAAGTCCTGCGGTCTTTACCCAGAAGAGAGCAAAGATCGCACCTCCGACCACCATTACAAAGAAATCTATTCCCATACGCAATAGAACTTCCCATACCGGATGGCCGAGATCAGAGAGCCACCACATCCAGTCAGTAGGGGCATTAATCGGAGCTGTCACATACATGATTCCGTCAACAGGAGTCTGGCCGTCAAACTTTCCAAGGAAAGTAATACCGATATTGTTCAGGAACAGACCAACCATCTGCCAGTTTGCCTGAAGAACACGGACAAGAATCATCGGAAGAACACTTGCATATATAAGCTTGACAGGGAATCTTCCTCTTGCACCCCTCACAGCCGAATGGGCAAGCGGAATTTCAATCCTCGTAGATTCTGCATATACAACAAGACCAAATATGAATATTGTTGTGAGCAGAGCAAGGATTTCAAGCCCGAAATATTCGACAAAATTTGCACCATCAGCAATCACTGCAAAAAGCCTGGGGAAGAATCCAATTGGATAAGCATCATTTACAGGGGACCAGTTCAGGAAACCGTTTATCAGACCCTGTGAAACACCGGCAACGATAAACAGGCCAACACCTGACCCGACACCCCATTTCGTGACAACTTCATCCATCAGAAATATCAGTACCCCGCCCATGCACAACTGCAGAAATATCAGGATTGTAACAATCATCATACTTCCGCCGAAGAGCTGCATAGCAATTGCAGAATCAGGTCTCAGAAAGCCGCCGACCACGTTTGGAGCAGCTTCAAGCACAATCATCACAAAGATCATCAGTTTCTGAAGACCCATGTACATAACCTGTCCACGGGTGTCAGATGTATTGATGCCCAGAAGATCTGCACCATTTAAGAGCTGGAGCACAATAGACGCTGTGACAATCGGTCCTATTCCAAGATGGACAAGAGACCCGCTTGCACCGGCAAGAAGAGCACGGTACATTCCGAGCCAGTCCTGAGATTCAGGACTAAGACCAAATATCTGAACATTTGTCAATAAAAAATACAATATCAGAACAGCTACTGTCCACAAAACTTTATTTTTAAAGTGGACATGCCCCTCTGGTGCTCTGACAGCCGGCATTGCTGCCAGAAGCGGCTCCATTCGATCCAGCATCGCTCCCATATATGATTCACCAAAAAAAAGATCAGGCGGTCAGAGCCTGACCACCGTTCTCTTCGATTTTTGCCCTTGCACTCTCGGAGAATGCAGGAGCAGTAATATTCATTTTATGATTAATCTTTCCGCCGCCAAGTATTTTATCAATTCCTATTTGTTCGGCGTCAATCACGACAACATCATCCTGCATGGTAGCAAGACCCTGTTTAATAAGGGAATCCACCAGCTGGTCAAGGTCGCCGACATCAATCACATTAGCTGAAACTTTATTCTTACTTACAAAACCGTGCTTTCCGTTGTGGACTTCACCGAGCAAAAGGAAATGTGTAAACCTGTGATCCCTGTGACCTGCACGTCCTTTTCCTCCGCGATTTCCTGCACCACGGCGGTTTTTATGGGTACCGCCGCCACATGTGCGTGAACCACGGTACTTTGATCTTTTATTTACCGGCATTTAAATTCACCTCATCCTGTAGAGAAGTCCGTTGATCTCACTTCCGTAATTTCCAAGAGCACCACCCTGCTGGTATGTGCGCTTTATGGACTTGTATCCCTTCCTGGGTGGGTGTAGACGGAGAACCGGTTTTAAATCCGGAATATCAGTCAGTTTTGCCTCACCAGCACAGACTGCCTCTGCAAAGGAAGCAATATCTGCAAAGTCTGAATTCTCCTTCACATACTCATCCGTAAGCTTACCATCTGCTGAAAGGCGGCCACGGGTTGTGAGAAGTGTCGCAAGAACACCGGCATCTGCCTGACCATATGCAACATAGTCCTTTACCTTCCTGATCATACCCATGTATGCCGGGGTTTCAGGCAAAATGACACAGTGGTTGACATGATGCAGACGAAGCATCTTAAGAGTGTCCTTAATTTCCTTTCGGGCGTTTACAACACCGCGAACCTGCACAACGAAATACATTATCTTGAACCTCCGCCGGTTCTGACAAGATTTGCCTGCTTGAGCGCATCAAATGTCGCCTTGGCGAAATTAATTGTTGTTCTGGTCTGTCCGCTTGACGATGTCCAGACATCCTTAACTCCGGCAAGTTCGAGCACTTTCTTTCCGATGTCACCGGTAACAAGACCGATTCCCTGTGGTGCCGGCATAAGGTTTACCTTTACACTGCCAGCCCTTCCTGTAACACGCACCGGGATAGAGTGACCCTGCCCGCATGCACATTCCCAGCTGCCACAGCCTCTCTTAACTTTGATAATATTGAGCTTTGCATTGGCAATTGCCTTTTTAATTGCATTGCCAACCTGGGCATCCTTGCCCTGGCCAAAGCCAATATATCCGTTGCGGTTTCCGACAACCACAGCACAGCGGAATTTTACACGCCTTCCACTGTCAGTCATCCTCTGAACCATGTTAATATCGAGAACTTCATCCTCAAGATCCGGGAGGAAGTAATCGACAATCTGAGGTTCCTTTATTGGCCTGCCGCCTTCAAGAATTGCTTCAAGACTGGAAAACTCTCCGGCCACGACCTGTTTACCAAGGCCAGTGAGAGGAATCCATTCTTCCTGTTCATAGGCCATTATTTCAGCTCCTTCATTATTGCATCTTCAGCCGCTTCGACATTTTCTTTAAGGTCGCCTGCCTTTTCAGGCTGATATGCTACGATATGAGCGCCCTTTACTCTGTCGTCATCCGGAAGAATCTCTTCTCCGTGCGGTATATTTAGTCCGGCAGCCACAGCACCTTTAAGTGCAGCAAAGACCTTTGCACCGTATGTTGCACGGTGAAGACCTATGTCAAGAATTGCCTCTTCATATCCTGCATTGAATGCCTTTACTGCAAAGAGCATTCCTGTAAGATATGCTGCTGGTGTGTTACCGCTGTAACCCTTATATCCAAATTTCTCAAGTTCGCCCGAATATGCAGCTACGAGAGTTCTGTCACCCTCAAGACCTGCTTCAACGAGCTGACAGATTACCTGCCTGTTTGTAATGCGAACCACCATACGGGGTTTGCCTGAAACAACAAGTTTTGAACGCTTATAATAATCTGTCTTACCTTCCCTTCTCCTGCGGAACGCAACAAAATATCTTGGTCCGGTTGCCATTTATTCCATCCTCCCTGAAATATGCTCAAGCTGAGCCTTCATGTGGGCGACATTTCTGAACTGTCCACCGGAAGCTTTTCTATACATTATTCTGTAAAGATGAGCGTCAATCTGACCTTCGTCACGCATTACGCGGAGTTCTCTTCTGATTGCACGGATCTTCTTAATCCATTCTCTCTTGGACGGAGTACGTGCACCCTGTGCACCCTTGCGGCGTCCGTGTCCCTTTCTGTGACCGTATGAACGCTTGGCTGTCAGTGCCCTTGCCCTGCCGCGGCTTACACCTTTAACAGGTTTTGCACTGATTGCACCTTCATCAATAAGCCCTCTGATATCCTCACGCGAGATTGCATTGCTGATATCATCTGAACGTTCTGAATCGAGTTTTACGCGGTTCACACCACATTTCAGTACAGAGGCAGCGATGCGCTTCTGATTCCTCAGATCACTCATCGTCTTCTGCCTCCTCTACAGATTCTTCCACATCCTTCAAAGGAGCATTGATCTCCTTAGGATTGAGAACCTTAAATCCAAGTCCTTCGGCTTTTGCCTGAATTTCAAAGCGCTTTTTATTACCGACTGTGCCGGCAATCCTTAATGCCTGAACTTCAGGATTGAGTCCCTCAAGGTCAGCAGGGTTATAGACCAGTACATCTTCATATCCACTTGGATGCAGGAAACGCACAGCTTTAGGACTGCCGAATCCAGGCTGAGGATGACGTCCCTTCGCCTTGTACTGTCTTCTCTGCTTGCTCTGGAGACCACGTGGTCTTCTCCATGTGTCCTCCAGTTTCTTCTTGCGGGAAAGGCCCTGGCGCTTGAAGGTTGCACGCTGGGAATTGCGTGCCCTGATAAGTCTAATCTTTTCGTCAGCCATTTATCTCACGCCTTTTCAACAATGTATATTCCGTCCTGGAAAACGCGAGTGTCACGTCCACGGACCTTTGTTGCTTTCTCTATTCTTGATGCACTTATACCGACAAGTTCCTTATTGATACCGGAGAGAGTAATTTCATCTCCTTCAATCTTGATGGAAACTCCTTCAGGAATAGCTGCATATCTTGCTTCCTTCTCTCCGAGGAAGTTTACGATTTCAAGCATATCACTGCTCTGCTTAAGCTGAATCGGAAAGTGGTTGTATATTACCTTTAAGCGGTACACATACTCTTCCTGGACACCCCTGCACATATTTCCTGCATGTGCAACAAATGTTCCAAGCATTGCATAGATCTTCTTCCTTGTGGATTCAGTTGAGACGATAAATTCACCATCTTCAACCCTGAGAGATATACCAGGGTAGTGCAGATTGCGTTTAAGAGTGCCTTTAGGTCCTGAAACAACAAGGGTTGAACCCTGAACTTCAGCATTTACGCCATCAGGAACCTGAATTCTTTTTTCTGTTGCCATTCTGAATGCACCACCTAATACACATATCCGAGAAGCTCACCGCCGACACCCTCATGTCGTGCTGTCTCGTGTGAGATTACACCTTTTGAGGTAGTCAGGATAAGTATTCCAAAGTTCTTTGCAGGAAGATATCTGGTTTCCCATTCTTCGATTTCATCAGTCTTAACGGTGAAACGTGGTGTGATAGAACCACACTTGTTGATATTACCATTAAGTGAGATTCTGAACTGTCCGCCCCTTCCGTCGTCAATCAGTTCGAATCCTTCGATGTAACCTTCTTCCTTCATTATGCCGAGCATTGATCCGATGAGCTTTCCGGCAGGTTCAACAATACAGAATGTTTTGCCTACATCAGACGCGTTCTTGATTGTGCTCATAGCATCTGCAATTGGATTTAGTTTTGTCAATTTAAACACCTCATTTAATTGAGCTTCTTAAACCCGATCTTTGCTGCGTTCTCACGGAAGCACTGCCTGCAGAGCCAGATATTGTATCTGCGGACAAGTCCCTGTTTTCTTCCGCACATCTGGCATGCATTTGCTCCACGGCCAAACTTCTTTGTGGATTCTTTCTGGTTTGCGTTCTTATTCTGTGCCATAATTACTGCACCTCCACCTGGAACCTGTCTGCCATGAATTTGATAGCATCTTCACGTGAAACTCTCTGAGCTGCCGGAAGTTTCTTCTTCTCAATGCTTCTGCGGCTGATACGTACACCTCTCCTCTCAAGAATGACTGTTATGTCCATACCATAGATACCGATCATTGGATCGTAGCTCTGGCCCGGAAAATCGGTGTGCTCCTCAATACCAAAAGAAACATTGCCTGTTTTATCAAACTGTCCTGCATAAAGCTTCTTCTCAACAATTTCAAGAGCTGCCCTTACAACCTCTTCTGCTTTTTCTCCCCTGAGGAATACTTTGCAGCCGATTGCCTGGCCCTTTCTGATTCCAAAAGCAGGCTGGGTTCTCTTTGCAATTGTTCTGACAGTCTTCTGACCGGTGATCTCTGAGATGATATTCTCAGCTTTCATTAATTTGTCACCGGACTCTCCGACACCCATGTGGACTACGACTTTGTCAATGCGGACTTCCTGCATTGGGTTCATTCTTCAATCCCCCATACAGATACTGCTGATTCGTCTTTGCCCACAATGAAAACGTAGTCCTCAATAGTGTCAAATTCAACACCGGTCTTCTCTTCAGTCAGGTAGATTCTGTTAGGAATGCTTCCCGGAACTACACAGATCTCGGAGATTTTACCGACTTTACCTGAATGCTTTCCGCCTATGATCATTGCAACGCTGCCAACTGCGAACGGGAAGTGATCAATAACTTTAAAGCGTGTTTCAGGTTCAAGGCTCAGGACAACTGAGTCCTTTGGATTGTATTCCTGACTATCAACGATTACATTGGCACCATATCTGAGATTCAGCTGAATCCTGCCGCCTTTGACAATCGTCTTGTCTGAAATCTTGCAGAGACGTGATTTTGCAGCATCCTCTGTAATTTCAACAGATACATAGTCACCCTTCTTGTTGCGAAGGATACGGTAATACTTTCCAATCTTTGGGATTGAAATAATGTCAAAGACACCAATGCCCATCTTTGAGTCGGTGCACGGACTGCCGTTCACAATTAAGGAACGGTCCGTAAGAATCTTCTTAACTTCCTTGACATTGTTTGCAAGACCGACATGGTCCCTGAGCCAGACAGCTACAGGCATAGCATGACTGTTGTGTGGTCCCGGTGCGGTCTTCTTTACAAACGTGTTTGTCTTTTTGGGAATCCGCCATCCGGAAGGTGAATTTAATCTTTTAAGATGGTTTGACATTACTTCTTCGCCTCCAGTCTCTCCTGGCGGATTTTATCATTAAGATTCAGTTTGACAATCTGAACATTTGAAGCATAAACCGGTCTTGGAACCTCAGTGCCATCCACTTTTGTAGAAGTTACTCCGTGGACAAGGACTGTTCCCTTTTCGAGGTCTACACCATCAATTATGCCCTCATCGCCTCTGAAATCACCACGTGTCACTTTAACAGTGTCACCTTCAACAATCCTGAAAGATCTTCTGCCGTATGTTTCGCGGAGTTCAGATGACAGTGGTGCATTCAGGAATTTGCCAAGCTGGTGAAGCTTTGCATTGTAGCGTGCTTTACGCTGTTTCCTGGGCTGAGTGCTAGAAATTCTTACCATTCAGCACACCTCAGACAATAATTGTGGCCATTGAGCCGATCTTTGGGAAACGCTCTGCAACTTCACGTGCTACAGGACCCTTAATCTCAGTGCCCTTAGGTTCGCCACGTTCGTTTGTAATTACCATTGCATTATCCTCAAAGGAGAGGCGGAGGCCGTTTATTCTTCTTATCTCTTTACTCTGTCTGATAACAACCGCTTTTTCAAGTTTGCGGCGCATCTCAGGAGTTCCCTTCTTGACAGAAACTGTTGCCATATCACCAAGACCAAGTTTTGGCTGACGGTTTTTGACACCATGATACCTGTCAACAGATACAATCTGTACCTGGCGGGCGCCTGTGTTGTCAGCGCATGTCATCCTGGAGCCTGTGGCAAGTGCCCTTGGCACTCTGGACTGCTTTGCTTTCATTCCTCAGACACCTCTACAACAACAAATTTCTTTGTCTTTGATATTGGCCTGCATTCAGCGATCTTTACTGTATCGCCGACTTTTACGCCAAGACAAGAAGGGTTGTGTGCGTGAATCTTTGAAGAACGTTTTTCGTAACGCTTGTACTTCTTCACGTAGTGCAGATAATCTCTTGAAATTACAACAGATCCCTGCATTTTGTCACTCACGACTTTGCCGGTAATCACCTGGCCGCGTACTGGCAAAGTGCCGTGGAATGGACAGTTTACGTCGTTACATTCCTTTTCAGGAACAGCGACGTTTAACCCTGTATTTTTAGCCATATTTACCTCGGATTTTTAATTCGCATACTGATACGTTTCTCAGGCTGCGAAGCGAGCACCGAACCATCAACCCTTACAAGAGTATCATCTGGAAGGCGGATCTGAAACACAGCCCCTATCTTCTGCACTTTTCTGAGACCTGTTCCGGTATGTATCACAAGCATGTTTTTTGTTTCATCAGCAATCCGGCCGGAGATATTATTCTGAAAACTGTTGGTTGAAGATTCAACCTTAACAGTAAGGCCGGTAAGCTCATGCCTGCATACATTACCCGGATTAATCAAGCCTCATTTCTCCTTTTGTTCTGCTCTGTCTTGATCCTGGCTACAGTGCGCCTGATCTCACGGATGCGTCCCGGATTATCAGGTGCGCCGCCGGCGCTGACCTTGCCGAGATTCTCGACATGCTCCAGTTCAAGTTTTGAAAGCTGTTCAGCCAGTTCGACATCACTGAGCTGCGCAACTTCTGATGCACGAAAAATTGCCATTTAGAAATCCTCCTCTGCCGGAACATCCTCTGTGGCTTCCATCTCCTCATCAATCTCGCGTCCGAATTCCTCTTCTGCTGAGATCTCTTCCTCAACCGGTTCTGAAACCTCTTTGACAGGCTCAGGAACGGCTTCCGGTTCAATTACTTCAAAGTGATCAGGGAGAATCGCACCCGGAGGAACAATCTTAACCTGACAGCCGATACAGCCAAGCTTTTTGACTGCAATTGCAAATCCGTGCTCGACAATTGTCTCGCTTGGTTCACCGGCATGTTTGATGTAACCTTCTGTAAACTTCTGGACACGTGCACGTGAACCAGTAAGTTTTCCGGAAACAACAACTTCACATCCAAGTGCTCCGGATTCCATTATACGGCGCATGATGCTTGACCCGGCCTTTCTGAAATACCAGCCGCGTTCAAGTGAATTTGCAAGCCTTTCAGCCATAATCTGGGCATTGAATGAGGGGTTTTCCACCTGCTGAACCTCGATCTGAGGTGATTCAATACCGTAATCATTCTGAAGTGTGGAAGTAAGTTCACGAACTACTTTTCCACCTTTTCCGATAACAATTCCGGGTTTTTCTGCAAATATTGTGACCTGTGTTCCAAGAGGAGTCCTGATAATCTCAGTGCCACCGTAGCCCGCTCTCTTAAGCTCTTTGACAAGGAACTTCTCGACACGTGCAGCGCGGACACCATCTTCAACAAATCTCTTCTCTACTGACATTAATCCACCTCTCTGACAATGATCTCAATATTTACGGAATCCGCATATTTTGGAGTGGCTCTGCCCATTGCACGCGGGAAGACAGACTTCATTCTTCTTCCTCTGCTCGCAGATACAACAATGATCTCAAGATTCTCAGTATCAAGTCCGATGTACTCTGCATTCTTTTCAACTGATCTTAAGACCTTCAGGAAATATTCTGAAGCCTTTACAGGGTATCTTCCTGCATCCCAGTTTTTAAGACCTCTTTTATGTGCAACGTTGCGGTTGAATCTCTTGAATGGAATTGGTTTTTTAAGTGCAACTACATCTTCGAGATATTCAATTGCCTCACCGGTTTTCATACCTCTGATGAAAGCAGCAATTTCAATGGAATGTTTTGGAGAGGTAGGGAACTCATTTCCCTTTGCCCTTGCAATATTATCGCCTTTAATATCGACTGAATATTCTGTTCTTGCCATTTCAATCACTTCAGTGGTACAAATTTACTGGATCTTGTTGCACCGATACCTGCACTTCCATGAGCTACACGCCTTCTGGTAAGAGCAAATTCACCGAGATATCCAAAGACTGCCTCAGGCTGAATTTCAACCTTGAGGAATTCCTTTCCGTTATATACCTCGATTGTTTTGCCAACCATCTCCGGCATGATAACCAGATCACGAAGATGTGTTCTGATGCGTTCCTTTCCTTCTCTTACCTCAGCAATGACTTTTTCATGTCCGGGTGAGAGTCCGCGGCCGAATTTACGGCGTGCCCTTGAAGGCATAATCGGAAGAAGCTCACTGAGACTCATCTGCTGAAGTTCCTCAATTTTGTAGCCGTGATAGGTGAATTCCTCTTTTCGCCTCGGCAATCTTCTCTGTATTTTTTTTGCCAT
This sequence comes from Methanoplanus limicola DSM 2279, assembly GCF_000243255.1. Taxonomy (NCBI): domain Archaea; kingdom Methanobacteriati; phylum Methanobacteriota; class Methanomicrobia; order Methanomicrobiales; family Methanomicrobiaceae; genus Methanoplanus; species Methanoplanus limicola. The sequence continues at coordinate 2,881,602 of NZ_CM001436.1, forward strand.
TGTCTATGCCACCTTTTTACTTCCTTCCTGTCCTCTTGGCAGCAATGTGTCCGACCTTCCTTCCAGGGGATGTTCCACGTGCTACGGTCTTTGGTCTTCCGCAGTGCTGGTGACCTCCTCCTCCAAACGGATGGTCAATCACGTTCATACAGACACCTTTGACTCTCGGCCATTTCTGTGCCTGTGATTTAACCTTGTGGAACTTCTTTCCGGCTTTGACAAACGGTTTCTCACTGCGTCCTCCACCTGCAACAATTCCAACTGTTGCACGGCAGAATCCGTGGAACCACTTGTGTTTTCCGCTTGGCATCCTTATTCCGACACGTCCGTCATTGGACTTGCCTATGACCTGTGACTGGACACCGCTTGCACGGATGAACTTGCCGCCGTCGTTTGGCCTTGCCTCTACATTACAGACAAATGCTCCGACCGGAATATCAATGAGCCTGAGTGTGTTTCCGTTTTTGACTTCAGCCTCCATACCCCATGCAACATCTTCACCGACTGACATGCCTTCGGTAACCAGCATGTAAATTTTGCTGCCATCTTCAAGTTCAACGAGAGCAATAGGTGCATGCCTTGCAGGGTCATGTTCAATATCAACAATTTTCCCACGGACAGTCTCGTCCAGCTTGCCAGGATGTTTGAGTGATGCTTTGTATTTGTGTGACGGAGCACGGTATACCGGGCCACCACGGCCACGATTCTGTGATATAATTCTTTTTCCCATTCACACCACCTTACATTATTCCTAGTCTGCTGAGAATTTCTTCTCCGGCTTTTTCATCTTCAAAGCTGACAATGGCTTTCTTTTCGCCTTTCATTGTCATAAGTGTCCTGACTGCAGTGACCTTCTTGCCAAACATCTTCTCGACTTCATAGGCAATCTGTGCCTTTGTTGCCTTTCTGTCGACAAAGAACTGGAGTTTACCGTCAAATTCAAGGCCCATTGCCGCTTTTTCAGAGACATACGGATGTTTAATTATCATTTAAAAGTCCTCCAGCTTCTTAAGTGCTCCAACAGTCCAGACAGTCAGGCGTCCTGCATGAGTGCCGGGTGCCAGAAGTTCTGCATTTAACTGGTTGACAGATACCGCATCAACACCTGCAAGATTTGCAGCTGCCTGGTGCGGCTTTTCAGATGTTACAATAAGAAGGCTCTTGCGCTGTTTGTAACGGCGTCCACGAAGTTTTCCGCGTCCTGCACGAACTTTCTTTGAATCTCTTGAACGGACAACATCCTGATAAAGGCCTGCTGCCTCAAGTGCTGAGACCACATCTTTTGTTCTTGCAAGAGTCTCAAATGAGTCCTCAAAAACAAATGGTACGTCACCTTCAAATTTGTGTCCGCGTGCGAGAACAAGTTCAGGGTTTGTGGTTGCAGCGATTGCCGATCTGATCGCTAATCTCTTTTCCTGCTTGTTTATCTTCCTGATAAGGATCTTCTCAACCTTTGGCGGGTGAGCTGCACGGCCACCGACGGCCTGCGGGATACGTGCCACACGGGAACCGTTCTTGATCCTTGGAACCTGTGCTGCACCTCTGCCACTTCCCCAGGATGCTGCGGAAGTTTTCATTCCTGCATACGGGTTGGTGCCGTGAGGCTGATAGCGGGTACTCTGGTTGGAGATAACTGCCCTTTTAATTAAATCAGGCCTGTAAAACTCGTCAAATACTGCCGGAAGATCCATCTCACCGGCGTTCTGACCATCTATAGATAATATCTGTGCTTTCATCTCTCAGTTCACCCCTGCTTGCTCATTGTGCTGATATAGCTGATAGACGGCTCACGGACAACGTGCTCTCCCTGGCGGATTGCCGGTCTGATTCTGATAAGACGCTTGGTAGGTCCCGGAATAGAACCTTTAATAGCGATATATCTGCCTCTGACAAGTCCGTAGTGGAGGAATCCGCCTGCCGGGTTGATCTCTTCAGGGTTATCTCCTACTTTGAGAATGCGCTTGTTAAACTCAGTTCTCTGCTGGTAGCCCATCTGTCCGATCTGGGGAACCTGCCACCTTACGTGATGAGGTGTCCACGGACCGAGGTTTCCGATATGCCTCTTCTTTTTGCCGCGTGAGTGCTTGCGCTTCCTCACCGGGATACCCCAGCGTTTTACAGGACCATTGGTTCCTTTACCTGTGGTGACAGCCGTGACATCTATATACTGGCCGACACCTGCAATATCCTCAAGTTCGACTTCCCTGCCGAACAGGCCGATTGCGTGGTCGAAACATGCCTTAATATCTCCTCCGCCGACACGCATTTCCATCATGTCAGGGACTTTTTTGGGGACACCGGTAAGCATAGCCGGCTGTGTGTGCACGAGAACAAATATATCAATAACTTTTCCGGCCTCAATGGCTTCGTTTATCTTCTGAATATTCTCTTCTGCATTGTTCTTCTTTGGAATGCTGATACGGTCTTTCAGCTTTCCGTCAAGTTCATCTGCCCATACCTCAGCGAATACTTTCTTACCATATGTATCCTTAGTATAGGCCCGAACTGCCATTGCCTTAATAGGCGGTATCTCCACAATAGTAACTGGAACAGCAATCTCTTTTCCTTCACTTGGGCTGTTCTTATGGTCATCAACCATTACAATGTGTGTCATACCCACCTTGTATCCGGCAAAACCCTGCAGTTTCGGTTCCCCGGCGCACTCTTGCCATGACTGGTACTTTGGTACCTGGCTTTTTGCACGCTTGCGGGGGCTGTATGCAAGGGATCCCCTGCGTGGTCTGGTTGTTTGGGGCATTTTTCGATCAGTCCTACAAACTAAATTTTCACAATATTCTTCCGAGAAGCAGAAATAAATCCTGCAAAGGACAGTAAACGACTGAATCGGAACAGAAACGAATGTACAGCAGTCAGGCTTTAAACCCGGCCGGGGATAAACTGCATCTTCACAGACATCCGACAGTGCACCTATACGTTATAAAGGGCAACTTACTACTCTCAAACAGATTCTGACCTTAATATGCACTACTCATTTAAGAGTAAGGGCCGAAAAATTTCGTCCACCCATATGCGCATACATCAAATTCTACATCGTCAGCCCGTCCGGCGTAACCGGACATTAATCTCGGCAAATCCCGGCATAAATACCCGGGGCAACCACATTATAAGATTAATTGCCCGGAAATAAACAGGAATACAATATTTTCAGAGATTGTATATCCTGATAATTCCGGACTTCCCATAACGGTTTCCTAAATATTGTAAAGACAGGTTTAAAAACCTATTCCGTAATATGCAAAACCACCCGGAGAGGGGCATGAGAAGAAACCGTAAAAGCGCACCGGAAAATTAGAATTAAAAAATTATTGGACGGAAGTTTTTAAGATAACATCAGATTTCAGTTAAAATAAATTTCACCATCGTCATTTATGTAGACCAGAATATCATTGCGTATATAGCGGGCCCTGAACTTTTCAGGATTAGAATCGCGCATCCGGTTTATCAGCGAAATTGTATCATACCTTACCTTAATCCCCACCTTTTCAGCATCGTCAAATATCTGCCTGGCTGCGTCAATAAAATCCGAACCGGACTTAATCACACAGAGTTCACGTGCGTCAAGAGTGAATAAAAACTCGAGAGTCTCACGCGCTTTTTTTATGTTCTCCATAGCCGCCTTTTCAATTGTGCAGACATTTGCCTTTGAAGTCCCTATAACGTCAGCAATCTGCTGCTGAGTATATCCTTTTTTTCTATATCTAAGGACTTCTTTCTGGCGATCGGTAAGAAGGCTTTCTTTCATTAACATGGTTATATGATCTCATAAACTTAAACACTTTTCTTTAACATGTTAAGTTAACAGAATGATATTACCGGAACTCCGGAAGAATTCAAAATCTTTATATCCAGACCGGATGAATTTAAAATGTTCTCAATTTTGAGAGGTATAAAATATGGTAGTTAAAGTAGGAATAGCAAAACTCGGAAACATCGGAAGCGGTGTAATGGCCGAACTGCTCCTTGACGAGCGTGCAGACCGTGAAGATATGCAGACATTCATGGCAACAAGCGGAACAAAACTTCAGCCTGAAGATATCGACCGTGTTGTTGACAACATGAAGGCATGGGGACCTGACTTCTGTATTGTCGTATCACCAAACGGCGTACTCCCAGGACCAAAGGGCGCACGTGAAGCTCTTGCAGCAGCAGGAATTCCATGCGTTGTAATCACAGATGACATTACATCAAAGAAGGATGACTTTGCAGCACTCAAGGAATCCAATTTCGGATATATCATTATGAAGGCAGACTCCATGATTGGAGCACGCCGTGAATTCCTTGACCCTGTTGAGATGTCAGACTACAACGGAAACCTCATAAAGGTCCTTACAATCACAGGTGCATTCCGCAAACTTCAGCTCGCACTTGATGCAGTTATTGACCAGGTCAAGGCAGGCAAGAAGGGCGCAGAACTCGAACTTCCAAAGATTGTCATGACATCTGACAAAGCAGTTGCAGATGAATTCACAAACCCATACGCATATGCAAAGGCACGTGCAGCATACGAAATTGCACAGGCTGTTGCAGGTGTAAATGTAAAAGGCTGCTTTATGACAAAGGGCCATGAGAACTACACACCAATCGTTGCATCAGCACACGAGATGATGCGCTCCGCAACTCTCCTCTGTGACGAAGCACGTGAGATTGAGAAGGGCTGTGACGGCGTTATCCGCATGCCACACAAGAACGATGGTGAGATTGTCAAGAAGACAGCACTCATCTCAAAGCCCTGGTAAACAGGACTATAAAATCATTTAAAAACTTTTTTTGCGCCCATAAATTTTATTTCAGAAGTTTTCTGCCGGAAATTAACCGGATTTAAGATTATAATCAAAACTGAGCCAATATACCAAAATTGCCACGGGAAATCATTCAAAAGAGCATATAAATGGAAATATCTTAATTTTCATGAAAAACGGTCACTTAAACATCAAAGGTATTTTTTCAGGAAGTGTCATACATACCGGCTCAAAATGAAGCCTCTCCATAAACGCAGAATCAGAGACCGAAAGCTCATTTGGATTAATCCGCGCAATAACAGAGACAAATGATCTGAATGACCCGTCATTATCCTGCCTGTCAAATCTGATTGTAGCATTAAAAGCAAAATGACCGCATGAACGATAATAATCAATTATTTTTTTTAAACCGGCTGAAATCTCCGGGATATATGAATCAAAATCCGGGAGGGAGGAAAACGGAAGATAACCGCGGATCTCCTTCTCTCCAATCGGTACAGGAGAGGCACACCAGAGAATTTCATCACCGGAAATATACCTTTCAGACCTGGCTTCCGCCTCCCTCAGCCCGTCCCAGTAGCAGCAGCCATACCGCATCATAAATTCCCGGCTCTTTTCGATGAAAATTCTGCCGGCATATGCCGGAGTCTGATCAGATATCCCCTGCATATGAGGATGCACCATACTTGCACCGGAAGAAGGCAGATTGTTCCAGTTTATAGAGGGGTAACCGTCACACCTCATCAAAGCCTCATACTGCCCTGTCAGGGCATCTTTAATCTGCCTGACAGACATCTCAGCAGGATTGTGCAGTCTGGTGATTACAGTGACTATATGACTGCCTGAGAACGGATAGAGGTTTGGAAATGTAACACTCTCACCTATGAAAAGTTTTTTACCATCGGAAAAAGATGGAGTCTGCTCCATGATATTTTCATGACAGAAAGGACATTTAAAAGATGCAGATGCAGGAATGAAGCTCTGAACAGGGGTTCTCTTTTCCCTTTCAGGACTGATACGGCATGCAAAACCAAAGAGACTGTCCTGTCTGTAACGGACAGTGCCGCCCGGAACTGCCACAGCCTGCTCTGAAAAAAATCCGGAGTGCATTAAATATAAATAATAATTTTTTTACGCAATAATAGTATCTCCGCCAGAATCGCAGCGCAGAGAGAGATTAAGCGCCTGAAAATGTATTCCGGAGAAATAATGGAGAATAGAGCAGTCAGGAATACACAGAAGTCGAATAGGAGGGAGTGGGTAACCACTCCCTCCTATTCGACTAAAGAGAAAAACAGAAACCGGATATTTAACTGTATAATGTTCAGTAAACAGCATTATGAAGTAAAAGCGCCGGATGTGCACTTAAAACAGAACCGGATAATGCAACAGATAACTAAGGTAAACCCACATCCTTTCTGCGCGTGAAATATCCTGCCTTAAAAGTTAAAAAAATTTGGATATTTTAGAAATATCAGACTTATATAATGTATTTTCCGAGAAGACGGATGGAGTTTGTCATGTCAGGTCCGAGTGGTGAACCGAAGATAATCTGTGTGACACCGGATGCTGTAAGGTTCTCACATTTCTCTTTTACCATCTCAGGTGTTCCTGCAATTGTGAATGCATCAATTTCTGCATCACCGACAAGGCCTCCGACTGCACCGAAATCAAAGCGTCCAAGAGCTTCCTTGATCTTTGCAACATTGTTAAGGTCAAGTCCATGGCGCTCAAGAAGTGCAGGTGGTGAACCGGCTGCAATGAATGCTGCAACGATCTTTGCTGCATTGCGTGCCTTCTTTTCGTTCTGGTCGATTGACATTGCGGTGTATGCGCCGACATCGAACTTCTTGAATTTCTTCTCGTCAACTGCATCACATGCTGCTTTGATCAGTGGAATTGCAATATCAAAGTCCTTGGAGTTTGATGCGTTGATGAGTGCTCCATCTCCGATCTCACCTGCAAGTGCAAGCATCTTTGGACCCTGTGCGCCAATGTAGGTAGGGATCTGCTTCTTCTTTGCCGGAAGCTGAACACCTGTGAGCTTTGCTCCGTCATAGTCAAAGAATTCCATATCGCCGGTCTTCTTGACTTCTTCACCTGCACAGAGTGCTTTGATCTGCTTTACACCCTCTGCAAGGCGTGCAACAGGCTTTGAAGCTTCAATTGCAAGCTTTGGAAGTGTTGAAAGGTCACCCGGCCCAATTCCAAGAACTGCACGTCCCTCTGAAATCTCATTGAGTGTGCACATGAATGATGCAATAGCAGCAGGTGTATCTGTGAATGTATTCATGATACCCGGTCCCATCTTAATGCTGTCAGTTGCCTGTGCAATTGCTGCAAGGGTTGGGTAGCAGTGGCGGTTGTTGTAGTGGTTTGTAATCCATGCAAAGTCGATATCTTTCTGCTCTGCAAGTTTACAGTAATTAACTACCTGTTTAACTGATATATTTCCTGGTACAAATTCAATTCCATAACTCAAGGTATATTCACCTCAGATAGAGTATTAATTCAGAGGAAGTTAAATAAATTATCATTTTGATTTGCAGAGACCAAACCAGGAATATTACAGCTAAAAAAATAATAAGGAATATTGGCATTACAGATAAATATTCAAAATCAAAGAGGATATTGCACAATAAGACACAGATAATATAGATAATATATAATTTAAAATCTGTTAACAGCAATAGTCTTTATTGACTTGCAAATACTAATATTGATATATCTGTACATAAAAAACGGAATTATCTATGATTCTGAAATAAGGGAATAAAGCCATATATTTAATCTCATATGGAAAAATCCTGCAATTGTTCTAAAAATGGTGCAGCAGAGCAACAGGGCAGACAATACAGAATATGAAAATACTTGCCGTCGGACTTGGCGGAGCAGGATCAAGAATTGTTGATCAGCTCTATTATCAGGACAGAAGAAGCAGCGTAAGCTGTATCTCCCCGGTTGTGATAGATACAGACGGTAACCTGTTAAATCAACTTAAAAACCTTCCAAACGACTGCAAAATATTCTTCCCGGCAATCGATCCCGATGTACATTATGATACCAGATCGACTGTTGACATCAAAGAAATAATGGCGCAGATAAAAAAACTTGACAATATTGATATAGATGCAATTCTCGTATTTACAGGACTTGGCGGAAGTTTAAGCGACATAATTCCGGAGATCACAGAAGAGATCAGAAAAGCATATTATGAACCTGTTTTTGCGGTATGCACACTCCCTTACCATAATGAAGGGAGGAGAATAGCTGCAAAGGCTGCGGATGATATTAAAAAAATAGAGGAGTATGTAGACGGAATAATTCTGTTTGACAATGAAACCTGGTACAGGAAGATAAAGGCGTCATATGAGACATCAGTAGATGAGGAAGGCAAATCACACATCAGACAGGCGGCATATGCAAAGATCTTTCCTGACAACCCAAGGGATCTCTACAAATTACTGAATGAAAAAATATCACGCCAGATCGGTCTTTTACTGCGCGCAGGAGAATTCAATGAATCCGGGGTTGAATATGCAGAAATTGTCCTGGATGCAGGGGAAGTCCTGAACACCCTGAAGGATAACGGTATCACAGCCATAGGTTATGCAATTGAAGAACTGCCAAAAAATTACTTTGATCCACTCCAGAAACTGAGGTCTGAATCATATTTCACTGATGGCTCACATAAGAGAGCAACCAGGATTGTATCCCTTGCAAAAAAAGCAGTCTATGAAGAGATCTCAATACCGTGTGACCTGACAAGTGCAAACAAAGCACTCATTCTCATTGCAGGGCCGTCAAAAGAACTCTCAATGAAAGGATTCCAGACTGTCCGGAAATGGATCGATTCAAGTATTGCAGGGCTTGAGATGCGCTCCGGAGATTACCCTGTAAGGTCCACAAAATATGTAGGAATTATCATTATGCTCTCAGGAGTCAATAATATCCCGCGCCTTGAGGAGATTAAGCAGTTAAGGGAAGAATATAAAGAAGAACTTGAAGAGAAAAAGAGAGAAGACGCCGAGAACAGAATATTGATGGAAGAAGAGATAGATCTTTTGTTAAGCAGTGATAACTCTGAAACTGAATACACTGAAGATGAAACCTGCCGGAACGAATCTTATAACCTGTATGAAATAAGCGACCGGTTCAAAACAGAGCAGAACTATGATATTCCATATCAGGAAGAGAGAGAAGAAGATGAATATTATATCGAAGATCCTGACAGTGATGCCTGGGAACTTATAGACGGCGGCTTTTCATCAAAACCTCCGGAGATATCAGATGGAGACGAAATTCATCCGCCAATCATTGAAGCAGAAGAGGATATTAAAGATATGGATTATGTAAATGAAAATAATGAGGGTGATTATACAGAATCTCTCAACATTGTGGAGTTCTTTGAGGATGAGAACAGTGCCCTGATCCAGAACGGGGAAGATAAAGACAATAGTGGCTACACAAGAGGTATTTCATTTAATGAACTTCTCGAAGATGATGAACCGGTAAAGTATGAAGAGAAAAAATTCCACACCTATAATCAGATAAATAACAGAACTGAAGAAGATATCAGCTACGGGGCTGAAAATTATCCACTCACTTCCAGAGATTATGTCAAACGTGAGGAATATGAGGAACTGAAGAAAGAGCTTTCCAGATATAGAGAAGAGTCCGGGAGCAGGGAGAATTCCGCAGGTCATAAAGAAAAGAAGGTTAAAGATCAACAGATCCCGATCTCAAACAATAAAAAAGAGGAAAAAGAAGATTCTGGCATATCAGTTCCGGGAAGGGCCGACAAAAATATTGCAGATATGACCAGAATGACGGATGTGAATCTCGGAAAAGCACCAAAAGACCGTATATTTGAAGTCGGAGGAATCAAAGGCCCCAGGATACCAAAAGAGAAGAGTGATGTTGCAAGAGTAGGTGAAAAGATAAGCATCGGAAATACCAGCTTTAAAGCAAATGACAGAGCATTCTCAACCGGAAATATTTCTGCGGGATCTAAACTGAGACCATCTGAAAACTCTTTTGGAGGGGGGAATTTATCTGTAGGACCAAAAGTGAGGCCATCCGAGAATTCTTTTGGAGGAGGAAAAATCTCAGCAGGGTCAGTACTGAAACCAAATGACAGCACTTTTTCCGGCAGCAGTATCTCAGTAGCGAAGGTAAAGCGGGCCAGTGATGATTCAATTTCCGGCAGGAAAGTATCTGTAAGACAGAATATTGTTCCTAAAGACAGTGGTAATTTTAAAGTCGGGAGTAAGATCAAAAAACCAAAAGAACTCCTCTCTGACGGCGTTAAAATAGGCAGCAATACAAGACCAAAAGAACTTCTTTCAGATAATATGAAACTTTCAGGAGGGGTAAAAAGGCCAAAGGAACTCCTCTCAGGAGACGTTAAGATCAGAGGAGAAACTGCCGGAAAAAATAGGAGAAATACTCCGAAAAACAACGACATATTTGATCAGGAACCATCAGCCGGCAGAAGAGAGAAAGGCACAGCAGAAGCAGCTAATCAGCAAAAATCAAATAATAATAGTAAAAAAGAAGAATCGGAGAAGAAAACAGGCAGTCATGGGGACCTCTTCTGGATATAACAATAATCAAATCATCCATTATAAATGAACTACAATAATCAGAATGAAATATAAATTAGTTTCATATTCTTTGACGCTGTGCAGCACAATATAACACAGTCTGATATAATATACTCCTGAATTCACATTTTAACGATTATACCAGCTTTTATAATATTAATAAAATGACCTATTCTTCAGCAAAAACATGATTTTTTTCCGGGAACCACACAGTTCTCTGGGGGAAAGGTATCTCTATGCCTTCTGCCTCAACTGCAAGTTTTATCTTTTGCAGCAGTTCTGTTCTGACATCCCACCAGACGGAAGAGGGGGCCCAGATTTTTACAATAATTACAACTCCGTTCTGGCCCAACCGGTCAACAAATACCATAGGTCCGGGATTTTTTAAAGCAAACGGATGACTGTCAATTACATCCCTGATTACAGCCATTGCAAGCTCTGCATCATCCCTGTACCTTATCTCAACTGTATATTCAAACCGTCTTGCAACGTGGGCAACATAATTGGTTATATTAGAAGAAAATATTGTGAGATTTGGAATCCGGGTGTAAATTCCGTCATAAGTCTTAATTATAGTTGAAAGAATTCTGATATCCTCAACAGTGCCCAGAATATCGCCGACACCTACATTATCACCGATTTTAATCGGCCTTTCTATGAAGATCACAATTCCGGATATGAAATTTGAAAAGAGATTCTGTCCGGCAAAACCAAGGATAATACCAATTATTCCGCCGGCAAATATAATTCCAGAGAGATCAATATCAATATATGGGAGAGCCGTAATAAGGCCTACGATCAGTATTGTAAAGTAAACAATTTTTATTAACAGTTCGCGATCATTAACCGGAATTTTACCGGAGATGTCTTTTCTAAGTTTTTTTGATATTAACTGACCAAGAACAAATGAGATGAGAATTATCAGAATAAATAAAAAGAGTTCATATACTGTCACTTCAGTACCGGATATATTCCAGGAAGAAACTGTACTGACCAGATTTTCCACCATTAGTAACCAAGCTCCATTATAAATGACCTTTTCATAACCGGAATCTTCCTTGACATATAAATTTCATATGATTTATTCATCCCTATTATCAGAGGGACACTTAGAAATCTTGTCTCGGCCGTATTATTATGAAGCAGGTTCATTTCAGCCACCATTGAAACAGAGTTATCATTATAATATAATTTCATGCCCCATCCGTCAAAAACCGCACGTGAGAGATTTACAATCTCTTTTCCAGAATTTACAACAGTAAGGGAGAGAACTCCTTCATTAAATATATCTGTTTCAGGAATACCTCTGTGAATATTGCTCTCATGATATCTGACAATAGTTCCATTTGTAGGAGAACCATAAAGAGAGTATTTCTGCTTACTGACTGATAAAATATCAATAACTTCAATATTTTTTCCGGTCTGCAAAAAAACACCGATTTCAATGGGAAATGTAAGATATACAAGTATTACAGACTGAGGTTCTATTACAAGATTTTTGAATTTTACCTGAAGAAGACTCGTTACCGATGACGGAAGATTAACAGGTTCTACAGGATTTATTATAATTCTTCCTTCTTTTGGCTGGATATAATTTTCACGCACTTCACCGCAGCATTCCCTGCGGTATAGATAAAGACCGCTCTCCTCTGTGACTTCAATCTTTATTCCGCCGGACTCTACAGAAAAAGGATAGCTGTAATGGCCATATATCAGTTCAAAACACCTCACTGGAAAATAACGGCATAAATTATCAGGTAAATATAAACATCACAATTACAATAAAGTTTTCAGCAGATGATACCTGCCAGGAAATACCAACATATAGTAGCATATTTCCAAAAAAGCAGAGTAACAGAGATGAAAATTACTAAATTCGCTGATGAATGATAAATCTTCGGAAGTTTTACTTAAAAGTGTCAGATAATAGTTACAAAATTGCAGCGTTTGGTGGTTCCCGGGAACTCTCGTATCTCAGTACAGCACCAAAACGTGGGCGGGCTTAACTGCCGGGTTCGAGATGAGTCCGGGTGTTGCCCCGCCGCTTTGGCCGCAATTTAAAGGGAATTAATCCCAAAAAATCCGCTAATTCCGGTTAAGAAATTTCGCGAAGCCAAGGTCCAGATTTGAACTGGAGTATAGCTGCTCTGCAGGCAGCCGCGTGGCCGCTCCGCCACCTTGGCATTGTGCTTACAAACATAGGAAGTTAAACAATTAATAGGTGTCGGTTTGAATCTGTGACAATACCGGAAAAAAACCAATTTACTCTATCCAATTCACAGTTTTTTCCAGCCGGAGTATTTTTTTCCAAAATGTGATACATCCGGCGCATATTATCAATTAAAAATCCGGGTAAATACGGCACGACTGTCCCGATAAAAATAATGTCCACAAAATTCAGTTACACTCAAAAAAAAGAAAATGGTTTATTCAACTGCAATTTTCAGCATTCTGATGTTTCAGAATATATTCATATTCACTACCCGGTGCTGTATAAACCGTTTCATTAACATATACCAGATCAGGAATGCTGTCAAGATCCTCCACATCATAAATTCTTGGCCCGTACTGGTATCCGGCATCCTGATACCACCAGTCAGGATAACCCGGATATGTTGTACTTTTACTTACAGGATCAAATATTCCTCCGTTAGTATACGATACTACCAGAGAGTCAGAGAGATTCCACCAGGACGAAACAAGATCTTCGGCAGTATCAACGGTATATGAAGTGAGATATTCTCTGCAGGCATCCTCTCCCTCACGATTAAGAATTTCCAAAGCCTCCTCCTCAATTACAGCCTGCCTCGAAAGGAAGAGGTTCTCATGTTTCTGCTGTTCCTCCTTTATCTCCGGAAAGATATATGAGTACTGAATCCTTGCCCAGTTGGTCACAAAATTAAATGACCACCATGCACTATCTCTGTTGAACCGGGATCTGTTGCCATTTTCAAATGAATAAGGAAGTGTATTTGTTCCCGAATAAAGGGGAGTATAGCAGGTTTCAGAGGGTTGTGCAAATCCAAACCAGCAGAGACCCCCTACCGGATAAGGCAGGTCTCTTCTGCTTTCTGTAACATAACTGTATGCACAGTAATATGCAGATATAGGCCTCGGCCATGCACCCGGACGGATCTCACCTTCTTCAAAGTCTGTATGGGAATCAAATTTTCCACGTATTCTGTAGGGATCACCATAAGGTCCGGCTGCGATTCCGGTTGTCAGATCAAAAACCGTACCTTCATAATGATCTCTGAATAGAGAGAATATTTCAGTATCATTTAACGGATGATCCGGAAAAACGGAGAACGGGTACTCACGGCTGAAAGAATCTTCAACATACGGGCTGAAATTCTGTGAAGGAGAAATTCGGTTATAAACACTCCATATTCTTGACAACGAATAATACGGATGAGAATATTCTCCGTTACTTACAGTACTCAGCCAGTCAAGTGTTTTATTTTCCGCAGACCACCAGCCATTCTTTTCTGCTACCTCAAACAGATTTTCAGAATACAGAATATCAGGATTTCCAGGTTCAATATCGCGGATGCGAAACATATTTGAAGCAACAAATACGGTTCCGTCAGGAACTTTTTTAGCAACCCACAGACTTTCCGTATCACTCAGGTTTCCGCCGCACATCTCAATTACCCACGCCTCTTCCGGGTCTGCAAAGATAAGAGTCTCTCCGTTTCCATAATACCCGTAAGTATCAATAAGGTTACCTGCAAGCTCTACTGCCTCCCGGGCAGTCTTAGATCTCTCAAGAACAACATTTGACAGTTCGGAACTGTAAAACATTCTTTCCCCGGCCTCGGCATCAGGTGCTATCTTTGCATGATCTGTGCATTCGCCAGCCATAAGCTGATATTCATTCATAATTCCGTATGCTGATGTAAAGTAGCCGTAAGTATGTGTTAGTTCAGGGATATATCCCAGAATTTCTTCCCCGCCGGGATTATCAGTACCTGCATTCGGATCATACAATACAGGACGCTCCGAACCATAAGGATGATCAGACGGAGGAATATAAACCACTCTTGTCTTATCCTCTGACAGATTATGCCCGAGCACACACTCCCCAAGGCCGTCATTTGTATGCCCGACATACATCTCACCATTTTCAGATGCACCAGGTGTTACAACAAAAGTTGTACAGCCAATTGCAGGAGTCACTAAAAGAAGAAATAATAATACAATCAGTGGTTCTTTAAACATAGGAATAATGATTGCATAAGAAATCAAATAAATTTTGTTTATTGAAAAAATAGAATATAATCAGCCAAAATCAGGACATAATATTTTTTGACTTAAGAAAAATAAAATAATTTAATATATTTTTAAAAACTTCCTTCCTGGAAAATAACTCATTTTACCATTATTTCTTATTCAGTTCCTTCTCAATCTCTTCAAATGTAAGAAGTTCATATTTTATGACTGAATTATCACTTTCACGATACATCCTGACATATAACTCTAAATCCCGGTTCTCAAAAGATGCAGGACTGTCAGTTCCGGAGACCTGTATAAAACCCAAAGAATTCAGTTCACCGGCAATAAGAGCAAACTCACTTTCGGATTTCAAAATCTGGTTTATCCTTTCAATTGCATTTTTCTGTTCATGGATTCTTACAGTCATATACTTAAATAAACCCGAAAATATTTCAATTTAATTATCAATTGAAATAACTTAACCCTGAATTCCGGAAGATATTCTGAGAATTACCAGAGGTTAAAAAACATAATACTGGAAAAAACGATTCAAAGTAACCTGAATGCCAGATGAATAAACAACATCAGTCAATACTAACAGTAGTTCACAGAATTTAAGAATTAAAGCTGATGCTAACATAATAACTTTTCAGAATAGACACAATCACTCACTTGAGCAATTGCAGCGTTTGGTGGTTCCCGGGAACTCTCGTATCTCAGTACAGCACCAAAACGTGGGCGGGCTTAACTGCCGGGTTCGAGATGAGTCCGGGTGTTGCCCCGCCGCTATGGCCGCAATCGCAGACCGGACACTGGGTCACGAACCCAGATGTAATCTGCAATTATCCGGCATATTGGCATCCACACAACGATTTCGTCTGGATTTTAACGG